>JAGBQR010000002.1 GCA_017632775.1 Oscillospiraceae bacterium | reverse complement strand
TATCGGAGTCAAAGTCCGGTGTGTTACCATTACACTACATCCCAATATAGGATCCGGCAGATGCCTCAACGGAAAAAAGTGGGGTGGGATATGGGGCTCGAACCCACGACACCCGGAACCACAATCCGGTGCTCTACCAACTGAGCTAATCCCACCATTATGAACCGCTGAGGTTTTTCGTATGCCAAGAGGAATTCGAAACGGAATCCTCCTGGCATAACGCTTGGCACGCCAAAAGGGATTCGAACCCCTGACCTACTGCTTAGAAGGCAGTTGCTCTATCCTGCTGAGCTATTGGCGCATATCTGCCTTGCAAGGGAAGGTTGGAGCAGGTGATGGGAATCGAACCCACGTATCCAGCTTGGAAGGCTGGTGTTCTACCATTGAACTACACCTGCAGGCTTTCTTGCTGATCGCCGGCGGGATTCTACCCGTTAGCCAAAAGATAATAGCATATGCCCGGACCGGATGTCAATAATTTTTCGAAAAGAAAAGAAGAAAAAGTGCCTGCCCGCAGGAAACGGGCAGGCACCGGAAGAGGCATGGGATCCCGTTAAAAGATCATTTTGGTTCCTTATCGTCAAAAAGACCTTCAAAGTAGTCTTTTTTCTCCGGTTCCACGCTGCTGTAGTGCACAGACCCGGAATCTGTCCCTTCCTCAGGCGTCTCCGGATCTTTTTCCGCCGGTTCCGCAGGCGGGATGTCCGCATTGTCTGCAGTTTCGCTCTTCCCGGATTCCGGGGAGTCCTTCGCCTGTTTTCGGAGACGGAGCATGTACAGGTATACGATGGCGCCTGCCAGAGCCGCGAGGGCGATGGTGACGGCGATGAAAACGATCAGGAAGGGGGCGCGGTCACCGGCGTTTTCCGCGGGGGAGGGGGTGACCCGCACAGGAACAGTCGTCTGGGACGGAGAGACGGGAGCGGCAGTGACCTTCGGGGTCGGAACAGGAGCCGGCTGGACCGCTTCCTCGGCCTCGACCCGAACTGTGAAGACGGCGGTGAAACTGCCGTAACGGACGGTAACGGTCTGGCTTTCAGTGGCTTCGGTAAAGCGGCTCGGAGTGCAGGTATAGCCGGCATCCACAGTGCGGGAGTCCTTGTTCGTGACGACGCTCAGGATCATGCCGGTCGTATCGAGCGATTCACCGACTTTGTAGACAATCTTGGCCGGAAGAGTATCGATACGGATGCTCTGGTCCTTCTTTGCGGCGGATACCGAAACATTGAAGGTGGTGGAGTTCCCGTCGGAAAGGATAACGGTGATGGGCCTTGAGCCTTCCGCCGTCACGATCCGCGGCGACCAGGTGAAACCATCCGTGATCAGGGTCTCGACCCCCCTGTGCGTGAGCTTCAGAATCAGTCCGGTCATGTCGACGGTATCGCCGACCTCATAGGTCGTGCGGTTGGGGAGATGGACCACTTCCACCAGATCTTTCGAAGCCTCCACAAGGACGCGGAACTTGCAGATCTTCCCGTGATAGCTTACCGTGATATCCTGTTCGCCGGCGGTGTTCAGCATAAGGGGAAAGATCCCCAGTGCGGAAGGATCGGACACAACAGCCGTGGTCCCGTCGGAATAGGTGGCCTGGATCTGCAGACCGAGAATGTTCAGCGCGTCACCTTCATGATATTGCGTGACCACCGGCATGGAGAGAACGTCGATAGCCGTGACGCCGCGCACAAGAACATGGATCACGGGAGAAGAGGCGGCGGCGACCGCACCGTTGTTATTGTTGGCCACCGTGCAGTAATAATAGTAATCGCCGGCTTCGTTCACGGGAACGGTATAAACCGGAGTGACCGCTCCGATTACGGCCATCCCTCCGTCAACGGAAGGGATGGTGTTCACGTACCACTGATAACTCAGAGCCCCCCCGTCCGGAACGGAAGCGGCCACCGAGACCGTGGCGGCATCTTCGGTGCCGCACACCACGTCAGGACTGGAAGAGACCGCGGGGATCGCGGGGTCGATGCGGAGCGTGCAGTGCAGGAGCTCCGAAGTCCCGTTGGGGAACTGCGCCAGAAGAACGAAGGAATAATCACCGGCGACCGAGGGAAGGCCGCGGAGATAATAGCGGTTGAGACCCGTGGATGGCTCTGCTTCTGCCTCGATCTGAAGCCCTGCGGGGAGTGCCGTTTCGGGCATGCCGTCCCCATTCTCGTCATAAAGCGCGAGGGTCAAGGCTCCATCGGCTTCGGTAACAGGCTGGTTGTAACTCACACCAGCCGGGGCACTGCCGAAAGCGGGCCAGGAATCCGCAGAAGCGGAGACGGAGAGAAGGACGGAAAGCAGAAGAATAAGGATACCGGCTGCAAACCGTTTTTTCATGTCATATCCTTTCCGAAAGGTTGTCCGAAAACGAAGCAGCTGCTGTTTTCGGGGAATTTTGGAAACTGTATCGGCTTGAATGCAGGTGAATACTACAATAAAAGACTGCAAAAGTCAACAAAGCGGGTGAAGAAGCTGCCGCAGGAGCGATTGTGATTTCAGATGGTCTGTGGTAGAATCATATCCGAAAAAAGCGGAGAGCGAAAGACGGGACAGGAGGGATCCACGGAATGAACGGACACAGCTGGTATAAGGAAATGGCCGTCTATCATATCTGGTGCCGAAGCTTCTGCGACGGAAACGGAGACGGGATCGGCGATTTATGGGGCGTGCTCTCGAAGCTGGATTATATACGCAGCCTGAACGTCAATGCGATCTGGTTCTCTCCGATTTATCCGTCCCCGAACGCGGATTTCGGATATGATATCTCCGACTACAGGAACATCCATCCGGACTACGGGAATCTGGACGTATTCAAACAGGTCCTGGACGGGGCACATCAGCGGGGGATGCGGGTGTTTATGGATCTTGTGGTCAACCATACGTCTGACGAACACCCGTGGTTTCGGGAAAGCCGGAAAAGTGCGGACAATCCGTATCACGATTATTACATCTGGAGAAAGGGCATCCTGAAGGGATCGCGCATCCTGCCTCCGAACAACTGGATGAGCATTTTCGAGGGGGAAGCCTGGGAATATGATAAAGACCTGGGGGAGTTCTATCTCCACCTGTTTGCCCGTAAGCAGCCGGATCTCAACATGGCAAATCCTGCTGTTCGGGAGGAGGTCAAGGATATCATGCGCTTCTGGCTGGATATGGGCGTGGACGGATTCCGCGAGGACGTGATCACCTTTATCGGGAAAACGCCGGGACTGCCCAACTCCTATCCGAAACTTCCCGTGGCCAACGGGATGAAGCATTTTTCCAACCGGCCGGAAGCACTCGAATATCTGCGGGAATTCAAGAACGACGTGCTTGACCGCTATGACTGTTTTGTCGTAGGGGAGAGTCCCCTCACAAGTGCGGACACCGCACTGAAGTATCTCAGCGACGGACCGGACCGCGTGCTGGATGAGATGATCGCCTTCAATCATATGGAGGCCGACTGCTTCATGACGGATATGCTGCGGAGACCGTTCAATCTGAAAAAGATGAAGCGGGCCTTCTCCGAATGGCAGCAGAAGCTGTACGGCAAGGCGTGGAACGCGCTGTATATCGAAAACCACGATCACGCCCGCATCATCAGCCGTTACGGCAGTGAAGACTACCCCGTGGAGAGCGGAAAGATGCTGGCAGCCATGTATATGCTGCAGCGGGGCACGCCTTTTATCTATCAGGGCCAGGAGATCGGCATGCTGAATATCGAAATGCCGGACCTGGAGTCCTATGCGGATGTTCAGACGATCAACAACGCCAAAGTGGCCATGCGGTTTCTCCCGAAGAAAAGGGTCATGAAAATGGTCAATGAGTCCAGCCGGGACAATGCACGGACCCCGGTCCAGTGGGACAGCGGGAGAAACGCGGGTTTCTCCGAAGCGGAGCCATGGTTCCCTGTAAACCCGAATTACCGGGAGATCAATGTGGCGGCGCAGAATGACGATCCGGATTCCCTGCTGAACTTCTACCGGAGGCTTGTCCGTTTCAAGCTGGAGGAACCGGTCGCGATCTATGGCGATTACCGGGAGATCTGTCCGGACAGCGACAAGATCTATGCGTATCTGCGGGAATTCGAGGGAAAGAAGCTTCTGGTCGTATGTTCCTTCACATCAGAGACGGTGCGCTTCGAAGCGCCGGAGGAACTGCGGCTGGACAGAGCGGAACCGGTGTTTACGAATTATGAATACAATTATATCGTAGCGAACGGCTTCACGATGAGGCCGTATGAAGTGAGGGTCTATCTGTTTGGATGAGATAAGGGAAAAGGCCTGTGCCAAACTGAATATATCGCTGGATGTGCTCGGGAAGCGCCCCGACGGATATCATGACATGGTCATGATCATGCAGACGGTGAGCCTTACGGACGAGGTCAGCATCGAGCGGACCGACGGGCAGGGGATCCGTGCGTCTACAAATCTGGAGTATATCCCGGGGGATGAACGGAACCTTGCCGTCCGGGCGGCAGGCGTGTTCTTCCGGGAAAGCGGCATCGCAGAGGAAGGACTGCGCATCAGCATCCGGAAAAAGATCCCTGTAGGAGCAGGTCTTGCCGGAGGATCAGCGGATGCAGGAGCGGTCCTGCGCGCGCTCAACCGGCTGTACGGGATGCCGCTGGATCGCGAAGGACTGGTCCGGGCGGCCGAACAGGTGGGCTCGGATGTGGCTTTCTGCACTTTGGGCGGGACCATGCTGGCCTCGGGACGGGGAGAGATCCTCACCCGGCTGCCGTCCATGCCGGAATGCTGGTACGGGATCATCATGCCGCATTTTTCCATTTCCACCCCGGAACTGTTCCGGAAACTGGACGGGAAAAAGATACGCTGTCACCCGGACACACAGGGACTGGTCCAGGCGGTGGAAAACGGAGACCTGTCCGGGGTCTGCCGCAGGATGTACAATGTATTCGAAGACGTGGACGACCGCCGAATGCGGACCGTCGCGGAGATCAAAGGCCGGCTGATGGACTGCGGCGCCATGGGGGCGCTCATGACCGGGACCGGTTCTGCGGTGTTTGCCGTGTTCGAGTCACAGAAGACAGCGGAAACAGCGGTATCGGAAATGAAGGGGGATCATCGCCTCGCTGCGGTCTGCGGGAACGTCGGCCCGCTCGCATAGGTGAACCTATATGAAACAGGACGGCGGAAACAGGAGAAAGGTTTCTGCCGTTTTTTACAAAAATGAGCGCTGTGTTTCGTAATGTTTGAACAGTTTGTTCTTGCAATAGCATTTTCGTGATGCTATAATGTCCTATATCTTTCCGGAAAGCGCTTTAAATCGTATACCGGGAATACCGCAAGAGTGCACGGCGCGGGCTGTGCCTTTCCTTTTGTGAACGAGGGCTCCGGCCCTGTTCAGATAGATCTGTCTATTATAATTAATAGGAGGAAAAAGAATGAAAAAGTATCTCGCACTGCTTCTCGCACTCGCAATGATCTTTGCTCTTTGCGCATGCGGAAGCACGGCAGCTCCTGCGACTGATGCTCCGAAGTCCGAAGCACCTGCAGCAGAAGCTCCGAAAACCGAAGATGCTCCGAAGGCGGAAGAGGCTCCGGCCAAGCCCGTCAAGGAAGACGTCATCATCGGTACTTCCACCGAGCCGAACGGCGACTGGGCCTATGGCGCTTTCACCAGCTCCATCAACGCCACGGACCAGGATGTCATCACCCTCACCGATGACTGCGTTACCGTTACCTCCAACGAGGGCGGCGACTATGTCATCAACGAGAGCGTAGTTAAAAGCTACGAGCGCTCCGAGGATGAAGACGGCAACGTCACCTACACCTTTGAGATCAACGAAGGCCTCGTGTTCAACAACGGTGATCCCATCACCGCCGAGAACTTCCTCGCATGGACGCTCTTCGTCATCAGCCCTGCCGGCAAGGAAATGGGAACTGTTTCCGCAGCCTACAACCAGATCCCCGGCGGCCCGGACTACAAGAACGGCGATGTGAATTATCTGGCCGGCATCCGTCTCCTGGGTGACTACTCCTTCTCCTTCAGCATGCTCGCCACCGGCTATGACGGTGTCAACTACCTGCCTTACTACTATGAGCTTGCCAACTTCGGCGCCCGTGCAGTCAACCTTGACTACTGGTTCGGCCCCGGCTGGCATGTTGCCGATGACGGCGAGGGTGCCTACCTCGTCAACGACAACGGCCTTGAGTTCACCAAGGACAACGTTGCCGACTATGTCACCGCTGCTCAGTATGCCACTTCCGACCGTGTCACGGCCGGCCCCTACAACCTTGTGAATTTTGACAAGGCAGCCACCGAAGTCACTCTGGAGATCAACCCGAACTACTGCGGCGACTTCCAGGGACAGAAACCCGCCATCAAGAAGATCGTCATCGTCCGCGCTGAGGACGAGACCATCCTTGATACCATCGCCACCGGCGGTATCGAACTCTACTCCGGCATCGCCGACGGTGCTCAGGTCAACGCCCTCATCGACATGATCGAAGGCGGCGAGATCGACAGCGACTACTGCCGCTATGACCGCGCCGGCTACGGCTACTTCGCATTCGGCTGCGACCTCGGCCCTGCCCAGTGGAAAGAGTTCCGTCAGGCAGTTGCCATGTGCCTTGACCGCAACGAGTTTGCAAACACCTTCTGCGCAGGCTGGGGCGGCGTTGTCCATGGTCCTTACTGCACTGCCTTCACCATGTACAAAGACTCCAAGGAGTTCCTTGCAAACAACCTGAACACCTATGACTACAACCCCGAAGGCGCTGCTGAGCTCCTCAAGAGCATCGGCTTCGTCTACAATGCCGACGGCACCGATTATGTGGACGGCTCCGGCCTTGTCCGCTATAAGGAAGTGACCAAGGAAGAGGCTGAGAACTACGGCGACTTCTGCGTTGAAGTTGACGGCAAGCTCCTCATGTCCGCCACCCTGAACTGGGCTTCCTCCGAAGGCAACTCCGTTTCCGACCTGCTCTCCACCATGCTCGCCAACGGCGAAGCTGCCAAGCAGGCTGGCATCGAGCTCAAGCAGAACATCATGAGCTTCCCCGAGCTGCTCAACTACATGTATCGTCAGGATGCCTACGGCCTCGGCGGTGATTACTCCGTCCCGACCTACAACATGTTCAACCTGGCGACCGGCTGGAACTCCGGCGCTTATGACTTCTCCTTCGAGTTCACCACCAACGAGGACTATATCCTTGAAGGATACAACACCACCCATTGCTATGATGAAGAGCTCGACAGACTCTCCATGGAGATGGTCTACGGTGTTGAGCCGGGTGACTATGACACCTATCTCGATATGTGGCAGCAGTTCGTCGTTCGTTACAACGATCTGCTCCCGCAGGTTCCTCTCTATGCAAACATCTATGTCTCTGTGTTCCCGAACAGCATCGTGGATTATCAGGAAGGCCCCTTCTGGGGATTCTCCCGTGCCATCCTCTATGCAGACTATGCTGCATAATCTCTGAGAGAACCATCTTAATCAATTGTTGACGCGGAGGGCCTCCCTTCAAAAGGAGGCCCTTTGTCGCCTCAAAAATGCACATGGCAAAAGCGGAAAAAGCAGCCTCTCACGCGGGACTCCTTTTCCTGCTTTTGCGATTTATGCTATCGTGAGAGATCGTCAAAAAAAGGAACGGAGGTCATAATGGTTTGAAAAAATATCTTCTGAAGAGGATCCTGTACCTCATCATTGTGTTCTTTGTAGTCTCGCTGATGATGTATTCGATCTACAACCTCATTCCCAGCGATCCGGCCCTTGTGCAGATGGAGCCGCTGCGGAAAACACTGAAGCCTGATGAGTGGACGAGGCAGTATCTCGAACTGCGCAGCCAACTCGGCCTCGATCAGCCGCTGCTGATCCGCTATGCCCGATGGATGGGCTTCATGCGGGATGTGGACGGAACGTTCAGCGGCCTGCTGCAGGGCAACTTCGGTTACTCGGTCAGCTACAAACGGCCGGTCGTGGATATCATCGGAACACCGATGCAAAACACGATCATATTGAATTTTGTTTCCACGATCCTCACGCTGGCCATTACGATCCCTTTGGGCATCTACTGCGCGGTCCATGCCCGTTCCGCGGGGGACAGCGCCATCCAGGCGGCAACCGTTGTGGGATACAGTCTTCCCATCTTCCTGATCAGTATCCTGTTCATCTATGTATTCGCCGTACTCCTGCGATGGTTTCCAACGGGAGGCGCCAAGACACCGGGCTCTACATACACCGGTACAAGGGAGTTTCTCGACCGAATGTACTATCTGGCTCTCCCGGTGCTGGTCCTCGTTTTCGCAGGTCTTGCCGGTATGACGAGAACAGTCCGCGCAGCCATGATGGACACGCTTTCGCAGGACTATATCCGCACGGCCCGTGCCAAAGGTCTTCGCGAAAAGGTCGTCATTTACAGCCACGCCTGGCGGAACGCGCTGCTCCCGGTTTCCACCTCGATCATGGGCTGGATGATCAGTGTGTTCACAGGCGGATCACTCGTCATTGAGAACACCTTCTCGCTGAACGGTACGGGACGCCTGTACTGGAGCGGACTGAACACCACGGACTATGAGCTCGTTCTTGCAATGCAGATGTTCTATACACTGGTCAGCCTTGTGGGTGTCCTGCTTACGGACCTGAGTTACACGCTGGTCGACCCGCGTGTCCGGATCGATAAGTAAAGGAGGCATAATGATGAGTAAAGAAAAGAATACGAATGCTTCCAAGAAGAAGGAATTCTTCCTCTGGCGCTGGATTCGCAGAGCCTTCTTCCCCAACAAGGAACTGGACATCTATACGGAGGAGCAGCTGCAGAGCCCGTTCCGGGTCGTGCTGAAAAACTATTTCTCCCAGCCGATCGCGGTGGTCGCGCTCATCCTGTTTATCATTATTGCACTTTTCGTTTTTATCGCTCCAAGCTTTGTCACGCTTGATCTCGGCGAGCAGGACAGTACGCTCACCAGCCTGGCTCCGGGGTATGACATGATGAAATATCCGAAGGAACTGGAAGAGAACGGCGTGGTCGATATCTCCGTCGGTCCGAACTACTCCATCGGTGTGGATACCCTCGGAAAGGTCTATGTCTGGGGGAAGAGCAAAGTTACCAAGATCATCGATCTCAAGGATGTCCCGGAAGAAGTGCAGGCCGCGCATGTCGTGCGTGTGGCAGCCGGTTCCGACCATGCTGTTGCTCTCGATGAGGAAGGAACGATCTACTGCTGGGGAAACAAACGTCTCGGACAGCTGGATCTGCCGTTTGAACTGCAGACCAACAACAAGCGCCACAGGATGGAGATCATCGATATCCAGGCGTCCAACCAGTTCTCTGCGGCACTCACGGCGGACGGTCAGCTGTTTCTCTGGGGCAACACGAATTTCGTTGATCTGGATGTCCGCACCCAGGTCCAGAAGCATGTGAAGCAGGTGGCACTGACCATGAACGCATTCATGGTCCTGCTGGATGACGGCTCCGTGGTCAACCCGGCATACACGTCCTCGTCAACGGTCCAGAAGGTTCCTGAAGCTGCGCAGAGCGGCGTGATTTCCATCGCGGGAAGCACGAACAGTGTGGCGGCTCTGATGGAAGACGGCAGCGTCATCGTCTGGGGCGCGACCACCAAGGGCGAAAACCTGGTGCCAGCATTCAGTGCTCCAGCGGTCGAGATTGAGGGCGGGCGTTATCACTACTGCGCCCGGCTGGAGAACGGCGAGATCGTTGCCTGGGGAAGCAATCGCTATAACCAGTGCGATGTACCGGAAGAAGCTCAGAATGCTCATATCGTGAAGATCCATTCCGGATCCTTCCAAAACTATGCGGTCGATGAAGACGGACACCTGCACAACTGGGGACTCAAGGGCTTCATCCTCGGCACGGACACGCTCGGACGGGATGTGTTTGCACGTCTTGTCAACGGCGGTAAGATGACGATGACGATCGGCGCGGTCGCGGTGATCATCGAAACCATCATCGGCGTTATCCTCGGAGGCATCGCAGGATACTTCGGCGGGGTAGTCGACATGGTGATCATGCGTCTGGCGGAGGTCATCTCTTCCATGCCGTTCATCCCGTTCTGCATGATCCTCTCGGCTGTTCTCGGCACGAGAGTTACCATTGAACAGAGAATGTACATCATCATGGTCATCCTGGGTATCCTTTCCTGGCCGGGCATCTGCCGGCTGGTACGCGCCCAGATGTTTGCCCAGCGCGAGATGGAGTATGTTGTGGCGGCGAAGACCCTCGGCGTCAAGGAAGGAAAGATCATTTTCTCCCAGATCATCCCGAACGTCATGTCTGTCTGCCTGGTCACCATCACACTCGCGTTCGGTACTTCCATGCTCACCGAGTCCACGCTTTCCTACCTCGGTTTCGGCGTTCCTCTGCCGACACCGACCTGGGGCAATATGCTTACCGGCGCAAACAACAGTCTGATTATTCAGAGCTACTGGTGGAACTGGGTGTTTGTCGGTGCTATTTTCGGAATCACCTGTATCTGCATCAACCTTATCGGCGACGGCCTGCGTGATGCGCTCGATCCGAAAGCCAACGGAAGATAAGGAGAGATGATGATGGAAAAGACAAATCTTCTTGAGGTCAAAAACCTCCATACCTATTTCACCACCAAACGCGGTATCGTCAAGGCGGTCAACGATGCTTCCTATTCCGTAAAGGAAGGGGAGACTCTTGGCATCGTGGGTGAATCGGGCTCCGGGAAAAGCGTTTCGGCGATGAGTATCCTCCGCCTTCTGGACGGAAACGGCTATATCGACAGCGGAGAGATCTGGTTCAACGGCCGGGATCTCACGAAAGTTTCCAAAGAGGATATCTATAAGATCCGCGGAAACGAGATCTCTGTAATATTCCAGGAACCGATGACCAGTCTCAATCCGGTGTTCACGATCGAAAAACAGCTCTCGGAAGTGTTCATTGTCCACCAGGGAATGAATAAGAAACAGGCTGCGGAAAAGTCTGTAGAGATCCTCGCTTCGGTCAAGATCCCGAATCCGCAGATCGTGGCCAAACAGTATCCGCACCAGCTCTCCGGCGGTATGCGGCAGCGTGTCATGATAGCCATGGCGCTTGCCTGTCAGCCGAAACTGCTGATCGCAGACGAGCCTACCACGGCTCTGGATGTGACGATCCAGGCGCAGATCCTTCGCCTTATGAATGATCTGAAGCGCGAACGCGGGACCAGTATTCTGTTCATTACGCATGACCTGGGCGTTATCAATCAGATGGCAGACTATGTTGCTGTCATGTACTGCGGCCAGGTAGTGGAACGCGTTCCCTGCCGGGTGATCTTCGATCCGAAATCTGAATACTCCCATCCCTATACAGAAGGCCTGCTTGTTTCCATCCCGAGACTGGATACTCCGGCGAATGAAAGACTCGAAGCCATTCCCGGCGCGGTCCCGCATCCGCTGGATCTTCCGAAGGGCTGCAAGTTTGCTCCCCGGTGCAAATATGCCACAGACCGGTGCAGAGAAGAAGAGCCTCCTATGACAAAGATCACGGACGATCAGGAGATCCGGTGCTTCTATCCCAACAAGGAGGAACGGAAACATGGCTGAAGAGAAAAAAGTTCTTTTAAAGGTCACAAATCTGAAGCAGTACTTTCCTCTGAAACAGAAGGGAATGTATGTCAAGGCCAACGACGGCATCGACATCAACATCTATGAAGGAGAGACACTCGGCCTGGTCGGTGAATCCGGCTGCGGAAAGTCGACCTTCGGACGTACGATCCTCGAACTCTATAAGCAGACCGATGGACGCAGCATGTATTACGGCCGCTCACTGGATGAAGTGGCGCCGAAATATGTGAGGGATACGATCCGGAACTTCGACAAGCTTCGTGCCGAGGTGAAACGCCTGGAAGAAAAGAAGGCTTCCGCGGAGGCCGCATTTGAAAAAGCCTCCGATGAGCAGCGGGCACAGCGCCACGAGGAGATGCTGCAGGCGCAGCATGACGCGGATGCGGCATTCCTGAATATCACCAACATATTCGGCGGTTTTTATGCTCTTCCCGATTGCTCCGAGGCAAAAGCCGTGCTTACGGAGATCTATGATCTCTCCGTGAAATACAGCAGGCTGGTCAACGCACAGATCCCGGCCGAGTCAAAGCTGGAGGACGAAAAGTATCTCAAGGAAAACGGGAAGAACCGTGACCGGCAGCTGAAGGCGGCTGAAGATAAGCTGAAGACGCTCAACAGCGAACTGGAAGAGTATAAGGCCAGACTGGATGCCGCTCACGCCAGACTGGACGAGCTGCGCGCTGCGCATGCCGGCGATGAGGAGTTTCAGCGTCTGGAAGCTTTCCGCGACGACGGGATCGACTTGGCGCGGCTCTCCTACAATGAGATGCGCCATCTGAGAAGCGACCTGCAGCTGATTTTCCAGGACCCCTATTCCTCGCTGAATCCCCGCTTCACGGTAGGACAGATCATCAGTGAAGGAATGGTCGCCCATAACTACTTCACCAAACGCAGTCCCAGAAAACAGGATAAGATCCTGGAGGTCATGGAAAGCTGCGGTCTTGCACCGTATTTCATCCACCGCTACCCGCATCAGTTCTCCGGCGGTCAGCGCCAGAGGATCGGGATCGCGCGTGCGCTTTCCACCGAGCCGAAATTCGTTGTCTGCGACGAAGCGGTGTCCGCCCTGGACGTTTCCATCCAGAGCCAGATCATCAACCTCCTGCAGGATCTGAAGGAGATGAAGAACTATACCTATCTCTTCATCACCCATGACCTCTCGGTCGTCAAGTATATCTCGGACCGTATCGGTGTCATGTATCTGGGAAACATCGTGGAACTTGCCGATTCACAGGAACTGTTCGATCATCCGATGCATCCCTATACCGAAGCGCTGCTGAACGCCATTCCTACGACGAACCCGGACGCCAACCGTGATCTGGTGATTCTGGAGGGGGATATCCCAAGTCCGGTCAATCCTCCGAAAGGCTGCAAGTTCCATACGAGATGCAAGTACTGCACCGAAGAATGCAAACAGATCATTCCCCAGCTGAAAGAGGTACGGCCGAACCATTTTGTCGCCTGCCACCACATGCTGGAAGAAGCGGAGATGTAAGGTGCTGTTTCGCCATAAGATCGACCGCGGGCTGGAAATCATGCGGGAAAAGAACCGGCGCTATCTGGACAGTGTGAACGCCGGGAACCGGGAAGTTCCGGAAACACTTTCCCCGGAAGAGGAGCTGGCTGACGCGGAGCGCAAGGCGCAGGAATTCCATACAGAGGAGAAGCTTGAGCTGGAAAAAGGGGACATGCTGGCGATCATCCTGTCCGCCTTCCTGACCTTTGGCCCGATCCTGCTCATTCTCGGCGCCGGTATCGCGGCCGCGTGGCTGTTCCTGCACTGACGGAAGACAACTGAAAAACGGCAGGAATGCGGCATAAACGCCGCATTCCTGCCGTTTTTCAGGAAAAAGAAAAGCAGGGGATCTGTTTCGATAGCCCCTGCTTTGTTCTCATGTTGAATTGCTCTCCGTTCGGGATCAGACGGAAATCCCCGTTTTTTCACAGATATAGGACTCGATGGTTTTCAGGTCCATATCCAGGGAGACGGAAAGTTCTCCGTACAGGATGTCCTTTGCTCTCCGGATGGTCGCCTCGGCCCGGGTGCTGCGGGTCTTCTTTTCACTGAGACGGATCGAGAGCCCTTTGATCACGGAAACGAGGTCTTCCAATGAGTGCGTCTTGAAACGTTCGCGATAGAAGGAATCCACATGATTGAACCGGTTGTCGTTGCATATGGCCGGAGAGATCCCGGGGATGCTCAGAACGAAGGCCTCGGCATCTTCCCGGCTCATGACAGGCCGCATGTAGGTGGCGGAATCCACCGGCGTGAAGAACATGCCGCTTCCGATAAGCGGAGTAAGGTGATAGAAAAGCTTGTCGGGAGAGGAGCCGCTGATCTCAAGGGGAGCAATCTTATCGACGGTGCAGACACCGCTCTCTCCGTAAATGATTTTTTCGCCGACTGAATACATGTTAAACTCCGATTTCAAAACAGACAATACCCCAAACTACTCCTCTATGTATTATGATACCTTATTTATCAAGGGTTTTCAAGCATTTTTTGCATTCACGGGGCCGGTATGATATAATACATACCATGAAAATCTGGCTGATCGGACATGAGTATAAATACGCGGTCGAACAAATGCTTCTCACACTGTTTCCTGAGGAAAGACCGGAATACCCGGAGAAGCTCCCCGACGGTGACCGGATGGAGGTCTCATACCGGAGGAACGGACCGGAGCGGAGCGCCTGCTGCCGGCTGATCATCGGGGGAGAGACCTTCGAAGGGGAAGATACTGCAGTGCTTTCCGATGAAACGAACGGGCTGGAGGAGAACAGGACAGGCCAACGCCTTGTGAAAAATGCGATCTACCAGGCAGCGCTTAACTCCGGAGTGTCGAAACCGCCCTGGGGCGCTCTGACCGGGGTCCGTCCGGGAAAGATCCTCTGCCGCCTCCTGGATGAGGAAAAGGACCGGGAAAAAGCACGCAGACGATTCGAAAACGAGTACGATGTCTCACCGGAACGTGCGGAGCTCTGCGCGGATACTGCGTACTATACCCTTGAGGCGGCTTCACGGCTGCGCCAGGAGGACGTCTGCCTCTATATCGGCATCCCCTTCTGCCCGACCCGCTGTGCTTACTGCAGTTTTGTAAGTCAGTCGGTCGAAAAGAGTATGAAACTGATGGGACCTTTTCTGGAGGCGCTGGAGAAGGAGATCCGGGCGACGGCCTCTCAGGTCAGGCGCTGCGGACTTCGTCCTGTATCCGTCTATTTCGGAGGCGGAACACCCACCACGCTTTCCGGGGAGCAGCTGGATCGGCTCTGCACCGAACTGGAGGAAGCGTTCGATCTTTCCGCTGTGCAGGAATATACAGTCGAAGCCGGACGACCGGACACCATCACCGGGGATAAGCTCCGGATCCTGAAAAGACACGGAGTGACGCGCGTGAGCGTGAACCCGCAGACGATGTCGGACCGCATCCTTGAAGTGATCGGGCGAAGGCATTCCGCGGAGGATATCCTCGCGGCATTGGAAAAAGTCCGTTCAGTCGGCGGATTTGAAGTGAACATGGACCTGATCGCCGGTCTTCCGGAGGACAGCGTATCCGGTTTTGAAAAGACGCTTCGAACGGTCCTGGAACTGGGACCGGAAAACATTACCGTCCATACGCTTTCTCTGAAAAACGGATCAAGGATCACCCTGGAAAAGACACGGATTCCTTCCGGGGCGGAAGTCGCGGAGATGCTGGATCTGTCCCGGAGCCTGCTGCGGGAGAACGGCTATGGACCCTATTATCTCTACCGCCAGAAGTTCATGTCCGGAGGCTTCGAAAACATCGGATGGACGAAACCGGGTTCTGCAAATCTGTACAACATCTGCATCATGGAGGAACTCTGTTCGATTCTTGCCATGGGCGGAGGAGGATCGACCAAACTCGTAAAACCGGGAGACACCCGGAATATTCGGATCATGGCGCCGAAATATCCCCTGGAATACATCGGCTCGATAGGAAGGATCTGTGAAGGAAAAGAAAAAATCGAACAGTTCTATACTGCGGAGGTATAATAATGGCTTATGACCTTTCTGAACTGAATTTCAAAACGGTAGCGGACCCGGTCGGCTTTATCATGGAAGCCGACGCCGAATACCGGAAAAAAGTGGATAAAGCTGCGGAACTCATCCTGGAGAATAAAAAAAGAAGTCCGATCGTCCTGCTTTCCGGTCCTTCCGGCTCCGGAAAGACGACCACCTCCATGAAGATCGCGGAAGCGCTGGAAAAACACGGTGTACATTCCCATTATGTTGCGCTGGATGACTATTTCAACACCCTGGACCCCGCGACCGTGCCCCGGACACCCGAAGGGGATTACGATCTGGAAAGCCCGCTGTGCCTGGATATGGAGCTTCTGAACCGCCATTTCGATCAGCTGGAAGCCGGAGAAAGGATATTCGTGCCGAAATACGAGTTCTCCCGGCAGATGCGGATCCAGGAACCCTCCAAGTCGATCAAGCTGAAAAGAGATGAGATCGTTATTTTTGAAGGGATCCATGCGCTGAACAGCCTTGTGACCGAACGCCATCCGGAAGCTTTCAAGCTGTATATCTCTGCGCGAAGCGATGTGAAGTTCAACGGAAAGATCGTCTTCAAGAGAAGCTGGTTCCGTCTCGTGCGCCGAACAGTGCGGGATTATCTCTTCCGGGGGACCGATCCCGCCGGAACGATGGCCATGTGGGGGAACGTGTGCAGAGGGGAGAAAAACAATATCTCGCCTTTCAAAGATCAGGCGGATTACCAGTTCGATTCTTCTCTCCCGTACGAGCTTCCCGTACTGAACCCGACGGCGACAAAGCTCTTTTCCTCCGTTCCGGAAGGGATCGAACGCTTCGACGAACTTCGGGAAGTCCTGCCGGCGCTGCAGCTTTTCGGAGTCATCGACGAATCACTGGTCCCGCCGGATTCCCTGATCCGGGAATTCATCGGAGGCGGGATCTACGACTACTGAGCAGAAAAACCCCCTGCTGTTCACTTTCTTCTCATGAACAGCAGGGGGTTTTCTTGCTTTTCTGAAGGATCAGACCGCGCGCTCGTCCCCTACAAAGAAGACGGCTACCGTACCCGGTCCGCAGTGAGAGGCGATGATCGCTCCGATATCGCAGATCCGGACCCGGTCTTTTAATGCGGGAAACGCGGCTTCAACGGCTTCTTTCAGGGCCAGCGCATCCTCGAGGCAGTTGGAGTTGCAGATGAAGCACTTGCTGCTGTATGCGGTGCCGCCCTCTGCGTGCGCCGCCATCATCTTTACTGTCTCGGCGATGGCCGCTTTCTTGCCGCGCACTTTTCCGTATGCGATGATCTGACCGGCATTATTCAGCCTCATGATCGGGCAGATGTTCAGGATCGTGGCGATGGCGGCCGCAGGGCCGGACATGCGTCCACTCCGGCGGAAATACTGGAGATCCACCGTGAAGAACTGATGGTGGATCTTTTTCGCATGGGCCCGCACCCAGTCCGCTGTCTCCTCCAGACTTTTCCCTTCATCGCGGAGGTCGGCGGCGAGATCCACGAGCAGACCGTAGCCGGAGGAAGAGCAGTAGGAGTCGATCACGACGAGTTTCCGTTCGGGGAATTCCCCTTTCAGGATCTCCGCCGCTTCATAGGCATTCACGACGGAATTGGTCATGCCAGTGCCGAAAGCGATATGGAGGACATTGCCCTTCTCCAGCAGCGGACGGAAAAACGCCAGATAATTATATACATTGAGCTGCGCGGTTTTCGGGATCTTTCCATCCGCAATGAATCCGTAGAATTTTTCCAGCTCCGCGGGATCCCGGCCCATGTCATCCGTGTATTCGGATCCGTCTACAGTGTAGGTGTAAAAGAGCACCGGGATTTTTCGGCCGTCGACATAGGAAAAGGGGAGATCCACCGTGGATTCACAGGAAAGGATATAGTCTTCAGACACTTTGTTCACGCTCCTTCTGATTCGTCAGATGCTTAAAAAATTCATATTATTGATATCATATCACTTTCGGATGCTTCCCGCAAGAATCCCCGGCGCGGAGAAAACAGAATTTGACATGGCTGCCTCAAATGCATTATACTTAATTGCTCATTTGCTGAGAGAAAAACAGGATCCCGGAGAGAATCATGGAAGGACGACATACAACGCCAAAGCATACGGCTGCCCCTTCGGGGAGAACGGGCATGCGCGCAGCGACCGCGCAGCCGCGGCGGACCGCGGAAACGCCGACGCAGAGACAGACCGCGCCGGAAAGACCTGCGCGGGTCCGGGAAGCGCAGACGATATACCGTCCGGACGACGAAAGAGCCGAAAGAAAAGAAAGACTCGCGCCTCGTCCGGAAAAGAAAAAGAGACCGTCCGCTGCGGGGATGATCCTGCGGGATATCCTCCTGGTCGGTATCATTCTGGTGGTTTTTGCCTTTTTCCATCATGTCCTTCCCCGGATCACGGCGCGAAACACAGTGATCGCTCCGAAATCCACGGTCGTGTCCGCCACAACACCGCCTCCGGCCGAAACGTCTGGGCCAGCTCCGGTCCAGCAGGCGGTACCGGAGAACGAAGAACCGCCGGAGGAGACGCAGGAGCCGCTTCCGGAGGAAGTCGATCTGCGGACGGAATGGCAGAAGCGATTTGCGGATAAATTCACCGATGAGGTCATCCGCACGGCGGATTCCTACTCGAGTCCGGATGTCGCTGTTTCGATATCCACCTACAGCGGAGAATACAAAGGCTATTATCAGACCTATTATGTGGCGGATATCTATGTGGCGAACATCGAGAATTTCCGCACCCGCTTTGCCAACGACCAGTTCGTTTATTACGGCGCACAGGATGCTGTCGCCCTGTCCAAGAGCGCGGATGCCATCCTCGCCATGAACGGGGACTACTGCAACAACCAGCGCTCCGGCTTCCTGGTACGCAACGGAGATGTCTATTATGACGACGCGCTTACTTTCGATCTGTGCGTTCTCTTCCATGACGGAAGGGTCGAAACCTATTCACCTTCCGAGTATGATCCGCAGGAACTTCTGGAAGCCGGACCGTATCAGACGTGGAAATTCGGGCCGAAGCTCCTCGACGAGGACGGAAAGGCGATGACCTCCTTCAATACGACCACGGAGATCATCTATGAAGAAGCGCCGCGCAGCGGCTTTGGATATTATGAACCCGGACATTACTGCTTCGTGGTGGCAGATGGCCGCCAGAACCACGCGCGAGGCTTCGTGCTTTCCGAGTTCGCGCAGCTGTTTGAGGAACTGGGCTGCACCAGAGCCTACAATATGGACGGCGGGGCGTCCTCAGTGCTGACGTTTGACGGCTCTACATACAACAAACCCAGCGGATACAGACAGCTCGGAGATATTCTCCTGATCGCGGAGATCTCCGGGGTCTCCCGAGAAGAGGAGGGAACGGCATGAAAAGATTTCTGGATTTCCTTCCGCATCTGGCAGCGTGTATGGCGGTTGCCCTTGTGGTCATCACGATCCTGAACGGGTTCAACCCTCTGATGGCCTGGCTTACCAGCCGGACCTCAAGGATCTTCCTGTTCCTGTTCAGCACTGTCGTTCTGGCATCCTCGATCACCGCGATCGTGCGGAACAGCCGCAGATAGGATTCGGAATACACCGGAAAGAATGAATGGAGGAGAACAATGGTCACGCATTATGAATACTGCCCGCTCTGCGGGAAAAAACTTGTGCTGAAGTCTGCCGGAGAGGACGGGATGGTCCCCTTCTGCGAGGACTGCGGAAAAATGTGGTTCGACGCGTTTCCCACGGCAGTGATCGTCCTCACGCACAATGAGTTCAACGAAGTCGTCATGACGAGACAGTCCCATCTGACGAACCGGCACTGGATGTATAACTCCGGATTCATCCTTCCCGGCGAGACGGCGGAGCATGCGGCGAAGCGCGAGCTCAAGGAGGAACTGGGCATCGAGATCGAAGAGCTGGAGAATCTTGGGACCTACTGGTTCCGCGGCGGTGTGCTCATGATCGCCTTCCTGGCTTTTATCCCGAAATGCGAATTCAAGCTTTCGGACGAGGTGGAGGAAGCCGTCTGGGTGGACGTGAAAAAAGCGGCGGAGCTGGCTGGCCCGGTCCGCCCGGGATGCGCGGATTTCATCATGATGAAGAAATTCGTGGCGGAATACGGCATCTGTGATCCGGATGAACTCTGGCCGGGACAGATCGTGGAGTGATCCGAAAAACAAAGCAACAGAAAACGGACCGTCAGCGTATCAGCTGCCGGTCCGTTTTTCGATTTCAAAAAGGTCCCACGGTGTTTCGTACGGCGGGGGCAGGGAACAGTCGACGCGCTCTCCCGTACCCGGGTCGGAAAAAGCCAGGCGGTGCGACCAGAGAGCGATCCCGCAGGGGTCTTCGTGTGTGCTGTATTTCCGGTCCCCGACGAGGGGAAACCCGCGGGAGGAAAACTGCGCGCGGATCTGGTGGGTCCGCCCGGTCACGAGCGTGATCGAAACGAGAGAGAAGCTTCCGGATACAGCCAGGCGCACATAGTCCAGCACGGCCTCCTGCACGTCTTTCCCGGGCGCGGAGGCCACATAGGTCTTCCGCTCCGCTCTGTTCCGGATAAGCAGATCGGTCAGGCGGTCCTCCGCCTGCGGCAGGATCCCGTGGACCACGGCCAGATACTGTTTTTCAAAAACCCCGTCCATGATCTGGCGGCCCAGCTGCGAGGCGGCTTCTTTGCTTTTGGCCAGCACCATCAGTCCTCCGACGACCTGATCCAGCCGGTGCACGGTACGGATCTCCGCGGCCCCGGTCGCTTCCCGGACAAGGGAAGGCATCCCGCCGGGCTCATCGGTCGAGAGGACGCCTACAGGCTTGACGCACAAGATGTAGTCCGCGGTTTCACGAAGGATCTCCATGGCTCAGAGTTCGGCGACCGCCTCGCATTCGATCAGGACGTCCTTGGGAAGACGGGCGACCTCCACGCAGGAGCGGGCCGGGAAAGGCTCCGAGAAATACTGCGCATAGATCTCGTTCACTTTGCCGAAATCCGCCATATCCTTGATGAACACGGTCGTTTTCACGGTTCTGGAAATACTGCTGCCGGCTGCTTCGAGCACGGAGGCAAGGTTGCGGAATACCTGATGGGCCTGGGATTCCACATCCGGAGCGACGGCGCCTGTTGCCGGATCGATGCCGATCTGCCCGGAGGTGAATACGAAGTTCCCGCTGATCTGCGCCTGGGAGTAGGGGCCGATCGCGGCCGGTGCGTTCGGGGTGGAAACGGTTTTCATAGTCGTTGTCTTCCTTTCTCTGTTTCTTTTTTCTATCATAGTATAAACAGAGAACTAAATCAACGGGAACAAGGGAAACCGGGCAGGCGTGTCCTTCTGCTCCGTCTGGCCGGATCCGGTAGGCGCGGATGATTCGGTAAGATAACTAATTTCAGCGGGGGAATTTTATGGAAAACGGCAGATTGACAGTCCGATCCCCCTTTCCGTATAATATGTACAAGTTTTCATAGGATCGATCAGTGCGGCCTCTGAGAACCAAACATTATTACCGGCTTTTTGCAGTTCTCCGACTCATACGACTGTAAAGGGCTGAAAAAGGAGGAGTAGTCGGGACCCCTGCTTGGGGTGCGGCATAGTGGAGACGTGCCGTAATGCGGCGGATCAATGATCCCCGTGAGAGCCCTGCATGCGGAGGCACAGGGCCCAAAGCAATGCTATGGCAACTGTAGAACTCAGAAACATCAAGAAGATCTATCCATTCGTCAGCGGTGAAGAGAAGAAATCCAAGAAGAAAAAGAAAGACGACGAGCCGGAGAAGAAGGTAAACCTTCAGATCACGGATCAGGGCGTCGTGGCGGTTCAGCAGTTCAGCCTGGATATCGCCGATAAGGAATTCATCGTTCTGGTCGGACCTTCCGGCTGCGGAAAATCCACCACCCTGCGTATGATCGCCGGTCTTGAAGAGATCACGGAAGGCGATCTTCTGATCGACGGCAAACGCGTGAACGATATCGCGCCGAAAGACCGTGATATCGCGATGGTTTTCCAGAACTACGCGCTTTATCCGCATATGACCGTATATGAAAACATGGCGTTTTCCCTGAAGCTTCGCAAGATGCCGAAGGATGAGATCGACAAGAAGGTCAAGCAGGCTGCGGAAATCCTCGACATCACCGAGTATCTCGATCGTAAGCCCAAAGCGCTTTCGGGCGGCCAGCGGCAGCGTGTCGCCATCGGCCGTGCGATCGTGCGTGACCCGAAGGTCTTCCTGATGGACGAACCGCTCTCCAACCTGGACGCCAAACTGCGTAACCAGATGCGTGCGGAGATCATCAAGCTGCGCGACCGGATCGATACCACCTTCATCTATGTTACCCATGACCAGACCGAAGCCATGACGCTCGGCGACCGGATCGTCATCATGCGCGACGGATTCATCCAGCAGATCGGCACTCCGCAGGAAGTGTTCAGCAATCCACGCAACCTCTTCGTTGCCGGCTTCATCGGCACTCCGCAGATGAACTTCTTTGATGCAAAGCTGGTCCGCGAAGGAGATAAGTTCTTCGTATGCCTGGCGGATGAAAAAGTAGAGCTCAGCGCGGAGAAGGAAGCAAGACTTCTGGGCAACGACGTGCAGAGCCAGGATATCACGGTCGGTGTCCGTCCGGAGCACCTCTCCCTGTCGGACAAAGGCGTTCCCGCAACGGTCGACGTTTCGGAAATGATGGGTTCCTCCATCCACCTGCATGTCACTGCAGAGGGAAGAGACGTCATCATCATTGTCCCGACGGAAGGCGCTGTTTCCCACTTCGCAATGGGCAGTGTCGTGAATTTCACATTCAGCGGCAATGTGGCGCATGTCTTCAGCAAGGAGACGAGCAAAAATCTGGAGTGGTAATTCTCCGGATCAGAAAATCAGGATCTTCAGCGGCAGCAGGAACACCTGCTGCCGCTGTTTTTCTGCGAAAAGATGCTGCGGTTTTTTTCCGAAGCGGACATGAGGCGAGACCGTGAACAAACTATGAAGCTTTCGGCGTGCGGACTGTTCAGCGGCCTGAGACGCATGGACAATTCGGAGAGCCTGCGATATAATAAGGAAAAATCAGGAATGGAAAGGAAACATAGGCTTTCATGGCGAACAGAAACAGGAGAGGGCAGACTTCCATGAAAGTGCGGGCACTGCTCTTCATCGTTGTATTTCTGCTGATGCTGGCCGTCATCTTTGCCCTGCTCAACGGCATGGGACTGATCGGCGACAAGGAGAAGTCCGGGAATACGGAGCAGACACCGCCTGCTCCGGAAGAGCCGGTCTCGACTCCGAGACCGTCACTGACACCGATCCCGTCACGCACAGAAGCTCCGCAGCAGGAACCCGCCGAAACAGTGACCGGCGAAACAGAGACTGCTCCGCTTCCGGAGCCGACCCCTGAACCATTGCCGGAATCGACCCCCGAGCCGACTCCTGAGCCCACACCGGAACCGCCCGCCGAACCGGAGCGTTCCGGAGAGAAGCTGGGATCAGGCAGCTTCCGTTCAGATACGGAGACCGCGCTGAATCTGGTGGTAGACTGGGAAGTATGGAGCATGCCCGAGGGAAAGGCGCAGGTCATACTTACGGCGCGGCTCGAATCCGCGGCTCTCCATACACGAGCACTCCCTGTGAACCTGAGTGTGGAGGAAAGCTATGAGTCGGTCCAGGCACCGGCGATCGACTATGACGGAGCGGAACGGATCGTGACGGAGATGGGGAGCCGGTCTTTTACGATTGATCTGCAGCAGGGCGAAACGAAAACGTTCCCCGTCACTGCGGAGTGGCAGTTCATGGGGAGTTACAGCGGCAAGACCCTCAACGCCGTCACCTGCGGCGGGAACATCACAGTAACGAGGTAGAAATGAAGACAAAAAAGGAAGCACAGGAGATCGTACGGCTCCTTCTGGAGGAATATCCGGAAGCCGACTGCACGCTTGACTGGGGAAAGGACTATGAGCTGCTGTTCTCCGTCCGCCTGGCCGCGCAGTGTACCGATGAGAGGGTGAACAAGATCACGCCCGCACTCTTCGAACGCTTCCCCACACTCGAATCGTTTGCGGAGGCAGACGTGGAGGAAGTGGAGCGCTATGTCCATTCGTGCGGGTTTTACCGGGCAAAGGCACGGGATATCGTCGCCTGCGCGAAAGTGCTGCTGGAGAAATACAGCGGTGAACTGCCCCGTACGATGGAAGAACTTACAGCATTGCCCGGAGTGGGTCGAAAAACGGCGAATCTGATCCTGGGGGATGTGTTTCACGTGCCGGGATCCACGGTCGTGGACACGCACTGTATCCGCCTTGCCAACCGGATCGGCTTCGTGAAGGATCAGAAGGAACCGGTGAAGATCGAGATGGTTTTGCGGAAAGTGCTTCCCCCGGAGAGTTCTTCCGCCTTCTGCCACTGCATCGTACTCCATGGCCGTGCCGTATGTGACGCGCGGAAGCCGCTCTGTGAGAGGTGCTGTCTGCGCGAACACTGTGATTATGTGAAAAAAACGGGAAAGGAAACAATCGATGGATAACGCAAAAAAACTCAGCGAACTCAACAAGCTGCTGGAAGAGATCGCTGCCTACGGACGCAGCCTGGGCAAACTTGAATTCGACCTCCAGTGCTGCGCGCCCCCGGAGGGCATGGAAAAGGCCGGGGAAGACATGGCGATCCTCGGCAAGCAGCTGCATAAAATGATGCATGCTCCGAAATACCGGCGGCTTGTCTGTGAACTGCACGAGGACGGCGAAGGACTGACGCCGGTGCAGAAAAAGATGGTGGAACATCTTTACGAGGAGTACGAAAAGACGAAAAACCAGTCCGCAAAGTTCGCCTATGAGATGGATGTGGCGTTCAGCAGGGCTTACGGGGTCTGGCTCGAGGCAAAACAGAAGTCCGATTTCTCCCTTTTCGCGCCTATGATGAAGCAGACGATCGATTTCACACGCCGCGCCATCGACCTCCGCGACCGGAAGTATCCCACGTATTACGACGCCTGCATCGACGATCACGAAAAGGGCGGGAGCGAGGAACAGCTGGATGCTTTCTTCGGCTCACTGAAGGAGCGGATCGTTCCCCTGCTTCACCGTATCGCGAAAGACGGAAAGGCCATCCGGTCGGATTTCCTCACGCGGCCCTGTCCCATCCCTCAGCAGGAAGCGATCTCCCGGATGCTTCTGGAACTGGAGGGGATGCGGAAGACCGCTCTGGTGCTGATGACGACCGAACATCCCTTTACGACCAATTTCGGTCCGAAGGATGTGCGGGTGACCACGCACTACCACGAGGACAGCTTCGTCTCCAACATCTTCACCACGCTCCACGAAGGCGGACACGCGCTGTTCATGCAGAACGAACCGGAGGAATTCTATGCCGAGCATGCGGACAACAGCATGTCCAATGCCATGCATGAGTGCATCTCCCGCTTCTATGAAAATCTGATCGGCAGGAGTGAGGAGTTCATTCATTTTATCTGGCCGAAAGTCCTTGAGGCGACCGGCGATACCTTCTCCGATGTGAGCGAAAGGGAAGTCTATGAAGCGGTGAATATCGCCACGCCAGGCCTGAACCGCTGCGAGGCGGATGAACTGACCTACTCGCTTCACGTGCTCATCCGCTATGAGATCGAGAAAGCCTTCATCGACGGGACGATCGAAGTCGAAGATATCCCGGCGCTCTGGAACGCGAAATACAGGGAATACCTCGGCGTGGATGTGCCGAACGACACGGAAGGCTGCCTGCAGGATGTGCACTGGACCATGGCATACGGGTATTTCCCCTCCTACGCGCTGGGGAATGCCTATGGCGCACAGATCATGAATACCATGAAGAAGGACTTCGATGTCATGGCGGCCGTGCGGGAGGGCGATCTGGAGAAGATCCTTTCCTGGCTGAAAGAACATGTATTCTCCATCGCCTCGGTGACGGATCCGGACGAGTGGATCCGCGCCATCACCGGCGAGAGCCTGAACACTTCCTACTTCCTTGACTATCTGGAGGAGAAATTTACAAAGCTCTACGAACTCTGAGCACGGAACATGAAAAACCAGGGTACCGGATTATCCGGTACCCTGGTTTTTTCTGTATGCAGGACTTTTATTTCAGTATGACGCTCGTCATCGCACCGACGGTGAGGAGATCTCCGTCCAGAACGGCGCTGTTCAGCCCTGCTGCAGCGCGGAGCACGGAAAAATCAAGCCCGGCTTTGGCCAGATCGACCGTGATCTCCGAATCGGTGAGGTTGTGCAGGATGCAGACAGTGCTTCCATTCCAGGAAGAGGTGAATCCCCCGAGACGGTTCCCGGAAAAGCCGACGGCCTGATAGTCACCGCGGGCGATCTCGGGATTGGCGTGGCGGATCATGAGCAGCAGCTTGTAATAGGTATAGAGACTGTCCGGATCGGATCGCTGCTCTGTCACCCCGTTTTCAATCTGTTTGCTGTAGGTGCTTCCCTCGGGATCCCGGACTGTGTCCCCGTCGCCCCACACCATGGCGAGACGCCGGTTCGCGTCCGTATTGGCTCCGCCGCGGGAACCGCGCATGCCCAGTTCTTCCCCGTAATAGAGGAAGGGAGAACCCGGGCCGAGCAGATAGAGGTTGGCCGCCATCTGCATCTGTCCGCTGTCTGTCTTCAGAAAGCCTGCGGCACGGTCCTGATCATGGTTCGTGAGGAATGGAACGATCATGGCCCCGGGATTGATGCTGCGGATCCGGGCGATGTATTCCTGTTCATATGAGGTGAGCGCATCCACTTTGCTCCCTTTGACGGAGGAGGCCAGCAGACCTTCCGCCTGGGAAAGCGTGAAGTTGAAGCAGTTGGTCGAACCGATATACTGGTCGATGACGGGGTCGGCATCCCATACCTCGGCCACGGTATAAAGATCCGGATCCACGGCGCGGAGCTGCCCGAGATACCAGAGCCAGAAATCCGCGCTCTGCCCGTTGTCGTTGAAATAAATGTACTTGGCGGCATCAAAGCGGAAACCGTCCACACCCAGATCCATCCAGAACTTCGCGACGTCCAGCATCTGCTGCCGGACAGCCTCAAGGTCGAAGTTGAGCTCAGGCATGTCATCGGAGAAGTTGCATTCATAGAAATGGTCCGTATCCGGGACGGGGCGGTAGGTGCTGCCGGGGATCTGTGAATCGGCTGTGCACCAGCTGTAGAAATCGTAGTACTCGTTCTGGGGGTCTTTCTGGCGATGGGCAACGACAAAGCGCTGAAACCACTCGTTCCGGATGCTGGTATGGTTGATCGGCATGTCCAGAATGACTTTCACGTTCCGTTCGTGACAGAGGGAAAGCAGCTCTTTCATATCATCCAGCGTTCCGAACTTGGCATCGATGCCGTAATAATCGGCCACATCGTATTTGTGGTAGGACGGAGAGGGAAAGACCGGGGTAAGCCAGATGCCCTCGATCCCCAGACTGAGTCCGGAATTCGGGTCCCCGTCGTTCAGGTAATCCATCCGGTCGATGATCCCGCGGAGATCTCCGATCCCGTCTCCGTTCGAATCGGAGAACGAGCCGACAAAGATCTCATAAAACACCCGGGCAGTATCCCCGCAGACAAAATCAGACTGCAGTTCAGGGGCAGTCAGCCGGTATTCCTCCGGAGCAGTTTCCGGTGCCGGCATCTCAGCGGACGCAGAGCTCTCCGGTTCGGGAACGGGCGTTGTGCCTTCCGGGGAAGAGGGTTTTCCGCAGCCGGAAAAAACGGAAACAAGAAGAAGCAGACAGAGAAGAAACAGAGTGTATTTTTTCATGATCCAGCCTCCTGTCAGCATGCGTTCAGATTGGGATCCGCTTTGATTTTAGCGGGGGAAATGCCGCTTGTCAAGAAAAGGGACCGGGGATATAATGAGCCCATGAACGAAAGAAAAGATATTTACAGCGCCGCGGATATCGTGCGCCTGGAAAAAAGAATCATAAGGGTCCGGAGCGCCCTGCTGCTGTCTGCCGCGGCGGTCCTGGCTTTCTGCGTCCTGCTGTGCTTCAGGACAAACACAGCCAATGCCGAACGGATGGAATACACCGTGATCGCCGTGACCGTGGCGGCGGGATGGCTCCTGCTGTATCTCAGGCGGTTCGTGCTGCTGGAGACCCGCTGGGAACTGGGTCATGCGAAGATGCTTCATGAGTCGGAAAAGGAGATTCTGCGGGGGACGGTGACTGTTTCCGCGGAAAAGCTCCGGATCCTGAACAGCATTCCTTTCCGGCACGTGACGGTGGAAACAGAGGGAAAAACGCGCCGGGTGAATGTGATCGAAGGGAAGGCGGCAGAACTGGAGAGATCCGGAAAGGAGCTTGAGCTGTTCGTGGCAAACGGCTACGTGGCAGCTTTCCGGAAGATATGAGGATACTGAAAAATATCGTCTCCCGCCTCCATACCTATGTTCTGTGGGCGTTGATCGCAGCTGTGTTCTGGGGATTCATCTTCGGGATCATCACGGACGCTCCTGCAGAAAAAAAGATCGTGATCTTTGCGGATGCCCTCCGCTGCGAGGAGAAGGATCTGGATATCGAGCTGGAAAAAACAAAGCCGGACAGCATCCGCCTGATCCGTGCCCATACGTTCGACTATACCATGTTTGACGAGGCGGGCCTTCTGAATGCGGATATCTATCTGGTTCCCGGAAGCAGGGCGGCGGACTATATCGAGTCCTACAGTCCGCTGAATCCATCGCGGCTTCCGTGGAAGGACGCGGAACTGTGGTCATGGGAGGGAACAGCATACGGACTGAAGCTTCAGGGCGCTCTGCCTTATTTTGATTTTGGAGCGGAAGAGAGCGATGTCTATCTGTTTTTCGGAGTCAACTCCGTGCATACCGCTTCACTCAACGGATCGGCGGACGATGCGGCGCTGCAGGTGGCGTATGATCTGTCACACCTGAAATGACCGGAGGAATGACACAATGAAAAAACCTTGGATCGCGGCAGCATGGGTCCTCATGCTGTCGCTTCTGATCGGCTGCGGGGCGGAAATACCCGCGGAAAAGGAGAGGATGGCGGTGCAGGAAGACAGCCTGCCTGTTTACGGGGCGGAGGAACTGCCCGGGGAATTCATCCTGGGCATGGATGTCTCCAGTGTCCTTGCAGAAGAGCGAAGCGGTGTGAAGTATTATGATTTTGACGGCACCGAGCGGGATCTCTTCGCTATCCTTGCTGCGAACGGGATCAATACGATCCGCGTCCGTATCTGGAACGATCCTTTTGATAAGGACGGGAACGGATACGGAGGCGGAAACTGCGATATCGGTGCGGCGTGCGAGATCGGGAGACGTGCCGCGGACAACGAAATGAAGCTGCTCGTTGACTTCCATTATTCCGATTTCTGGGCGGATCCGGGAAAGCAGTTCGCGCCGAAAGCCTGGCGGGACATGGACATCGGCGAAAAGACCGAAGCCCTCCGCTCCTTCACGGAGGAGAGCCTGCGCGCGCTTCTGGATGTCGGGGCATCGATCCGCATGGTGCAGATCGGCAACGAGATCAACAGCGGCCTTGCCGGAGAGACGGAGTGGCAGAACATCTGCCGCCTTCTGGAAGCCGGGGCGGAAGCGGTGCGGGAGACCTGCCCGGAAGCGATGGTGGCTGTGCATTTTACCGATCCGCAGAGAGCGGGGAGCTTTTCCTGGTATGCGGAAACACTGGCGCATTACGGAGTGGACTATGATGTGTTCGCTTCTTCCTATTATCCCTGCTGGCACGGGACACAGGAAAATCTCTCGGCTGTTCTTTCAGACATCGCCCGGACCTTCGGGAAAAAAGTGATGGTGATGGAGACGGCCTATGCGCATACGCTGAAGGATTCTGACTGTTTTGCGAATACGGTTTCCGAAGACACTTTTGCGGAAGAGCCGTATCCGTTCACGGTGCAGGGTCAGGCGGACTTCGTGAACGATATGATCGATACGGCGGCCTGTATGGAAAAGGGGATCGGCGTGTGTTACTGGGAAGGCGCCTGGATCGCGGTGGGAACACGGTCCCGGGAGGAAAACAGCGAAAAGTGGAATCAGTACGGATCAGGCTGGGCTTCCGGGTTCGCTGCGGAATATGATCCGGAAGACGCCGGCAGGTACTGGGGCGGCAGCGCGGTGGACAATCAGGCCTTCTTCGATGCGCAGGGACACGCGCTGGAGTCACTGAAAGCTTTCTCCGCGGCGAACGCGGGCGAAAGACCGGAAGAGGTGACCGCATCCGGGAAATGAGCGGCCGGTCATGCCTGTTTCCGGACGGTTCCATCAAAAATTTGTACAAAATTCCGGAGATATTTTTGTGAAAAAGTGAATCAGCCGGAATGTTTACACGGGAAAAACACGATAGTATAATACTGTAGTATAAATAGGCCCGTTTCTATATATTTTACGGCAAATGCCGCGAAAATACATTGTTATAGGAGGAAATCAAATGAAAAAGATTCTGGCAATCATTCTGGCGCTCACCATGATCGCTGCTCTGTGCGCCTGCGGCGGTGGAGCTCCGGCCGCTTCCGGATCTGCGGGATCCGGCGGTTCAGCTTCTTCCGGCAGCGGGCAGGCGGGCTCATCCGGCGGTGAGCTGGCCGGCACATATGACATCACTGTCTGGTGCCCGGACAACGAAGTCGAACTCCGCAAAGCCATGATCGAAGAATTCAACAAGACCAACACGGACGGCATCGTCTTCAACGCCACCGTGGAGAACGTAGGCGAAGGAGAGGCTGCCACACAGCTGATCACCGACGTGGAAGCCGGCGCGGATCTGTATAACTTCGCTTCCGACCAGTTTGCCCGTCTGGTTCAGGCCAACGCGCTGGCGAAGCTTGGCTCCAAGGCGGCCGAGATCGTCAAGGAGGGCAACAGCCCCGCAGCTGTTGACGCCGTGACGATCGGCGGTGAGATGTATGCCTACCCCCTGACCGACAACGGCTTCTTCATGTACTACGACAAATCCGTCATCCCTGAGGATGCGGTCGGAAGCATGGACAAGATCATCGAGGCCTGCGAAGCCGCCCAGAAGTATCTTGCGTTCGATGTGGGTAGCGGCTGGTATCTCTCCGCATATTTCTTCGGCGCAGGCTGTGTTTCCCAGTGGTCCACGGATGCTGAGGGCCATTGGAACGTCAATGACGATTTCAACAGCGACAAAGGCCTGATCGCCATGAAGGGCCTCAACAAGCTGCAGGCTTCCCCCTTCTTCCTCTCCAAATCCGGCGCGGCCGAATTTGACGCCGGTGCCGCGGTCGTCATGAGCGGTCTCTGGGATGCCGGCGCTGCCAAGGATATCCTCGGGGACAACCTCGGCGCGGCTCCGCTGCCCTCCTTCACCGTTGACGGGAAGGACTACCAGCTCAAACCCTTCATGGGCTACAAGTTCATCGGCGTGAAGACCCAGACCGATGCGGTCAAAGCCGCAGCCCTGCACAGACTGGCCCAGTACCTGACCTCGGAAGAGGCTCAGCTCCAGCGTTTTGAAGCGGTCACGTGGGCTCCGGTCAACGTGAATGCCGCGGCTGCCGACGCAGTCAAGGCCAATCCTGTCATCGCAGCGGATATGCTCCAGCAGCAGTGCTGCACCGCGCAGGGACAGGTAAACGACGGCTGGTGGAACCTTGCCGCTGCGCTGAGTGCCACCGCCAAGGAGAGCGGGGATGAAGCGGCGTACAAGGCTGCCCTGCAGACCTATGCCGACGGTCTTGAGAAACTCAAGAATCTCCGCGAAGGCCTGATCTTTGTCGGCGCCTGGAACGGCTGGAACAATGCCGACGAGGCCGATACCTATATCCTCACCGGCGACGGTGATGTCAAGAGCCTGACGATCGAAGTTCCCGAATCCGATTACATGGGCGGCCGTATCGTCAACATCGGCAGCTGGGAGACCGGCATGGGCGCTGCGCAGGTCAAGACCGGCGCGGATCTGATCGATGTTGCGGCAGGCGGAGATGACAATAACATCGTTTTTGTCAATCCGGGCACCTACACCGTTTCCATCGACACAGCCTCCGGAGAGATCTCGATCACCGCAGGCTGAGAACAGGTGAATAACACGACCAAAGTAAACAGCTGACTTTGGCTGAACCACAATGATGGTTGGAGTCAAGCGAATTGACTCCAACCATTTTTTAAAGGGGCAATGATATGAAAAAATACAGCGACCTGGAATTTCTCCGGCTGTCAAAGAGTGAGAAGTTCTTTTATAAGCTCGCAAGCTTTTTCACTTCGATTCCGCGTGCGGTTGCCCGCTTTTTCGTCGGAATCTGGAATTTTATCGTAAAAAAGATATTCGGGACGATCGCGTCCGAAATCGCCGATGTCTTTCTCACCTTTAAAAACGGTGACTGGAAGACCCGGGGCTCCTATCTTGTGATGGGGCTGGGCCTCATCGCCAGGGGACAGGTCCTGCGCGGCCTTCTTTTCCTTCTCTTTGAGATCGTCTTCATCTTTTATATGATCACCACGGGCGGATACTGGATGAGCATGCTGGGCACGCTCGGAAGGGTCGGCCCTCACGAGGAATACAACGAGATCCTCGACGCATACACCACGGTATATGGAGACAACTCGTTCAAGATCCTGCTTTACGGCGTTCTGACGATCTTCTTCATCGTCGCTTTCATCTATACCTGGCGTTTGAATATCAAACAGAGCAAGATCGCGCAGGAATATGAGGAGCACGGCCGCAAGCTCAAGAGCGGCAGGGACGATCTCCGCGCCCTGGTGGACGAACAGTTTTACAAGACACTGCTTGCCCTTCCGCTGCTCGGCATCCTGATCTTCACGGTCATGCCCATCGTGTTCATGATCCTCGTGGCCTTCACGAATTATGACGGCACGCACGACGGCTTCAACAACGCGCTCTTCACCTGGGTCGGATGGAAGAACTTCGGCACCATGCTGTCCTGGGAAGGCGGAGGCAACGTCTATTCCGCGGCATTCGGCGAGGTGCTCACCTGGACGCTGATCTGGGCCTTTTTTGCCACCTTCACGAACTACTTCCTCGGAATGTTCGTCGCCATGATGATCAACAAGAAGGGGATCCGGTTTAAAAAAGGATGGCGCACCATCCTGGTCCTGACGATCGCCATCCCGCAGTTCATCTCTCTGCTGTATGTCTCCAAGATGTTCGCCAAGAACGGCATCATCAACGGACTGCTCCTCAACTGGGGCTGGATCGACCAGGCAATCGATTTCTGGGGCTCCACGGCGCATAACGCCCTCCTGCCCCGCATCATGGTCATTGTAGTCAACATCTGGATCGGCATTCCCTACCTGATGCTGATCGCGACCGGTATCCTGATGAACATCCCTGCGGACCTCTATGAGAGCTCCCGCATCGACGGAGCGAACGCCTGGCAGCAGTATACCAAGATCACGCTCCCCTATATGCTGTTCATCACAGGACCGTATCTGCTCACCAGTTTTACGGGCAATATGAACAACTTCAATGTCATCTATCTGCTTACGGGAGGAGCGCCGGTCAATCCGGCGGCATCATCTGCGGCAGGCAGCGTGGGATATACCGACCTTCTGATCACCTGGCTGTTCAAGATCACCACAGGTGCCGGAGCGCAGTACTATATGGCTTCGGTCATCGGTATCCTGGTGTTTGTGGTGATCGCGGTCATCTCGCTGATCGTATACAATGTCCTGCCCTCAATCAAGAACGAGGAGGATTTCCAGTGATGAATGAAACATTAGAAAAACGCCACATGGGCCTCCGCGCCAGCCGCGCGATCTCGAACACGATCATTTATGTTATCCTGATCGTGATGAGCGTGATCTGGCTTTTCCCCTTCGTCTGCATCGTTCTGCAGTCCTTCCGTGTTGAGTCCACCTGGCAGGTCGGATATGTCATCCCGCAGAAATGGGGCTGGGATAACTACGTCGCCCTTTGGAACTCCGATTTCAAGCGCTGGTATCTCAACACGTTCGTGATCGCCCTGGTGGTTGCGGCCCTGCAGACCGTCATCGTTCTGTGCATGAGCTATACCCTCTCCCGTTTCCGTTTCAAAATGCGTGCGGGGCTGATGCGCTTCATGCTGATCCTCGGCATGTTCCCGGGCATGCTTACCATGATCATCCTCTACCGTGTGCTCAAGGATCTCGGACTCACGCAGGCCAACGCGGTGCCCGGACTGATCCTGGTGTATGTCGCCTCATCCGGAATGGGATACTATGTATCCAAAGGCTTCTTCGACACACTCCCGAAATCTCTGGATGAAGCCGCCCGTGTGGACGGAGCGACCCGCGCACAGGTGCTGACAAAAATCATCCTTCCGCTGGCGAAGCCCATCGTCATCTATACGATCCTTACCGCCTTCATGGGCCCCTGGGGCGACTTTGTCTTTGCAAGGTATGTCTCCTTCGGAACATCGGCGGGCATGAACGTGGCAGTCGGTATGTGGAACTGGCTGACGCCGGATATGATCAACCAGCGCTATACCATGTTCTGCGCCGGCGGCGTGATCGTTGCGATCCCCGTGGCGATCCTGTTCATGTGCCTGCAGAAATACTATGTCGAAGGCGTCACGGGCGGCGCCGTCAAGGGCTGATTAGGCCACGATGTGAAAAGGAGAATTCAGTATGGCAAGTGTTAAACTGACCAAAGTTCAGAAAGTATATGACAACAATGTCGTAGCTGTCCATGACTTCGATCTGGATATCCAGGACAAGGAGTTCGTGGTCTTCGTCGGTCCGTCCGGATGCGGGAAATCCACGACTCTTCGCATGATTGCCGGTCTGGAGGACATTTCCGACGGAACGATCGAGATAGACGGGGTCGTTGTCAACGACCTTCAGCCCAAGGACCGCGGGATCGCCATGGTCTTCCAGAACTATGCGCTTTATCCCCATATGTCCGTGTACGACAATATCGCCTTCTCCCTGCGCCTTCAGAAGGTGCCGGAAGATGTGATCTATGAGAAGGTGACCAACGCGGCGGAGATCCTCGGCATCACGGAATATCTGATGCGTAAGCCGAGAGCGCTTTCCGGCGGCCAGCGTCAGCGTGTAGCGATCGGGCGTGCCATGGTGAGGAATTCCAAGGTGTTCCTGATGGATGAACCGCTTTCCAACCTGGATGCCAAGCTGCGGAACCAGATGCGCGCGGAGATCATCCTGCTTCGCCAGAAACTGGATACCACGTTCATCTATGTGACGCACGACCAGACCGAGGCCATGACGCTCGGCGACCGGATCGTCATCATGAAGGACGGATTCATTCAGCAGGTCGGTACTCCGACTGAGGTCTTTGAGATGCCGAAGAATCTGTTCGTTGCGGAATTCATCGGAGCTCCGAAGATGAACGTGTTCACCACCGAACTTGTCCGGGAAGGCGGAAAATTCTATGTGAAGCCTTTCGGCGCGAAGATCGAGGTGGACGGCGAGAAGGGCGAACTGCTCGCAAAGAAGAATGTTTCCACGGGCAAGGTGATCCTCGGCGTCCGTCCGGAGCACATGGTGCTGGCTCATGCGAACGAGCCCGGAGCGATCCCCTGTGTGCTGGAAGTCAATGAGATGATGGGCAGCGAGCTCCACCTGCATGTCTATACCGAGGACGGAACGCGGCTTATCGTACGCGTTCCCACGATCGGTCTGGACAGCAAAGAGCGCGAAGAGCTCGTGAACGGGGCAAAGCTCTATGTTTCCTTCGAAGGAAAGGTGATGCATTTCTTCGATCATGAGACCAACGAGAATCTTCTGAACTGAAAGATCAAGACAGCCTCAGTTGAGCAGCCGGGCGGTTCCGCGAAAAGGGACCGCCCGGTTTTCGTACTGCGGAAAACAGCGTCCGGACCCGGCCGGATCGGGGTAAAAAAAATACGCCCCTCTCCGGACGTTGAAAAAACCCCTGAATGTGAGATAGCCCCCTTACCGCTGCATCTTTCACCTGCTTCGGTAGGGGGCTATCTCTCAAAATTCTTGATATCTAGCATCTGTGGTTACCTCCTTTCATCGTTTTGATTATCTGGTGTATTTATCATAATGGATAGAAAAGGATTCTGCAATTGATCAAAGTTCCAAAGATGCGAAGCCGTTTTTATTCAATAGGGAGAATCAGAGGAGAAAGGCCGGGAAAACCTTGACGGAAAAAGAAAATTCCGATATCATTAAAGTGTTGTGTGGCCTGTATCATAGCGATACAGGCCACATTTTCTTTCTTATTTTCCGGTTTCCTCATTGTCTTTCACACGCTGTCCCTGATCCGCGCTGATACGGAGAGCCTCCGTGATGTTGGCCAGCGCCTCCAGACCGAAGAGGCCGGCGATATCGTTGATCAGGTCGGCGGTTTCCGCTTTGCTCATTCCGCGCTTTTCGATGGCTTCCTTGATATCTCCGCCCACAACATAGGCGTTCAGGATCACAGAGAGGAAGGGAAGTCCCATCGCACCGGTGATGAGCGTGGCGTTTTCGGCGTAATTCCCTGATGATTCACTGGGCTTGTACAGGGGCATAATCAGACGGACCAGTCTTCTCGATTCACTGTACGACCGGTAGGCATAGGCGAACACGGACTTGTCGGCAACGGCGGCATCCAGATGGACTTTGCCCAGGCTGTCCTCGGCAAGGACACCGATGTTCGCATCGCCGTAACGCTCTTTGGCGGCTGCCAGGGCATCGGTGAGAGAATCCAGGGAATCGGCTTGGATCAGGACAAGATCCGGCTGGTATCGCTTCCCTTTTTCGGGATCCGGATCAGAGGAGACCTGACCCGGTTTCTTCAGGTCGATAAATTTCTTCTTCTTCAGAAAGGTTTCAAAACGCCGGTTCTCGGCAGACGGGGGAAGAAGCGAGAGCACATGCTTGAGCTGAAGGGTGATCATGCCCGGAGCGGCCGAAGCGGTCTTTGCGGCTGTTACGGCTTTGGGAATGATCAGGGCTGCCGCGGTTCCGCCGCCCAGAAGGACAGTAGAGATAATGATGATCGGCAGCGGGGTCTTCTTCGGCAGTGCCTGTGTTTCGGAAAGTCCGCAGACCGTGCAGTGACGTTCCTGCTCTCCTTCCTTCAGAACGGTGGGCTCTTTCACCACGGCCCAGGGAGTAAAGCTGTGGCCGATCGCGGGCAGAGTCTCGGATGTGCGCGCGCCGCAGCGGCTGCATTCACCTTTCTTTTCACCGGCGGCAATACAGGTGGGATCGGTAACAGTATAGACATAGTCATGGCCGAGGGCGGGAAGGACCGTCGTGTTTTCCAGACCGCAGTTCAGGCAGATGTCGCGGCGCTTGCCTTCTTTTTCGCAGGTCGGTTCTTTTTCGGTGGTCTCAAAGTAATGGCCGGTCGCCGGGATCGGTTCGCTGTAGGTGTCTCCGCAGCGGCTGCAGGTATACACGGTCTCCCCGTCCTCTTCACAGGTCGCCTCCATTATCTCCGCGGCATAATCATGACCGAGCGGCTTCGTTACCTGTTCATAGGTATCCTGGCAGCGGGAGCAGACGTAACGGATGCGTCCGCCGTGTTCACAGTCGGCCGCCTGCAGGATCTCAGCGTCATAGTCGTGGCCGAGGGGGGGAGTGTCCTCCGTATAGGTATCCTGGCAGCGGACGCAGACATAGAGGACTCTGCCGCCGTGCGTGCAGTCCGGATCTTCGAGCGGATCGGCCACATAATCATGGCCGAGCGGACCGGAGCGGACCGTGGTCACGTGGCCGCAGTCAGCGCACTGATAGGTGTATACGCCGGCATTGGTGCAATCGGGCTGCGGAGCCGCCGAAGTGCCGGTAACAGCCATGTCCCCCCCGCAGTTCGGACAGCTCACGGCGGAAGCGCGGGAAGGAAAGAAGATCACAGCCAGGAACAGGATCGCAAGAAGCGGAATAACGGCTTTTTTCATAAAAACCTCCGATCAGGGAGCGGTCGGTTCATTTCTTTCCGGTACAGAGTTTCTGATGGATCCATTCCACCAGCACGCCGACATACCAGATGCCGGCCAGCATGGCCGCACCGATCTGCCAGGGAGTGGTGCCGACGGCGCCGAGGCCCGCCGGGGCCAGGATCGTCAGACCGATCGCCCAGCCGCAGAGCCAGGCGGGGCAGTAGAACACCTTCGGAAGGAGCGAGGAGATGATCACGGCCAGTCCGCCCATGACGAACAGCGTGAGAAACAGGGTGAGACTTTCTCCGAAAGGGAGAAGGCTCATTACCCACAGGGCAAGGACTGCCCACGCGTCTCCGGCCAGAAAACCGAGCGACATGGGGACAGCCAGTTTCACCTGATTGCCCGCGGCAGCGTAAACGCCGGCGCAGATCAGAGCCACCGCCCCGGTCTGCACGCCCAGATGCGGCGCAAGGACAGCCCAGATAGGCGGGAATAAAGCGATGCACAGCGCAAGCGTAAGGTTTTCACGGTTCAGAAGTTTTTTCATGGCATACTCCTGCAGGAAGTGTTTTCGTTCCTTACTATATATCAGGAAACCGCTTTTCGCAAGGCCGCCGGAGAAAAAACAGAAGACAGCGGCGGGAGAGCATGGTATAATTCCTTCTGTCGGAAAAAGGATAAAGAGAGAAGAAGAGAGGAGATCCGAAATGGAAAGATTCTGCGATCTGGAGTACAAACGCCCGGATTTCGCCGCGGCAAGACGCAGGCTGTCGGCCGTGGAAAAAAAGATCCGGAAGGCCGCGAACTACGAAGAGTATCGTGAAGGATATCAGGAATTGGAGGACGTCATAAAGGAAGTCTATACGATGTCCAGCATTGCGCATATTCGCAATACCATGGACAAGACCGATGCGTTCTATGAATCCGAGCAGAAGGCCCTCTCCGCCGGGAGCGCCAGGCTGCAGCTTTCAATGCAGAAAGTGATCAAAGCCGGTGTGGCCTCACCGTTCCGGAAGGATTTCGATGCGGAATTCGGCCCCCAGCTCATGAAGGACGCCGAGATGCAGCTTCGCCTGTTCAGCGCGCGTATCGTACCGGATATGATCCGCGAAGACCGGCTCGGGCAGGAATATTCCCGGGATGCCGCCCTGTGCAAATGTGATTTCCGCGAAGAGGAATGCAATTTCTACGGTCTGCTCAAACATATGGAGAGCACGGACCGGGAAGAGCGGCGGGATGCCTTCCGGGCCTGGGCGGCATTGTATGAGAGCGTATCCGAAAAGCTTGACCGGACGTATGACAGACTGGTGAAGCTGCGTGTCCGCAAGGCAAAAAAACTGGGCTTCGGAAACTATATTGAGTATATCTATCCGAGCCGCGGACGTTATGACTATACCGCCGCGGATGCGAAAGTTTTCCGGGACCAGGTCCGGGATGTGATCGTGCCGTTCTGTGCAGAGCTGTATGAACAGCAGCGGCAGCGCCTTGGCGTGGAGAAGCTCCACTGGTATGATGAGGCGCTGGTCTTCCCGGAGGGGAATGCCCTTCCCATCGGCGACCGGAATGAACTGGTGGCCAAGGCTGGGAAGATGTATGACGAGATGTCCGCCGAGACGGGAGAATACTTCCGTTTCATGCGGGAGCATGAACTGTTCGATCTGGAGACGCGTCCGGGCAAGCATCTGGGCGGGTACTGCACGTTCCTGCCGACTTACAAGGCACCGTTCATCTTTTCCAATTTCAACGGCACCAGCGCGGATGTGGACGTTCTGACCCATGAGGCGGGACATGCGTTCGAGGCGTATCTGGCCAGCCGGACGCTTCCTCTGGCAAATCAGATCTCCTCCACCAGCGAGATCAACGAAATACACTCCATGTCCATGGAGCATTTCGCCTATCCGTGGATGGAGAGTTTCTTCGGTGAAAAGGCGGACCGCTACCGCTATGCCCATCTCTGCAGCGCGGTCACCACGATCCCGTACCTCGTGAGTGTGGACGAATTCCAGCACCGCGTGTTCGAAAAACCGGAAATGTCCGCGGCGGAGCGCCGGAAGGTGTGGAAAGAGATCGAGGGGATCTATCTTCCGTGGAGAGATTACGACGGGAACGCTTTCCTGGAGCAGGGCGGATTCTGGATGCAGAAACAGCATATCTTTCTCTATCCATTCTACTATATCGACTATGCGCTGGCTCAGATCTGCGCGTTCCAGTTCTTCCTGAAGATGCGGGAAGACCGGAAGGAAGCCTGGGAGAACTATCTGCGGCTCTGCCGGGCCGGAGGGAGCCGCGGCTATTTTGAACTTCTTGAGTATGCCGGGCTGGACAACCCCTTCCAGGAGGGGACAGTGGAAAAAGTGATGGAAGGCGTGAAAAAAGCCATCCTGGAGTTCGGGGAAAAGATCTGAACATCTGCTGACCGGACAGGCCATGCGGTCACACTGCATGGCCTGTCCGCTTATTCGGGAACGCCGTGAAAAATCCGCAGTTGATAATTCAGGGAGGCTCCTTTATAATAGGCTGACGGCTGTTCCGGCCACTTCTGTAATGAATGAGGACTGTATGAAGATACGATTTCTACTGGCAGTGATCGTCTGCAAATTCCTGAAGGCCTTTTCCCTTCTGGTTCACCGCGGGGGGACTGCCATGCCCGGGCGCGTCGCTTCGAAGATCTGCCCGGATATGCTGCAGCGTCTTGCCGGAGGTGTGGATACCGTGGCCATCACGGGAACGAACGGGAAGACCACAAGCGCCCGCATGGTGGAAGAGGCCTTCCGGCAGGCGG
>JAGBQR010000032.1 GCA_017632775.1 Oscillospiraceae bacterium | reverse complement strand
TTCGGGGTGTATGCCGGAGACATCCTCACGGACAACAGGATGAAAAAACGCCTTGGAACCGGATACGACCTGGTCCTGGCGAATATCGTTTCGGATGTGATCATCCCCCTTTCTGCAATCGTTTCCTCCTTTATGAAAGAAAATGGCGTATTCATCACCTCCGGGATCATCGAAGGCAGGCAGGATGAAGTTGCCGCCGCGCTGCGGCAGAACGGTTTCGTGATCGAGCAGCACCTTTCCGAAGAGGAGTGGCACTGCTTCGTCTGCATACCTGATACGGAGGCCTGCCGATGAACGCCGGGTCGAAAGCTTACTGGATAGCCGGCGTTCTCTTTGTTCTGATCGTTGCGGCAGCTCTGTTTCTGCTCACGCTTCCGGACCGCCTGGAAACGCCTGTTCCCGCTGCAGCAGAGGAGCCTGTGCCAGCGTCCGCTGAATCGTCCGAACCGCCTGCTCCCTCTCCTGAGACAGCCCCGCCGCAAGAAACACTGCCGGTGGAGCCGGAAGAGGAGCCTGTTTCCTCCGGTCTGGAAGAAACCTCCATCGCTCCGGAGGCTCCGGTCGTTCCGGACGTACCGCGCAAGGCCCGCCGGGTAGATTTCAGTGTCCTCGTCAACGGGATCTACACCACGGCCCCGACCGATGACAATATCTACTCCGTGCAGCGCTTTGAAGGCGGCGCCCGCATGGTCCTCTACCCGGATGAGGACATCGCCGCGCTTTATCTCGTATGGAATTATCTTCCTGAATATTTCTTTCTCTCCATTGACGGAACGCGCTACCGTTATGAGCAGCCGGAGTATCTCCACCAGTATATCGTTCTGCCCGAGGTTTCCTCCAACGTAACGCTCATAACTCCTTCCCGCCCGTCGCAGCTCTGTGACGCATACGCCTTCACTGAGGGTACGCCGCCGGAATGGGTGCAGCAGTGGGAGACTCTTCCCGACGGGGAAGCCGCTGATATGCTCGTGTTCCCGACACATTCCGATGATGAGTTCCTTTTCTTCGGAGGCCTCATTCCCCTGTATGCAGGCGAACGCGGCAAGACTGTTCAGGTCGTGTATATGAACCAGCACGCCGGTGATTATATTCTCCGGACCCATGAACTCCTCAACGGTCTCTGGACTGCCGGCTGTCACCTCTATCCGGTCATCAATCCGCAGGATGATGTGATGCCTGACAGCTATCTTGATGCTGCAGCCATCTACGGTTACGAAACTTTTGTCGCTTTCCAGGTGGAGCAAATCCGGCGCTTCAGGCCTCAGGTGATCGTGGAACACGATTTCAACGGTGAATACGGTCATCCGACCCATATCCTCAACGCCTACTGCATGGCTGATGCCGTGATGCAGGCCGCGGATCCCTCCAGTTTTCCCGAATCTGCCGAACGCTACGGGGCGTGGGATACGCCAAAAACCTACTTCCATCTCTATTGGGAAAACGAGGTCGTGCTGGATTACGACACGCCGCTCGAGCGCTTTGACGGAGCTACAGCCGCGGAGATCGCCGAGCGTGCCTATCAGTGCTATTGGAGCCAGCACGAATATTACCCGTATGTGTATTTCGACGGTCCCTACGACTGCCACAGATTCGGTCTTTTCCGCACGACCGTGGGTTATGATACCGAATGCAGCGACCTGTTCGAAAACATCACGCAGCCTGAAATCTGAAAAAAAGAAGGGATCTTTCAGATCCCTTCTTTTTTCTGTTCATCTGTCTGCGCTTCGTCTTCTTCCGGTTCCCTGAAGGCTTCCGTGCTCTCTTCCGGCGTGAAGAGCACCAGGACCGTCCGCAGAATAATCTTGAGATCCAGCCAGATATTGGCCTGCTCGATGTACATGAGATCGTACATGAGCTTATCCTTCGGAAGCGTATTGTATTTTCCGTATACCTGCGCCAGGCCGGTGATCCCGGCCTTCATGCGCTGCCTGTAGGCGAATTCCGGAAGCTCCTTGCTGTAGGTCCGGACGTTTTCCACCATTTCCGGCCGCGGCCCCACAAGACTCATGTCTCCGAGAAGCACGTTGAACAGCTGCGGAAACTCGTCGATGCGGAACTTGCGGATCACATGCCCGACCCTGGTGATCCGGTCATCGTTTTCGGTGACGGAGCGGTGGATATCTCCCACCTCAGGCCGCATGGACCGGAATTTCACCAGATTGAACCTCTTCCCGGCGATGGTGATGCGGGGCTGTTTATAGAACACCGGACCGCCGTCTTCGCTTTTGATAACAATGGCCACCACGATGAACAGCGGGGTAAGCACAATGATCCCAATCAGAGAGAAGAACAGATCCGCGAGCTTCTTCACGATCCGGAAAACCATATCGTTGTTCTTCACCGGGGAATAGATCACCGGAGTATCCTCGAAAGAGACCATCTTCCCTCCGATGGCTACCACATCGTTCATCTCGATGCTGTAATAGATATCGGTCTTCATGCGGTAGGCATACTCCACCAGCGCCGCGCGCTCCGTGGCTGTAAGGCCGTAGAAGAATACTGCCTCCGCCTTGTCGATCAGGCGGAATGCGCGCTCCGGATCCGCCGGTTCATACGGAAGCGTTGCTTTTACGGAATACTGCTTCTCGAGGGATTCGATCTTTTTCACGAAGGCGCCGATATCCGCGTCTTTTGCATAGATCACAAGGCTTTTCTGCGGCTTGAACAGAGCAAAGAACACTCCGTTCCCCACATAGGCCGCTCCGATCACCAGCAGCACCTGCGTGGCGTAGGCCGTAACGAGCAGCGTCGGAGCTTCATAGACGAAGTGTCTTCCGTGGATGACCGTATAGTCCATGATGCACAGAAAAAGATGTGCAATCAGATCGGCAAAGAGAAGCACCAGGATCATCGAGAAAATGATCGAACGGCTCTTTCTTGTACCGATGTCCATGCCACCGTAGATCTTCGAGAGCATGATATAGGAAACTGTGAAGCTCAGTGCCACGATCAGGGCGGTTCTGGAAGGCGTGAGGATATACGGGATCGCGATCCCCAGCAGGAACGCGAATACCGCATAGCACACCAGAAATAGAAAGCCTTTATAAAAAGTGATGATCAGGCTTTTTACCTTCAGCATAACGACCTCGAAACGAATCCCGAACGGATTCGGAAATATTAGAATAAGTATACTATATTATGTAAATTTAACATAATCGTTTTTGCTTGTCAATCATGCTCCCGAAGTTGCCATTCCGCCTCGGATGCGCTATAATATCCGCAGTTCAAAAACGGAGGAACTGTCATGATCGAACCGAATGATGTGATGCGCGTTTCCGATGAGGACTGGGAAGAATTCAAGAAAAAGGCCGCGCAGGACGAACTGTATTACAGCGGTCCCGGTGACCTCCTCGATACGCCCGAGGGACGGGCGAAATTCTGCGCACGCAATGAATCCGGACTGTTCCGCAAGGACGATCCCGCCTACCCCGGCTACAAGATCTGGGTGTTCAACAATCAGGGGCAGGGTATGGTCATCAAAAAGCGGAGCCGCGTGGATCCCGCGCTGATGGAAGATATTGAGTATGACGCTTCCGGTGCGGAGATCAGCAAGTCTTTCGAACCGGCATAAAAAGGATGAAGAAAAAAGAAGCGGCAGTCCGTTCTGCCGCTTCTTTTTTCTTCACATCTCCTTTTCCGACTCTGCGATCCGCAGGCGCCGGAAGCCGTTCCCCATGACCTCGTTCGATTCGATCACTACGGAGAAGGCATTCGGATCAACTGCCTTGACAGCCGCTTCCACGTTTACCATTTCCTTGGTACTGCACGCACACAGCACTACATCAAGCCGGTCTTCCGTATAGCCTCCCCGCGCATCCAGCAGGGTGGTTCCGCGGCTGACCACCTCGTCGATCTTCTTCGTCACGTCCTTTCCGCGCGCGGTCACAATCAGAGCGAGTTTCCCGGCATTCATGCCATAGAGGATCTTATCGACCATGATCGCATAGATATAATCGATGATCATGCCGTAGACCATGCCGTCAAAGTCCCTGAATATCAGGCCGCCCAGCAGAATGATCACCGCATCTGCGATAAACACCAGTTTCCCGAGCTGCAGATGCTGATGCCTTGACTTGAGCGCCATCACCACGAAATCCGTTCCCCCGCTGGAAGAGAGCGCCAGATAAATCAGTGAATATCCGAAGCCTCCGATCACGCCGGCGCAGATCGCCGCAATCATGCGTGACCCGAGATACAGAGGAAGCAGCGGTGCCACATAGTCGATCAGCACAGACGATATCACCATGCAGCGGATGGAGCGGGCAAAGAACTTACGGCCGATCAGCCGGAAGCACAGGATGGCCACCGGGACGTTCAGCAGCAGTGAGACCAAGCCGACAGGCAGTCCGAACAGCCGGTGGATGATCACCGCGAGGCCGGAAAATCCCGCCATCGGGAAGCCCGCGGGGATCGCGAAATTATACAGTCCGATCGCTGCGAAAAACGCGCCGGCCAGTTCCAGCAGCATGTTTCGCAGCCAGTTTTCTCCGAAGATCTTTTCCATCAAACACCCCTCCACGCAAAAAAAGAACGCACACGAACAGCACTATCATCCGCATACGCTCTTTTCTGTATTCAGAATATCATTCGGAAACCGCCCTGTCAAACGGTTTTGCCCTTCCGGTCACGCATCTTCAAAATCCTCGTGCGCGCGAAACACTTCACAGATGGTGCGGTAGTCTCCGAAAACAGTGATCCGGTCCCCTTCGCAGAAGACCGTTTCCGCCGCAGCGGGCTCGTTTTTCCCGCTTTTGTCCTCGATGAGCATAACCAGGATGTTTTTCTCTGCCTTGAGGCCGGTCTTCGCCAGAGGGACCTCACGCAGCTCCTCCGGCACTGAGTTCAGCCGGACCTGCGCGATAGCATCTTTTCCTATATGGTCGATCAGAAGTACGGTGTTCTCTGTCTCGCTGCGCAGGATCCTACGCGCGAGTTTTTCCAGCGTGCGGTCTCCCCATGCGCGTACCGCAGGCACTCGCATGAACACGATGATCACCACCACCGCACTCAGCGGGATCAGGAGACCAAGCACAAAACCCACGACCTGCGATTCCTTCATGGATAGAAAGACGTTGATAAACGCCGTGACGATCGTGAGATTGAAAACATATCCGAAGAGCATGGTGACACGGGCGAGCCGTCTGCGCGCACGGGAGGAAAGGATCATTTCGCTCTCGCGGGTGGTGAAGCCGCACCCGGTCAGCAGTGAAACGACCTGGAAGCGCGCCCGCTCGTCGGGAAGCCCCGTAAAGCGGAACAATGTGGTAAACAAATCCGAGATGATCCAGTAGAGCAGGATCGTGAGGGAAAACAGCGTGAAGGCTACGATCAGATTCATTGATGTCTGTGACCCCTGCTGCGGGTTCCTCCTTCTTATCATATGCATAACAAAGCGGAGAGCCGTAGTCTTTCCGCCGGCGCGCGGATAAACAATACCACAGCCGGGCGGATGCTTCAAGCGTTTTCACCGCAGAAAGCCTTCCTGAAATTAAATTCCCCCAAACTCCTAAAAGGAATTGACTTTTCCCTTCCATATCGTATAATGCATGCGACCGTTTTTTCGAAAGAGGAGTTACAAAATGCTAAACAAAGCTCTGCATACTTCCGTTTTTCGTGTACTCACCCTGATTTTTGCCTCCGCCCTGGTGGCTTTCAGCATCAACCGCTTCGTGGCACCGCTGCACTTTTACAGCGGCGGTCTTCTGGGCGTATGCCAGGTGATCCGCACTCTTCTTGTCTCGAAAGTCGGTCTCGATTTCGGCGAAACGGATATCGCGGGTATTCTTTACCTCATCGCCAACATTCCGCTGCTTATCCTCGCCTGGCGCTCCATGGGGCGAAATTTCGTCGCCAAACTGATCCTCTGCACCGTGGCCCAGTCACTGTTCATGACGCTGATCCCCGTTCCGGAGAACTCTGTGATCGAAGACCCGCTCACTGCCTGTCTGGTCGCCGGCCTGCTCAACGGTCTGGGCTACGGACTGATGCTCACCTGCGGCGGCTCCAGCGGCGGGATGGATACGCTGTGGCTCTATTTATCGAAGAAGCGCGGCTTCGCTGTCGGAAAGACGGGCATTCTTTTCAACGCCTGTCTCTACCTGCTGTGCCTGCTTCTGTTTGACAAACGCATCGCGATCTATTCCGCGATCTACTCTGTATTTACGAACGTCTTCCTTGACAAGGTGCACCAGCAGAACATCACCACCCAGGCACTGATCATGACCAAGCAGGATGAACCGGAGATCGCCGGAGCCATCATGAAAGCCATCGCGCGCGGTGTAACGGTATGGGAAGGGCGCGGAGCCTATACAGGCGACGATGTGCACATCCTGTGCGTCTGCCTGAGCAAATACGAGATCGAAACGCTGCAGAACACGGTCCATGCCATCGACCCGCACGCTTTCATCTCCGTCCAGGAAGGGGTACACACCATCGGGAATTTCCAGCGTCATCTCAATTGAGCATTATGCATTTTTCCTCTGCGAAATGAATATCGGCAATCTCCTGCTTTCCCGGACCGGCAGTCACAGCCGGTCCTTTTTTCTGCTGTTTTCCGTCGTTCACCCAAAGCTGATGTCCGTTTTCGCTGCCAATTGCATAAAAAGCGCCGGGCTTCCCGCTCCCAGTGTGGGAAAAATGTACAAAAATGGCAAAAAGCTCTTGACACTGTATATTTATGCATCTATAATGCGCTCATATTCATCAATATTCATTTTTTCAAGCAAACGAATGAATATAATTCACAGGGAACAATGAAAAGGGAAAAGGAGAAAAACAAAATGAAAAAAATCGTATGTCTGATCCTCGCGGCCGTCATGGTTCTGGCGCTGGCCGCCTGCGGGAGCACCAACTCCGGCAAACTGCTGAAAAAGGGATCCCTGATCGTAGCGACCTCACCGGACTTTGCACCGATGGAATTCACCGACACCTCCAAGACCGGTCAGGATCAGTATGTCGGCTTCGACATCATGCTGGCCAAATATATTGCCAGTGAGCTCGGCCTTGAGCTGGAGATTAAGCCCATGAGCTTCGACGCCTGCCTCGCGGCAGTCCAGTCCGGAAAAGTGGATATGTCACTCTCCGGTTTTTCCTGGAAAGAGGATCGTGCCCAGAACTTCGAACTCACCGATTACTATCAGGCCAGCGCTGATCAGGAGACCGAGCAGGTAGTCATCGTGACCGCAGAAAACGCGGGCAAATTCACTTCCGCCGCAGATTTTGAAGGACTGACCATCGCCGTTCAGGCCGCTTCTCTGCAGCTGGAGCTTGCTGAAACGCAGCTTCCCGGTGCCGTGATCAAGCAGTTCACAGACATCGGCACAGAGGTTGAAGCCCTGCGTAACGGCAATGTAGACGGTGTAGCCGTGGCAAAGGGCAACGGTGATGCGATCATCGCTAACAATGAAAACATTGCCTTCTCCGGTTTTGAATTTGAAGTGGACGCCAAATACAAAGATAATGTCGGCCTTATCATGAAGGGCAACACCGAGCTGCTTGCCGATGTGAATGCCGTCCTGGCCAAGGCGAAGGCCGCCGGACTCTATGCCGGATGGTACGCAGAAGCCCAGGCCCTCGCCGGTATCGATACCGCCGCACAGGCTGCCTATGATGATGAAGGTAACTTCATCGAAAACATCGATTAAACTTTCTGCCCGCAATAATCATCTCTCACTGTTGTTATAGGATAAAAATGCAGGTCCGTCCGGGAGGGGCGGACCTGCCGCTTGAAGGAGAAGACTTTGACCGAATATTTTTCCAACATCGTAATGATCCTTTCCAAATACTGGAAAGTGTTTCTGGTCACAGGCGTTAAAAACACCCTGATCCTCGCACTGATCACTGTGTTTTTCGGTGCACTCCTCGGTGTGCTGATCTGCCTGGGCCGTATGTCCCGCTTCAAACCACTCAACTGGTTTCTCATCGCCGTGGTAGAGATCATCCGCGGCACTCCGATGCTGCTGCAGCTGTATATCGGCTATTTTATCGTTCCGAAAATCCTCCCCTTTAATGTTACGGATTTCATGGCCGTGGCGGTCGCTCTGTGCATCAACAGCGGCTGCTATCAGTCGGAAGTTTTCCGTTCCGGCATCCAGGCGGTAGACCGCGGGCAGACCGAGGCCGCGCGGAGTCTGGGTCTTTCCGCCCGTCAGACCATGGGCCGCATCGTTCTTCCGCAGGCCATCAAGAACATCCTTCCGGCACTCGGCAACGAATTCATTATGATCATCAAGGACACATCCCTCGCCTCCACCTTCTTTGTGGGTGAAGTCATGACCTCGTACCTTGTGGTCAAGGGAACTACGTTCCTTACGATGGAATGCCTCATGATCACCGGCGCGATCTACTTTGTGCTCTGTTTCCTCCTCAGCAAGCTGCTGGGCGGATTCGAAAGGAGGCTGAAGGCACATGATTAAGACCGTCGATCTGCACAAGTCTTTCAAAGTCGCCGACAAGAAGGAATCCCTCCATGTCCTGAAAGGTGTGACCGAGCATATCAAGAAGGGAGAGGTCGTCAGCATCATAGGTCCCTCGGGCGGCGGCAAGAGCACTTTTCTGCGCTGCCTGAACATGCTGGAGATCCCTGATTCCGGGCATATCTATTTTGAAGGGGTGGACATCACCGACAAAAAAATCGATATCAACCAGCACCGCCAGAAAATGGGCATGGTGTTCCAGCATTTCAATGTTTTCCCGCACCTGAGCGTGATGGAAAACATCACTCTGGCCCCTGTGCTGACGAAAAAGAAGACCCAGGCCGAGGCGGAAGAGGCCGCGAAGGCCCTGCTTGAGCGCGTGGGTCTGCTGGACAAGGCCGCCGAGCATCCGGGAAGACTGTCCGGGGGACAGAAGCAGCGTCTTGCCATCGTGCGCGCGCTGGCCATGGAACCGGATGTGATGCTCTTTGACGAGCCGACCTCCGCGCTCGATCCCGAAATGGTCGGCGAAGTGCTGGATGTTATCAAAAGGCTGGTCGAAAGCGGCATGACTTCCGTGATCGTAACCCATGAGATGGGTTTTGCCAAGGAAGTTTCGGATCGTGTTCTGTTTATGGATGACGGAATCATTGCCGAGAGCGGCACCCCGTCCGAAGTTTTCAATACGCCGCAGAACCCGCGCACAAAGGAATTCCTGAGCAAAGTCCTCTACTGATATTTCTGAACGGAGAACAGCCTATGGATCCGATGCAAAAAACCATCACATATATCAATGAACATGCGGAGGAACTGACAGCGATCTCCCATGCGGTGTGGAGTTTTGCCGAGCTCTCCCTCAAGGAGGTCCAGAGCGCTGCGCTATATATCGATGCTCTGAAAACTGCCGGTTTCACGGTCACGGAGTCTCTCTGCGGCATTCCCACCGCCTTCAGCGGTTCCTGGGGAAGCGGAAAGCCAGTTATCGGCATCCTGGGTGAATTTGACGCGCTCTCCGGCCTTTCTCAGAAAGCCGCAGTCCCCTATAAAACTCCTGCCGAAGGCCATAAAGCCATCGATCCCGGACACGGATGCGGCCACAACATGCTTGGTGCCGCTTCCTTCGGAGCAGCCTGCGCCATCAAAGAATACCTGGAGCAAAGCGGTACCGCTGGAACAGTGATTTTTTACGGCTGTCCCGGAGAAGAGGGCGGAGCTGCGAAAGCCTTCCTGGCCCGTGACGGCGTCTGGAAGGATCTGGACGCCGCGCTGACCTGGCATCCCTCCAGCGTGAACGAAGTGGAGACCGGCACCTGCAACTCCAGCATCCAGGTGCTTTATAAATTCAAAGGCATAGCCGCTCATGCGGCGGGCAACCCTGAGATCGGCCGCTCAGCCCTGGACGCCGTGGAGCTTATGAACACCGGTGTGCAATATCTGCGCGAGCATATGAAGAGTGACTGCCGTATCCACTATGCCATCACAAACGCGGGCGGCGTTTCCCCAAACGTTGTGCAGTCTGAGGCAGAGGTCCTCTATATGGTCCGCTCTGTGGCCGTGGAGGACTCAATTTCCCTGCAGGCCCGTGTGGATAAGATCGCCGAAGGGGCCGCGCTCATGACAGGGACGACGTATGAGCGCGTCTTCGTGGACGGCACGGCCAACACGGTACCGAATTCTGTCCTTGAAAAACTCTTTTTCGAAAAGATGGTGCAGGTAGGGCTTCCATCCTACACCGAAGAGGAGCTAGCCTACGCGGCCGCGCTCAAGGCCGCCTCTCCCGACAGCGGACGGCTTCCCGGAATGGGCGCCCAATGCAGTGCGGAGATCGCCGAACAGGTGCGTCTCCTCAGCGACAACGGCAAAAAAGCGCTCAATGATTTCATCTGCCCGCTCTATCACGGCGATGATTTCTCCCCCGGTTCCACAGATGTGGGCGACGTGAGCTGGCTGACGCCCACCGCGCAGTTCCATGCGGTCTGTGAACCTTCCGGAGTACCGGGCCATTCCTGGCAAATCGTTTCTTGCGGAGCCTCCTCCATCGGTGACAAAGGCCTGCTCTATGCCGCGAAGGTTCTGGCGCTGGCCGGCATTGAACTGTTTGAAAATGCAGAACTTCTGCAGGCGGCCCGTGCCGAGTTCGCCGTGAAAGCCGCCCGGGGTTATACATGTCCCATCCCTCCCGATGCGGTGCCGACCGTGATCGGGCAGGACACCGGAACACTCTCATAAATCGATCCGACTTTTCTCCATTATCCCTTTTCCCCGACCGGCGGCTCTTCCTTCAGGGCTGCCGGTCTCTTTTTCATCTGCCTTGTCTCCGGAAAAAGGATATGATATAGTGAACAAAAACTGTCCACATCCCGGGCAGAAAGGAGTGCAGAGATGAATCAGCGAAAACTGAAGCAGATCTTCCGTGACACGGATTACGTACACACCAGCGGCAGTGCGGAGGAACTCCGTGCGGCGGAATATTTGAAAGCCCGCTGCGAAGAAATGGGTGTTTCCACGCGTTTGGAAGAATTCTCCGTCCCAATGGGTGAGATTGAGGAAGCGGTCCTCCTTGCAGACGGGAAAGAGATCCCCTGCCGGGGACTTTCCTGCTGCGGCAGCGGAACGGTTGAAGCAGAGCTGCTTTATCTGCCCTCCGTGGACAAGGTATCTCTTACCGGTGCGCGCGATAAGATTGTGCTGCTGGATACCCAGGGCGTCGATCCGTTCGTTTACAAAGACATGATGCAGGCCGGTGTGAAGGGGATCCTCTTCCGTTACGGAAACCGGAATTTCCCGAATCACGACATCGATCAGCGGGATCTGCGTTCTCATGTGGTAGGTGATGAGAGAAAGGTCCTCTGCGCGATGGTCAATGCGCAAACTGCCATGGATCTGGTGAAAAACAGGAGCCGAAACATCAAACTCAGCATCCGCCAGAAAGAATACGAAGGCACATCGCACAACGTGGTGGCTGAGATTCCGGGAGTACGGGAAGAATGCATCACCCTGAGCGCCCATTATGACACCACTTCCCTCTCCCACGGGTCCTATGACAACATGAGCGGCTGCGTCGGGCTTCTGGGTGTGATGGAGCAGCTGAAAAACAAGCGGCTCAATTACGGTCTCCGTTTTGTCTTCTGCGGGAGTGAAGAGCGCGGACTGCTCGGTTCCAAGGCCTATGTACGCGACCATGAAGCAGAGATGGAGAAGACCGCGCTGAATATCAACCTCGATATGATCGGCTCCGTCATGGGGAAATTCATTGCCTGTGTCACTGCCGAAGAAAAGCTGGCCGGCTATATCTCCTATCTCGGTGCGGAGCTTGGATTTCCCGTGCAGACAAGGATCGGCGTGTATTCCAGTGATTCCACCAGTTTCGCCGATAAAGGCGTCCCAGCCCTGTCCTTCGCCCGCAGCGCCGGTCCGGACATGGCCCCGATCCACTGCCGGTACGACCTGCCCGAAGTGCTCTCGATGGAGCAAATACAGAAGGATATCGATTTCATCGCCTGCTTTACAGGGCACATGGCAGCAGCCGCGATCTGCCCTGTCTCCCGGGAGTTCCCGGAGAAAGTGAAAAAGGAACTTGACGAATATCTCTTCCGGAAGCGCAGAGAGAACAGCTGACATGGATAAATCGGTAAAAGTTTTATGAATTCCGTACGCAGACCCCGGTTTTATGGTATAATAGATGAAGAGTCGGATACCGACGACCCATAAACCATATGAGGAGGAAATGCCATGGATTTCAGAAGCACCACCGTCAAAGACGTTTTTGCCAACGAAAAGGCTGCCGCCATCATCAAGGAACTGGCGCCGAATCTCATGAAATACCCCATTAAGCTATTCAACAAAAAGACCTGCGGCGAGATCTTCGATCTTGTGGTCAGCAAGAAGATCGTTCCGGAAGACGTGGCGAAAGAGATCGAATCGCGCATCAACGCCCTCTGATCCTTTTACACAGAAAAAAGAAGACGGCCTGAGGCCGTCTTCTTTTTTCTGTTCGTCCATGTTTCCTTCAGGTGCTGGATCGATCTTCTTCAGTGTGTTTCCTCCAGCGTATAAACATCTGTCCGCCGGTGCCGAAGCAGCGGGAGCTGTTCGCGGATCCGTCCTGTTTCCCCCAGATTCAGCCGGGTCAACCGGAAGCCTTCCCTCTCGTCCATCTGTCCGATCACCTCTCCCCACGGGCCGGTGACGATGCTGTGGCCCCAGGAATGATAGCTTGCCTCTTCATCAAAAGCCGGTGCGGTCCCGACAGCGAACACCTGATTGAACATGGCCTGTGAACGGAACAGCAGTTCCCAGTGCGCAGGTCCCGTGGTATGGTTGAAAGATGCAGGGCACAGAAGCAGACGGGCACCTTTCAGCGCCATCAGCCGTCCCAGCTCCGGGAAGCGGATGTCGTAGCAAACGCACAGCCCCATCCGGCCGAATTCCGTATCGAATACTGTTACCTCGTTGCCCGGGGAGAGAGTGGCAGACTCGCAGAAACTCTGCCCGCCTTTCACATCAATATCGAACAGGTGCATCTTCCGGTGCTTTGCCGCCTGCCGGCCTTCGCGGTCAAACACATATGCCGTGTTATAGATCCTTCCGTCGCCGCCCCGCTCAGGCATGCTCCCTGCCGAGAGCCAGATCCCATGCTCTGCTGCCAGCTGCGAACAGCGGCTCCAGAGCGGTCCTCCCTCTTCTTCCGCATACAGGGGAAAACTGCCGGTCTCATAGGGGCAGCAGAACATCTCTCCCAAAGCGAGCAGATCCGCTCCTTCTTTCGCGGCGGCTCTGCAGCAGATCCCGAGGATCTCCAGCGTCTCTTCCTTCCGGACGGATACCCGTGTCTGCGCCTGCAGAATGGTGATCGCATCTTTCATCGACATCTCTCCTCAACTTTTCTGATCCTATCTTAGCATCTGTGCTCACTCTGCGTCAATGCGCTGTTCTGTCTCCGCATTCCGTTGACAGAGCGTTCCGCATGCTGTTATAATGAAATGCCTCGAAACAGCAAAGGAGGATCATGTATGGACATCTACGAACAGCTGGAACTGCAGGACTGCCCCTATTGCGGAGGCGCCGGCCTGCTGGAGGAGGAGAACGGGCGGAGCTGGTATGTCATCTGCGTGGACTGCGGATCACAGACAGCCGCCTTCAACTATGCTTCACCGGATGAACGCTTTGAAACGGCTCGAAAGGCCGCCTATATCTGGAACATCGGCAAGGCAGTCCGGAGCGATCCGAACGAGTGAAAAAGGATCCATGACACAGGAGAGTTTTACTCTCCTGTGTTTTTTATTTTTCCCTTGCAACGTAAACGTCCTTTCGTTCCTTCTTCCCCTTGCTTGACAGGGCAGTCAGACGTGCGCTATACTGCAGCTAAGGAGCTGTTCGGTTTCCTTGATTCTATAACACCCTTATGACCCGGAAGGACTGTATGCGGGATTTTCTTATCCTCATGCCCCGTTCAGATCCGGGTCATCCCATCCTGCAGCCGGTCTTCATAGGCTCTGCCTTCTGCGCCGCGATTTGCGGCCGGGCGTTTTGATCTTATCTTCTTTATCAGGATGTCCGGGGAATTCTGTATGATGCTCTTTTCCTGCCGCATACAGGCTGGAAAGCCTCCGCAGATTCCTCCCGGGCAGACTGATCTGAAATAACTGAAAGAAAAAAAGGAAGGAAAACGACTTAAATGAGCAGTTTCAAAGATCTACGCATCGTCGACAATTTCTATCAGACCAGTTCTTATTTCCCTATGCCCACCGTGATGATCTCCACTCTGGCGGAGGACGGCACCACCTCGGTCGGCTCCTATTCTCTCTGCTTCCCCTACTACATTGCCGGCAAGGGATACTACGCCATGGTCCTCGAAGCCCGCAACTCCTCCAACACCGCCCAGCATCTGCTGGCCGGACGGAAGCAGCTGGCCATCAACTTCATGCCTGACGGCCGCGGCTACCATAAGAAAATCGTGGCTCAGGGCTGGCCAGGCGACACTCCCGCTGAAAAAATGAAGAATTTCGGTTTCCATCTTGAGGAGGGTCTCTGCGTCAAGGAAGATCCTTCTGTTCCCCGTCCTCTGGTGATCTCCGAAGCCTATCAGGTAATGGAATGCACCTGGATGAGCGACCTGGAGAACGCAGATGAAGACATCGGCCGCCAGCTGGAAGACGGATGCTATCCGCCCCCCTACCGCAGCTTCAACGGCATCACCACCCAGTACGGCGCTCACTTCATTCTCCGTATCGACAAAATGCTCATGAAGCCCACCTTCTATGACAACATCATCAACGGCGTGAAGGCCAGACTCTGGCCGAACGTGCTGATCTGCCACGGCTATCGTGACAGCAAGAACTTCTGGTTCGCCCGCACCCCGCGGGTCGTTCCGGAACTTCTGCCCATCCGCAACGCGACTCTCTCCTCCGTGCGCTACGCAGCCGACCGGACCGATCCCGGTATCCACTTCACCGATGACGCGCTGGAAATGCTGCTGAATGTACCGCGCATCTTCCTGCCCACCGTGCTCAAGGGATGTGTGGCCTGGGCGAAGGAGCACGGTGTGACCGAGGTCACGGCCGCAGAGATGAAGATCATCAACGACAAGCGCTCCAAGGAAAAAGGCAAAGGCTGAGGAGAGAGGATCATGGAACAGTTCTCCGTCCCGATGGCTCTGACGGATTTCATCCCCGTGATCCTGTTCGGGATCGCCGCCGTCATTCTCCAGCACGATCTCTATTCGAGAATGCCCAAATATGCCTTCGCCTGCCTCGCCGCCGGCAGCATCGATGCATTCCTGGCCGGGTTTCTGAAAGCCCTGTGGAAACTGCTCTATGCCCTTGGACTCTGTGATTTCGCAGTGCTGAACACCATGTTCCTTCCTGTGCAGTCGCTGGGGCTTCTGCTCACGGGTCTCGGGCTGCTGCTGATGCTCTGCGCGGGGAGAAAAAGCGTAACGGTCCTGACTGCGGCACCTCCCTTTTTCAAGGGAACCTTCGTGTTCGTGGCGATGATGGTGCTCGGGCTCGGTGCGATCTGCGCCGCTCTCAGTGTGATCGCCGTCCGGCTGAAAAAAAAGGGTATGATCACCGTATTCGTTCTCTGCTTCTTCTGTTACATGAGCATGGGCTACCTTGCTTCCCGTGAAGGCAATTCCGCCCTGATGAACTGGATCGAACAGGGTGTGAACACCGTGGGTCAGCTCCTTCTGCTGACAGGCGTTCTCGTGCTGCACAAAGCCGGCATGAAAGAAGCTGTATAAATCCCACCAGAAAAACAGCCGTCCGGATCCGGACGGCTGTTTTTCATACCGCAGAACAGTTTCTTTTGGAATCTTGACGGGTCCTTCAATATCTGCTAAACATAGTTTATCCTATTCTGAAAAAGGAGAACACCATGCCAGATCTTCTTGAACTCATCAAAACCCGGAAAAGCGTAAGGAGCTTCGATGAGCGGCCTCTCTCCGCAGAAGACGCGGACCGTCTGTCCCGCTATGCGGAATCGATCTCCAACCCCTTCGGCATTCCGGTTCGCTTCGTTCTGCTTGACGCGAAAGAGCACAGCCTTTCCAGTCCTGTGCTCACCGGTGAATCCTGTTATGCCGCAGGACTGGTCGCAAAAGGTCCGAATGCGGATGTCGCTTTCGGCTTTTCCTTTGAGAAGCTGGTCCTTTATGCCTGGACGCTCGGGATCGGAACGACCTGGATCGGCGGAACCATGAAACGAGAACTTTTTGAACGTGCGGCCGGTCTTGCGGAAGGAGAGATGATGCCCTGCATCACACCGCTCGGTTATCCCGCCAAGAAGCGTTCTCTTCGTGAAAGCATGATGCGGAAAGGCGTAGGCGCTGACGTTCGCATGCCCGCGGACAAACTGTTTTTCGACAGTGCCTGGGATGTTCCTCTGAAGTTTCCGGAACAGGCCGAGACCGGTGACCTGCTGGAGATGGTCCGCTGGGCCCCTTCGGCGGTCAACCGACAGCCATGGCGGATCATTGTGAAAGACGGCGTCTTCCATTTTTATGAAAAGCAGGACAAAGGCTATGTCAGTGACAGAACCGGTGATCTGCAGAAAGTCGACCTGGGGATCGCTCTGTGTCATTTCGTGACGGGACTGGAATCACAGGGGAAAAAGGCCGGATTTGCAATTCAGGACCCGAAGATCTGCGTTCCTGACGGAGTCCTCTATATTGCATCGGTAACACCTGAACCTGCTGAGTGAACGATACAAAAGGAGCTGCCTCGATAAAGGCGGCTCCTTTTTGTGTTATTTCTTTTTCGCCCTGACGAGCAGACGATTCTTTTCACTCCTCGCAGTCTTCAGTTCCACCTCTTCGGTCATGCCCCATTCCTTTTCCAGCAGATCGATGATGCGATCCCAAGTCTCCGCCGCCTTGACATAGTCGCCCCGGATCTCGCAGATGTCTGCAATCGCCATCAGCTCATCCTGGAATCTCGGCTGCCGGGTCGTCAGCGCAAAAGATTTCTCATAGAGTGCGATGGCCTTGTCGTAATCACATTTGGAGGCATAATACTGAGCTGCTTCAAAAAGAAAGACCCAATCTTCCGGATACTTCTCTCCCAGTTCTTCCATGATCCGGTCCGCAGCGGGTTCATCAAAACGAGCCAGTGCTATATGCGCTCGGTAGACCTCGTTCAGCACGGGGCGAGTATCCTTCAAGGCGCTCATACGCTCAAGGACCGCTTCCGCCTCATCCGCGCGGTGATCCGCGATCAGATTGTCCAGCAGATAATAATATGGCAGCCGGAGTTCCGGGTTCTCCTCCGTCAGTTCCCGATAGAACTCGATTGCTTTCGCGTGGTTCGCGATATTCCAGTCCCATGCGGCATGGCCTTCGGCCATCTGCAGCATCCACTGACAGCCCTTTTTCCCCGGATCCATGCGCACCGCTTCTTTGGCGTAGCGCCGTACTTTCTGTGCGGAGGCATTCATCCTGTGCCAATAGAGATAGGCGATCAGTTCGGTGACACGGTTTTTGTTTTCTCCGGCCGCAAGCTGCTCCTTCAGAAAATCCTCAAACTCCCGGAACACATCCTGCGGAAGTTCCTCCTCCACGTCCATGCGGTTTTCTATGCGGTTCAGTCGCTGTTCCGCAGTAAGGTCGAACAGATCGTCGATGCTTACGCCAAAGGTCTCCGCGAGCAGCGGGAGCATGGAGATATCCGGCATCGCCACCGCGTTCTCCCACTTGGACACTGACTGCGGAGCGATCCCCATCTTTTCCGCCAGCTGCTCCTGTGTCAATCCCGCCTTGAAGCGAAGCTGCCGAATCTTTTTCCCAAGTTCCATAAAGCAGACACCTCCTTATTTCTCTTCTGCCTTTTGGGCAGGTCTTTCTGCTTTCGGGTCGATTATATACAGGCGCAGACAGTGAATCAATAACGCAGATTTCCAGTTCTCTCGCCTGTCAGTTGAGACTCTCCCGAATCAGCCCCGAACACCGCGAGAGGTGTGTAGATCATGCCGTTTTTCCCGGAATCCGAACGGAAAAGAACGAAGCGCTCCACCATCATAGAGGCAGGAAGCGGCTCGACCGGAGGCAGAACGGCAGGTCTCCCGCTGCTGCTCACAGGCTTTCGCAGAAGAGTGATATGGGGGCGGAAAGCTTTCTTATCAAAAGAGATGCCAGTCTGATCCAGCGCCCGCCGGATGCGCCGGGCAACGGACTGCAGAGGAACGGATTCACGCACACCTCCCCACCAGCTGTCGCGGAAAGCACCAAAGCCGAGCAACTCCAGTTCAAAAGGTGTGAAGCAGACGCCGTCCAGCGCTTCGATCACCGGACCGGGATCCGGTACTTCCCCAAGAAAAGCCAATGTCAGGTGGAAGTTCTCTTCCGGACTGTACCTGCCGCGTATCCCGGCCTGCCGGAATCTGTTCTGCAGTCCGGCCAGTGCGGCGCACATGGACTCAGACATTTCAAGTGCGATAAATAGTCTCATCATGGTCACCTAGATCCTGAAGAATTCGTTTGCTCCGGCGGGGAACAAAAAAAGTTCACAATTCATCCGTTGACATAAGAACAGCATCCGTTTATAATACTTAACACTGGAGATGGGCGTCACCCATCGGTGTGATCGGCACCATAGAACCCGGAATCAGCATGACCAATTTACTTGCGAGCCGCCGGCGGCTAAGTAGCCGGGCGTTGGCCGGGCAACGAAGATCAGGTTTCCGCCTCACGAACCCCTGACCGCAAAACCGATCGGGACAGCGAAAGACCATGCGCGCGATGTGTTCTTCCGCGTCCGCAGCATTCCATACTTGATCTCAATATCATAGAAGGATTGCTTTTCAGGCCTCTTCCGAAAAGGAAGAGGCCTGGTTTTTTACGGCAGAAAGGCAATGTCCATCCGTGTTTTCCGCTTTACTCCGTATACGGCCTCTGTTCGGCATGCACCGCATCGAGAACCATTTTCACATGGGGTATCCCGTCTTCGAGGAACTCCTCCGAGGCTACGCGGAATCCCTGCTTTTCATAGAGTCTTTTCGCATACACCTGTGCTTCCACAGCGATCCTTCCCGGGCCGAAGCGCTCTCCCGCCGCTGCGATCCCTGCGGCAAGCACACGGCTTCCCAGCCCTTTGCGGCGTTCCACCGCGATCACGCGGCCGATCCTTATCTCTTCGCCGCAGACACCCCGGTCCATTATCCGCAGATATGCGTGGATCCCGTTCTCATCCTTCAGCCACACATGCAACGCCTGTCTGTCCAGCCCGTCCGCATCCTGATAAGGACAGCACTGCTCCACCACGAACACTGCCGTACGCAGGGCCAGCAGGTCGTAGAGTTCTTCATTCGTCAGTTCGCTGAACGTCTTCACACACAGTTCCATAGGGCACTCCTCCCTTTTTTTCATTATCTTTGACGCTGCCGTATTTGTCAAGCACAGCGGAAAGTGATCTCCGTGCATTTCATGCTTGTGCCTCTTCCCCCCCATCCTGTATAATGCAGAAGAGGACAGCGCCGGTCTTTGACCGGAAAAGGAGGAAAACCATGGCCAAACTCTATTTTCGCTACGGAGCAATGGGCTCCAGCAAAACTGCAAACGCCATCATGGTACAATACAATTACCAGGAGCGGGGGCAGAGAGCCCTGCTCGTCAAACCCCTTATCGACACCCGGGACGGCGGCCCGGTGGTTGGCAGCCGCTCCGGTCTGCAGGCTCCCTGCATCTATATGGAAGATTTTACCCCTGCGATCGCGGAGGGATACGACTGCATCATCGTGGACGAGGCACAGTTTCTCACGAAAGACCAGGTGAAGATGCTTGTTTCGATCGTGGATGACCTTTCGATCCCGGTGATCGCCTACGGACTTCGCGCTGATTTTCAGGGCAATCTCTTCGAGGGCTCGCACTGGCTGCTTGCCTGGGCCGATTCCATCGAAGAGATCAAGACTGTATGCTGGTGCGGCCGCAAGGCCACCTGCAACGCCCGGATCGCGAACGGGAAGGTCGTGCGCGAGGGCGAACAGGTCGTGATCGGCGGGAATGAATCCTATGTGGCACTCTGCCGCAGGCACTGGGCAGACGGCGATCTGGGGCCGCAGAAGGAAGACCCTGAGCATACAGCCGGCTCTCGCAGGAGTATAAGGATCTGAGATGAAATAAAATCTCTTCGCAGCCCTTGTCAGCGCCGCAGGTTGTGAAGTATAATGAGTTATTGCAGATAGTAAAATAAAATGACCGGCTGTCTCTGTCTTGAGGGAAGGGCCGGCAGACAAGAAATCGTAAGGAGGAAATCCCCATGGGCAACGGACCGGTTCCCGGGAAAGACGGGAATAAATATATCCCCTTTGAAGAACGCACCGGGGAGAGCAGTGTGGTGTTTTTCACACGCGATCTCTCTGAAGAAGGCCTGAAAAAGATCTATGACCGTGTCTCTTCCGTACTCTGCGGAAAAATCGCCGTCAAACTCCACACCGGAGAGGCCGAGGGTCCCAATATTCTTCCCCGTCCCTGGGTGAAGGAGCTTTTCGACACCCGCCTGAAAGACGCCACCATCATTGAAACCAACACCTATTATGAGGGCAGCCGCTATACCACCGAGGCCCACCGCAAAACGCTGCAGATCAATGGCTGGACCTTCTGCCCTGTGGATATCACCGATGCTGAAGGCGTTGCCACGCTCCCGATAAAAGGCGGCAAATGGTTCACAGAGATGCATGTGGGCAAAAGCCTTCCCTCCTATGACTCGCTTCTGGTACTCACACACTTCAAGGGTCATGTGCAGGGCGGTTTCGGCGGAAGCAACAAAAACATTGGTATCGGATGCGCGGACGGGCGCATCGGCAAAGGAGAGATCCACTCCCGGCCCGGCAATATGTGGGATATCCGGGAGGAAGAGCTGATGGAGCGTATCTCCGAAAGCACCAAAGCAACGATCGATCACTTTGCACCTCATGTCTGCTACATCAACACCATGCGCAACATGTCCGTCTCCTGCGACTGTGAAGGCCCCGGAGCCGAGCCGGTGGTGACCCCGGACGTGGGCATTCTGGCCTCGCTGGATATTCTGGCCGTGGACAACGCCTGCGTGGACCTGCTCTATAATCTTCCCAAAGGCGGCGGCAAGGCGCTGATTGAACGTGTGGAGACCCGCCATGGTCTTCGGCAGCTCAGCTACATGAAGGAGCTGGGCATGGGCAATGACCGCTACACTCTGATCGATATCGATAATGATGACGCCGTGATCACAGCCGCCGAGGCTGTGAAAGATGTGGATCCGGAATGGAAACCGGACCGTTACAACACCTTCTGGGGCCGCAACAAACACCGGTAAATCCGATAAAAAAGAAAAGGCACCGATCGTCTGATCGGTGCCTTTTCCATTCTTTTTCATAGTCATGATAGTCATGCGTCCGCTTCATCTCCGGACCCTTCCGAATTCTGGCTCTGCTGCGCACGCACAACGGCTTTGTCCTTCCATTTGCCGCTGAAATACCGAGTTCCCGCTATGATGGTACCTACTATCCATCCGATGACCGTTCCCCACCAGATCATCTTCGGTCCATAGATCGGTGACAGAAACAGCGCCATCACGACACGGATAACAAAATTCGCCATGATTGCGGACAGGAAAGCCCACATATCCCCGGTTCCCCGCAGCATTGCCACCAGCAGCATGAAAACGCCGAAAATGACCGCGAAACATGCGATTACCCGTACATACTGCGATCCTACCGCTACCATTTCCGCAAAACCCGGATCCTGATGATCTACGAAGACCCCGATCAGTTTTGCCGCAAACAGCTGCAACACTATGAAAAGAACCGCTCCCACACTCACGATCATGAGGATCGCGCTGCGCATTCCGCTCTTGATGCGGTCGATACGCCCCGCTCCGATATTCTGCCCGGCATAGGTACCGAAACTGTTGCCCAGTGTCATGAGCGGCATAGTCGCAAGAGAGTCCACCCTGGCAGCCGCAGAGATCCCCGCCATGACTGCCGGACCGAACATATTGATGGCACTCTGGATTATGACTATGCTGAACGAAACAAGGACCGACTGAGCAGCATTCGGCAGTGCGATTCTCATCGTGGTCTTCAGTACGCGGGAATCGAATATTTTTACCTTTTCATCCTCCGACCCTCCCGATGCCGGATCCTCAGGATTCTCCGCCGGTGCCTTCAGCCGGGTCAGCATCCTCCGCATATTGAAAAAACTCAGTGTGGCAGCCACAGCCTGCGCGATCGCCGTGGCAGCCGCAGCCCCTGCCACACCCCAGCGGAACGCGATGACGAACACAAGGTCCAACGCCACATTCAGCAAGGAGCTGAAAATCAGGAAATACAGCGGCGTCATGGAGTTGCCCAGCGCGTTATAGCTCGAATTCAGGCCGTTATACAGGAAAAGAAAAACCGTGCCGAGAAAATAGATCCGCAGGTAGGTCGCCGCGTCATTCAGGATCTCTTCCGGGCAGTTTACAAGACGGAGCACCGAACGGCTCAGCACGACTCCGGCGATCATCAGAACGATGCCTGCCATCACGGCAAATGAAAGCACTGTATTGATCGTAGTTTTGACATTGCTGATCTGTCTGGCGCCAAAATACTGGCTGATGACGACCGCAGAGCCTACGCTTATCCCCATCGCAGCTGCCAGGAAGAGATTCGCGACCGGCATGGAGGTCGAGATTGCGGCCAGAGCCGAAGAGCCGATATTGTTTCCCACCACCAGCATATCCACGATATTGTAGAACTGCTGGAACAGGCTGGAAAGCATCAGCGGCAGGGCGAACATGAGCAGAAGCCGCATCGGGTTTCCATTCGTCATATCTACTGCTACAGATCGTTTGCCCATAGATGTCCTCCTTTCGTTCAGTCCTTCCCCGGATGACCGGGGTCTTTTTCCTTGAAGCGGGCGTGTTTTGCCCGGGATGATTGAGCCGAAACGGTTATTCGCCCAGTTTCTGGTGGAGCGTGTTCAGCACGCGTTTCTTTTCCAGGCTCCATAAAGGAGCAATCAGCAGTCTGCGAGGGCCGTCCCCGGTCATACGGTGCAGCACGGTCTTCTCCGGAAGGATCGAGACGCACTCGCTGATCAGATCCGCATAGGTTTCCAGATCCATCAACGGAAAAGGTTCCTTTTCGTATTCCTCCGCCAGTGCCGTTCCTTTCAGGATCTGCAGCATCTGCAGCTTCACCCCGTCCGGTTCCGGCTGCAGCGCCGCAAGATAGCGAACCGTCTCAAGCATATCCTCGCGCGTCTCGCCCGGGAGGTTCAATATCACATGGACGATCACTTCGATCCCTACGTCTTTAAGTTTCCGAACCGCTTCTTCAAACACCGGAAGCGTGTAGCCCCGATGGATGCGTGCGGCAGTTTTTTCATGGATGGTCTGCAGCCCGAGTTCCACCCACATGGGTTTGATTGCACGCAGCTCCATGAGCAGTTCCATCACCTCGTCCGGGAGGCAGTCCGGCCGGGTCCCGAGAGAAAGGACTGCGATCTCTTCGCGACGGATCGTCTCCAGGTACAGTTCACGCAATCTCTTCATATTTCCGTAGGTATTCGTATACGCCTGAAAATATGCTATGAAACGGGCAGCGTCTGTCTTCCCTCTCACACGGCGTTTCGCCTCTTCGATCTGCATATCGATGGGCATCTGTGCAGTCGCGAACTCTCCAGAACCTCCTTCGGAACAGAAGGTACATCCTCCGACTCCGATCGTCCCGTCTCTGTTCGGGCAGGTACAGCCGGAGGAAAGCGACAGCTTATATACTTTTTCCCCGAAGCGTTCCTTCAGATATGAAGACAGATCCCGCATTCCCGCTTCTCCTTCATACCGGCGGATCAGGCCGCTGCGTCCATCCCGTCCTGGATATAGCGGTAGATGTATTCATCCGCCAGTTCATCGATACGTCCGCTTTCCTTTTCCTCTTTCAGAAAAGCATTGACTTTTTCCAGTAATTTCTCGCTGCCCTTCGGCATCAGGATGCCAAGTTCGCCGTGGGTGAAGGGTTCGTAGATCAGAGGCGCGGCAAGCCGGCTGTCCTGTCCAACGTAATATCCCGCCTCCATGATCTCCGTGATCATCACATCCGCTTCCCCTGAAGCCACAAGGCCGGGGATCTCCTGATTGACGTCGTGGATGATCAGCGTGGCGTTCGGAAGGTTCTCCCGCGCGAACTTCTCATTCAAACCTCCTGGATTCTCCATCACACGCACTTCCGGACGATCGATCTCCGCGAGGCTGGTGTATTTCTCCGCATCCTCCGCACGGCACAGCACGGTTTTCCCGTTGCCGAGATATCCCTCTGACATCAAGGCTCGCTCCAGTCGCGCGTCAGTGATCGTAATGCCGCAGATGGCCACATCAAATCTGCCGCTGAGCGTGTCCTCCATCAAAGTCGGCCAGGATGTCGGAACAAATTCCAGCTCCACACCCAGCGCTTTTGCCAGATCCTCCGCCAGTTCCGCATCAAAACCTACGTACTTGCCTGTCCCGGGGTCAAGATAGGACATGGGCATGTAATCCCCCGCTGTGCCTACATACAGCACGCCGCGATTCAGGACGGTCTGCAGAGCGTCCGGATAGTCCACCTGATATGCAACGGGGCAGAAGCGTGTTACACCATCCTGCTGCCAGGTGCGGCAGGTCATGAAGCCGGAGGCGGTCCTGCTCAGTCCGGGCTCGGCCTTCGCAGCAGAGGGGCCCATTTCATAAAACCGTTCCGGAATCCCCCCGTCCGTTTCCGCGCCTCCCGGCAGAAGCGTGTAGACAGCAAAATCCAGTGTGAAGAGTCCTTCGTCCTCATCCTTTCTCTCAAGCACGATCGCCAAACGGTCAGGTATCTCGATATCCTCCGCCGGGAAATAAAAGTATCCTTTCCTGTAGAAGCTGTAGGTCGCACCGGTCTCTCCGTCCGGCTCCGCCGCCGTATTCAGATCCTCTTCCTCCAGGCTGCGGTGGAAGAAGTGTTCCAGCACTTCATTCACAGTTTCCAGTGGAAGTGTGTAATAGAATGTGTTCCTGTCCTTTGCCCCGAGGATCGCATCGGTCTGATGGAGCCGGCAGTACACATAGGCGAAATGTACCAGCTGCCGATGATCAAGGTTGTTCTCGTCATATCTCCCGGGTTCAAACGCCTTCTGCTCGACAAAACAGGAGAGGAAAGTGTTCAGCTGATGCTGCTCCTCCGGATCGGTCAGGCCGTGCGGCTCTTCCTCCGCGGGCAACTCTTCCGGCTCCGGTTTCTCTTCCGGTTCATGCGTCACATATACGATTTCGATTTTCGGGGTCGCTTTCGGGGTTTCTTCCGGTTCCGCTTCAGGGAGCGCAGATTCTGCCGGTTCCGTCTCAGCCGCGGAAGTCACCGGAATCTCCGGCAGCCTCTGATCCCGAACAACCAGATAGGTGATGCTCACTGCCAGGATGAACAGACAGCATACCAGCAGCACTGTCAGCGGGATCCATCCTTTCCGGATCTTCCGCGCCACCGCGCGCCGTTTCTCCCGCCGGGCGTCCAGTGTTTTCTGCCAGTTCTGCTCCCCGGTCTCCCAGGGAACCTCCGTTCCCTCGCGCGGATCGGTGAGACCTGGATCCTTCGGCAGCTCCCTTTCCGGAGGCGTCTTCCCAGACTCCATGTCTTCCCCGTTCTTGCCGCCGAGGCTGTTCAGCAGCTTCTTCCATGCATCTTTCATCGTCTTCCCTCTTTTTCACAAGATCCGGCTTGCTGCCGGAAACGATGGCTAACTGATTTTACCATACTCTTCCCTCCTTCCGCCACCCTGCAAAGCAAAAAACAGCAAGCCTCAAGGCACTTTTTTCCGCATACGGAACACAGAAAGCCGGCTGCTGCCCTTTCCCGGTCTTTCCATGCCGTCTGTTCTCTGCTATAATCAGATCATTCGATCTGATTCAGGAGGAAACGTCATGATCAATCAGGAGTACAGAGCCCTCGGCAGCAGTCCTTCGATCATCCGGGAACTGTTCATGTACGGGCTGAAACAGGCAGAAAAGGTCGGTCCGGAGAATGTGTTCGATTTTTCCCTTGGAAACCCGAGCATCCCCGCCCCGGATGAAGTGACGGATTCGCTCCGGGAGATTCTTGAAACAGAGGATCCCGTGCAGGTACACGGCTATTCTTCCGCCGCAGGTTTTCAGGAAACGCGGGAAGCCGTAGCCGCTGATCTGCGCAGGCGTTTCGGACTCGATACCCAGGCAGAGGAGATCTTTATGACCTGCGGTGCCGCCCCTGCCCTGATTTCCGTTATCAAGGCGCTCACAGCGGAGAAAGGAAGCGAGATCCTTGTTCTGGCGCCTTTTTTCCCTGAGTACCGCCCTTTCATTGAATCCAACGGTGCAAAATGCGTGGTGGTCCCGGCCTTCCCTCCCTGCTTCGGAATTAATCCGGCAGCGATAGAGCCGTTCCTGACAGCAAAGTCGCAGGCCATCATCGTAAACTCTCCGAACAATCCCTCCGGCGCAGTCTATTCCGAAGCCGATCTTCTTGCGCTGGCAGATCTTTTGAGGAGAAAGAGCGCTGAATATGGTCACCCGCTGTATATCATTGCCGATGAACCCTACCGTGAACTCGTGTACGACGGAACCGAGGTCCCTTTCATTCCCTCCCTTTACGAAAACACTGTTGTCTGTTATTCGTGGTCCAAGTCACTCTCCCTTCCCGGTGAGCGCATCGGTTATGTATATGTGCCCTCCTTCGCGGCTGACAGCCGGGACCTGTTCCAGGCAGTAGCCGGTGCAGCCAGGATCATGGGGCATGTCTGTCCCCCGACACTGATCCAGAAGGCTGTGGCCCGCTGTGTGAGAGAAAGGCCGGATCTGGCCGCATATGATGAGAACCGGCGTCTGCTCTATGATGCTCTGACCGGCATGGGTTATGAATGTGTCAAACCGGAAGGCGCCTTCTATCTTTTTGTCAAGGTGCCGGACGGAGATGCCGGCGCCTTCAGTGAAAGAGCAAAGACTGAGCACAACCTGCTTGTGGTACCTGCGGACGGATTTGGTTCTCCGGGCTGGATGCGCCTGGCTTACTGCGTGTCGAGGCAAACGATCGTGAACAGCCTTCCCGCTTTTCGCGCAATGATCGAAGAGTGTCCGGAATGAGCGATCATCTGCAGAAGAGCGTCTCCGTCCGGAGACGCTCTTCTTTCGTTTCTGTTTCATGCCCGCCGGGGATCTTCCGCGGTGTATCCATACAAGAAAACCAAAAAGGGTATCTCCGGGAAGAGATACCCTTTTTGGTTCTGAGCGGCCTGTTCGTCCGGACTCAGTTCACTTTTTCCTTGAAGACCTTCGCGGCTTTGAATACGGGCGTATTGCTGGCAGCGATCTTGATCTTCTTGCCGGTGGCAGGATTGCGGCCTTCGCGGGCGTCACGATGCTTGCAGCTGAAATTGCCGAATCCGAAAATGGAGACGGGCTCTTTCTTGCCCAGGGAATCCATGATGGAATCGAAAACACAGTTCACTACATCGGCAGCAGCTTTCTGGGTGAGGCCATTCTCGGCTGCAACTTTTTTGATGAGTTCGGTTTTGTTCATTTTTTTCTTTCTCCTTAAAAGGTTTTTTAAACTTTCTGCATTATAGCATACTGTCCGCAGTTTTCAAGGGTTTTTTCCGCTTTCTTATCAGCTTATGGCAGGCAGCGGTGTGATCTTCTCCAAGGTCCGTGCTCACGGGCCGGACGCGCAGACACTCTTCGCTGCACTGCGGGCAGCAGGAAGCGAATACGCAGCCGTCAGGCAGGCGGACAGGATCGAGAGGTTCCCCCCTGAGTGAAGGAAGCGGTTCCTGCGCAGAGTTTTCCAGACGGGGAATAGCGCGCATCAGTGCCTGTGTGTACGGATGGGCTGCGGAGTGATAGATCTGGTCCGCACTTCCGCTTTCCATCACGAAGCCCCCGTACATCACGCAAATCCGGTCACAGAGACGGGCAAGCACTCCGAAATCGTGCGAGATAAAAAGGATAGACATATCCTTCTCCTCTTTTATCTGCTGCAGCAGTGAAAGGATTTCATCCTGAATGGTCACGTCCAAAGCCGTAGTCGGTTCGTCTGCGATCAGCAGCTTCGGAGTGCACAGCAGTGCGGCGGCGATACACACCCTCTGGCACATTCCGCCGGAAAGAGAATCAGGGTAACGGCTCATAACGTTCTCCGGATCCGGAATACCCATGGCAGCCAACATCTGTGCGCTGCGCCGCCTTGCCTCCCTGCGGCTGATCGAGGGTTCGTGGCTCCGCAGCACTTCAGCAAGAAAGCTTCCGATGGTAAAGGCAGGGTCCAGCGCTGTTACAGGGTCCTGAAAGATCATGCTTATCTCGCTGCCGCGGATCTTCCTCAATTCCTTCTCCTCAAGCGACAGCAGATCCCTGCCATTGAAAAAGGCAGATCCCCCTTCCACCGAAGCATTGCGTGCAAGCAAGCCCAAAACGGCATAGGCACTGACGCTTTTACCGCTTCCGGATTCTCCTGCAATTCCGGTCACCTCTCCGCGCCGCACCTGAAAGTTCGCGTCACTCACTGCCTGCACAGAGCCCCGCGGTGTTTGGAAGCTGACTCTCAGCCCCTGAACATCAAGAAGAATCTGAGGCTCGTTCATACTTCGCCTCCTCCGATACTGAGACTGTCCCGGATACCATTGCCGAGCAGATAAAGACAGATTATGCACACCACGATCATCACAGCCGGGATGACGGAAAGATGAGGCAGGGTACGCAGCAGATATTTCCCGTTATCGAAGAGCGCTCCCCATTCCGGTGTCGGAGCATTGATACCGACGCCGATATAGCCCAGTATGGTGCAGGTGGTCAGCGCATCCGCCACAGAGGTGGTCGCCTGAATGGCTGCCATGGGCAGGACATTATGGATCACATGCTTCCGGACAACATGCAGAGGTGTGGCGCCAAGCGCACGTGACGCCTCTACATAGGCGCTGCCGCTGATTTCGAGTACCGCCCCTCTTATCAGGCGGACAAAGGGCGGTATCCCCGCGATGGCGACTCCGAAGAGAAAGTTGCCTCTGCCCATGCCCAGCAGATAATCAAACACGATCGCCAGCAGGAGACCGGGGATGGAAGCGATCGCATCCATCCCTCGCATGATTACGCTGTCGATACGACCTCCGGCATAGCCGCAGAGGACCCCTATCCCGGTACCTGCTGCGGCAGCGATGAAGCCGGAAAGAAAAGCTACAGAAAGGGTGACACGGCCGCCCCATGCCATGCGCACCATCATATCCCGTCCCATCTCATCCGTACCAAGCGGGTGTTTCGGAGAAGGCAGCTGCAGGCGTTCCGAAAAGTTGATCTCCCGGTAGTCAACAGATGTGAAGAAGGGATAGAGGATACAGAAGAGGATAATCCCCAGAAGGAGCAGAAGTGCCGTCACTGCGGCAGGATTATGGAAAAAAGCACGGCTTTTGCGTTTCATTTTCTTCACCTCCCGCTGCGTCTGCGCAGATTGCTGCTGAAACGCAGGGTCCTGCGCAGGGAAGGATTCACTGTCACAAACAGCAGATCCGTGATCACGCTGCATATGCTCATGATCAGGGCTACGACGACCGCGCAGGCCAGCAATGTGGTGGTGGCACGGCTCCGGATGGCAGCAACCATGGCGCTGCCCAACCCGCGAACAGTAAAAAAATGCTCCACGACAATGGATCCGCACAGCAACTGGGCACATACGCTGCTGAACACTGAAAAAGCAGGGACCAACGCGTTTTTCAGGGCGTGCGTGAGGATCACATTTCGCCGGCTGAGTCCCAGTGAAGTCAGAGAGAGGATGAATGGCTTATCCAGCACTTCCGCCATTCCGGCGCGCGTGACCTTGGCCACATTCGCTGCGCCCATCACAGTGAGGATAACGACAGGAACCGCCTCGTCCACAGAATTCTGCGGGATCACATGGATCCAGCGGAGACGTACTGCGAAAAGCAGCATCAGTGCCAGTGATATGCAGAAAGCGGGAATCGAGGCCAGCAGTGTAGTGATCGTAGTGAGAAGAGTGTCCTGCCAGCGCCCGCGACGGCAGGCTGCATATACCCCCAGAGGTACCCCCAGGAGGTAGGTGGCAAGAACACTGAGTCCCATAACCCGAAGCGTGATGCGCGTCCGGACCAGGAGTTCCTCCCTCAGTGGAAGCACGGAGGATCGGTTACGGCCGAAATCCAGACGGGTGAATACTCTCCAGCAGTATTTGCCGTATTGCTGGAGAAAGCTGAGTGATTCCTGCTCAGGGACATCATCCGCATAAGGGACCATATGCTCGGTGTCAGTGCCCGGAAGTGCGGCCATCAGCATAAAAATCAGCAGTATCACCGCCATGACGCAGGGAATAATCAGCAGTATTCTTTTGCAGAAATATCCGAACATGGCAGCTCTCCCAAACAAACTTCAAAAACAGCAGCTGAGATATCCCGCTATTCGTGCAGCCGTGCGCTGCAGAAAACGCAGGAAAAGACAGAATAATGAATTTATTATAGGGCAGGCGGCAGCGGAATTCAACGCATATTCCGGGAAATCTGACACATGTCCCGAAATGTATGAGTAAGGATGCCGTTCACACGCTGCAAACGCAGGCGCTCCGGTGCCATCATCCGGAGAAGCGACAGGATCCGCAGCCTCCGGCGAGTTTTTCGCTTGTGCAGCGCGGAAAGATGTGATACCCTTCTATGCGGATAAAAACGATCCATTGTATACCCGATGGATGTGAAAAGGAACAGAACATGAAAATCATCAAGGGACTGAAACTGGGCGGATTGCAGCAGAAGATATTCAATCTGGTGCTGGTCTTCATTCTGATACTGATAGCCGTATATGCTGCCGTTGCCGTTTGGCAGCAGCGAAACCTGACGCAGATCGTGCAGGAGGCCTCGGTGCTGCAGCAGAGCTCCATCACGGAAGTCTCCGAAGAGACGATGGAGGCCGTCCTGCGTCAGTCTATGACCCAGATCACCGCTCTGCAGGGATACATTGCGGACGATCTGTTCAGCGATGTACGGACCGATGTGCTGACTCTGAGGGCATTCGCGGAAGAACTCTTCGAGAACAGAGATCTCTTTCCTCCCCGTACAGTCGCCCCGCCTTCCTCCGCCATGGACGGAAAAGCCTCAGCAATGCTGATCTGCAGCGAGGATGCGGATCCGTCCTCCTCGGAACTGCTTGGCCTTGTCGGCAATATGGGGGAGATCATGCTGTCGATGTATGAGGCTTCCGGAAAGCTCAGCAGTGTATTCATAGGCACTGCAGACGGGAACATGGTGCTTGTGAATGACCGTGCCGGAGCTTATCTGCTTCCTGACGGAAAACCCCGCACTCTTGAGATCCTTAACCGTCCCTGGTATCTTCAGGCCGCTGCAGCCGGAGAACCTGTTTTCACAGGAGTGGAGCTGGACGCTTACACGAATATCCCGATGCTGGAATGTGCCGCGCCGGTCTATCACGAAGGACAGCTCGTCGCAGTGGTGAGCGCGGACATCTTTCTGGATTCCATAAGCAATTACGTGGAACGGGCTACATCTGAAGGCGGATTTCTCTGTGTGATCGACGGGAACGGCCGTGTGCTCTTCTCTTCGATGAAGGATGGGCCTCTCCAGGCGCAGCTTGCGAAAGATGCTCCGGATCTCCGCGAAAACAGCAACCCGGAACTGGCCCGCTTTGTAACTCTTGCTCTCCGTGAGAATACAGGTCTGGAACTGATCATGGCAGATGGGCAGGAATTCTATATGACAGCGGCTCCCCTGCCCTCGGTTGGCTGGTCGATACTTTCCGGTGTGGAGAAAGAGGTCACCCGACAGCCGACAGCCGCAATGCTCACCCGGTATGACGCGATCAGCGCGGAGGCGCTGGAGTCCTATGAACTGGGTGCCCGCCATTCCACACAGCTGCTTCTGACAGCGACTGCGGTGATCCTTCTGCTGGCAACAGCCAGCGCGCTGATCATGGCGAAACGTACGGTAAAGCCACTGGAACGTATGACACAGCGCATCAACGCCCTTCGTGACGGCGATACAGCATTCGAGATGGAAGATGCATACCGCACCGGAGACGAGATCGAGACACTTGCGGAATCTTTCGCCACACTGTCCGCCCGTACAAGAAATTACATCACTCAGATCACGCGGATCACCGCCGAGAAGGAGCGGATCGGTACGGAACTGGCGCTGGCCACCCGGATCCAGGCGGACATGCTGCCGAACATATTCCCCGCCTTTCCAGACCGGCCCGATTTTGATATCTATGCCACAATGGATCCTGCCAAGGAGGTCGGCGGTGATTTTTATGACTTTTTCCTTATAGACCGAGATCATCTTGCACTTGTCATGGCGGATGTTTCGGGAAAAGGAGTACCGGCCGCTCTGTTCATGATGATCTCCAAAATCCTCGTGCAGAATTACATGCTGAACGGATACAGCCCGGCAGAAACGATGAAGGTCGTAAATGAGCAGATCTGCGCCAACAACCGGGAAGATATGTTCGTAACAGCCTGGCTGGGGATCCTCGATCTTCGGACCGGGGTCCTTACGGCAGCGAACGCAGGGCATGAGTACCCTGTCCTGATGCAGGCAGGCGGCTCCTTTGAACCGGTAAAGAGCAGACATGGTCTTGTACTCGGAGGCATGGCGGAAACAAAGTACACGGACCGAACTCTCACACTCACTCCCGGAGCAAAACTATTCCTGTATACCGATGGTGTGCCGGAGGCGACCAATGCCGAGAACAAACTGTTCGGCATCGATCGGATGCTCATTGCACTGAACCGTGATACGTCCCTCCCGCCGGAAGCTGTCATCCGTCAGGTCCGGGAAGCCGTGGATGATTTTGTCCAGGATGCCGAGCAGTTCGATGATCTGACCATGCTCTGCCTAGAATACAAAGGCAGCGGAAGCGCAGCCGGCAAACCGGACAGGTAACGAACGTCCTTTCTTCAAGATCCGACAGCAGCGGTATGTTGTTGATCAGAGAAACACCCTGCATGGAGGAGACCTGCCGTGCAAAAGAGAAAACATAAGCTGCTCCTGATCCTGATTCCTGTGATAATGCTCGGGCTGCTGCTGTTCCCGTTCATCCGGTCATTGGCCGGCACTTTTTCCCCGGACCGGAAGCCTCATCGCATGGTCGACCCGGACCGGCCGATGGTAGCCCTCACATTCGACGACGGACCGCATCCCGATTGGACTCCTGTGATCCTGGACTGTCTGGAAAAGCATGGCGCCGCTGCAACGTTTTTTGAAGTCGGCAGCAATATGGATCTTTATCCCGCTCTCTGCGCCAGGGCGGAAGAACTCGGCTGCGAGGTCGGTTCTCACACATACAGCCATATCGACCTGACCGCTTCTGATGCAGAAACGATCGAGCAGGACCTGAGACTATGCGACAGATCCTTCCGGCTGGCCCTTGGGCACGCACCGACATTGATGCGTCCTCCCGGAGGCGCCGTCAACGGGCAGGCAAAACGTCTGACGGACCTGCCGCTTATCGGATGGTCACTCGACACGAAAGACTGGCAGACGCGGGACACAGCAGCCACCGTCGCGGCCGTACAGGAAGCCGGAAACCTCGACGGTCAGGTGATCCTGATGCATTCCCTGTATCAATCCTCCGCCAGAGCCGCGGAAATCCTGATCCCCTGGCTGCTGGATCAGGGATATCAGCTGGTGACCGTGAGCGAGCTGATGCAGGTACGCTACGAAACACTTCCGCAGCCTCACATCTATTACACCGTGGACTTTTTTCTGTACGGCGCAGATCCTGCCGCGTGATGTGCTCTGAAAAAAGCAGAAGAGATTCCTTTATCTCTTCCGCTTTTTTATTCTTTATTGCCTTGCCGTATTGAATTTCCGGGCCGGACGAAATACAATAGGGACATCTTTTCCGAAAGGAAGCGGAACAATGAAGAACACCATGATCAGCCTGAAGGAGAAATTCGGCTTTCTGGCTTTCTCCACCTCCAGCAACATCGTCTTTAATTTCAAAAACCTCTATTACCTGATTTTTCTGACGAACGTGCTGAAAGTGCCTGTGCTTACCGCCGGCACCATCCTGACACTCGGGACCATCTGGGATGCAATCAACGATCCTCTCATCGGCATCTTCTCCGCAAACCATACCTTCCGCAACGGTGAAAAAGTCCGCCCCTATGCACTTTGGTGCGCACTGCCCTGGGCTGTTACCATTGTGCTTATGTTTTCGGATTTCAAGACCGGGCAGACGCTGACAATCATCCTGTGTCTGCTGATCTACTTTGTGTTTGAAGCACTGTACACCTTCCTCGCCATGCCCTATAACTCCATGGGCTCTCTCGCCAGCAACATCGACGCCGACCGCAAATCCATCAATGCATTCCGCAGTCTGGGCGGATGTCTGGGCAGCGGAATCGGCTCCGTTGCCGTGACACCGATCGTCAGGCTTTTCGGCGGTCTTCAGGGAGAAGGCGCCATCATCGGAACCGGAGACGCACCAGCCCTGTTCAAGACCGCGCTGGTCATGGGCGTGATCTGCATACTCGGTTGCCTGGCCCATTACTTTACCACAAAAGAACGAGTGAAGCAGGTTTCCGGAGACAACAGCCGCATCTCGCTGCTTCAGGCTTACAGGATGCTCTTCAAGTGCAAATCCTGGATCCTCAACATGTTTTACATCATCTGCTACGGGATCACGACAGCACTGGTGATGAACAACATCAACTACTATGCCGCATATATCCTCGGCGCCAGTTCCAAGGCCACGCCCATTCTGGCTGTGTATCTGGTGGTGGCGATCCTCGCCTCCGTTTTCACCCCGATGATCGACAGCCGAATCGGCAGGAAGAACACCATGCTGCTTGGCGCCGCAGTCCAGATCCTCGGAAAGATACCGTTTATCATCAATCCCTATTCCCTGGCAAGCATCTATATCAACGCGCTTTCTGTGGGTCTCGGTGCTACGATCACTTTCGTAATGTTCAATACCAATCGGAACAACATCGCGGATATCGTGGAGTGGAAGAACGGACGTCGTATCGACTCGATGGTGGCAGCGGGTGACAACCTTGCCAGCAAGCTTGCGGAAGCCGGCGCTGTCCAGCTGATGGCCGTGGCCCTTTCCCGCGCCGGCTTCAACGAGGCTCTCAAACTGAACCAGACGCCTGCCACTCTGCAGACCATCTGCACACTGCTCGGCTGGGCACCGTGCATCGTTTCGATCGTCATGCTTCTCGTCCTTCTGAAGATGGATATCCAGAAAGAGATGGAAGAGTCAAGACCGGCAGTCTGATCTTTCTCCAAAAAAAGAAAAAGACGGCATACTGCCGTCTTTTCTTTTTCCTGGTCCGTATTATTTTACTTTCTTCTTCCTGTTGCGATCGTGAGCAGCCGCAGAAACTGCACCATCACGGAAGCAAGCGAGACAAAATAGGTCATCGCTGCAGCCCGCAGCAGCTTTCTGGCCATCGTTTCAGATTCCTCATTTGCCACAAGACCCATCGATTCCAGACTTGCCAATGCCCGACGCGAAGCGTTCACTTCCACAGGCAGTGTGATGAAATGTACCAGCACCACCACAGCAAACAGCAGGACCCCGATATCGATCAGGAACGTGAAGCGCTGCAGAAACAAGCCAAGGATCACGAAGATATACGATGCTCCCGAGCAGATATTGGCGGCCGGCACCAGCGTCTTGCGGATCGTGAGGGGAACATAGCCCTCAGCATGCTGGATGGCATGGCCGCTCTCGTGTGCCGCGATGGCCACCGCCGCCACGGATGGTGTGTCGATGACGTTCTGTGAGAGATTCAGGGTTTTTTTCAGAGGATTGTAGTTATCCGTGAGGTTCCCGCCTACTCCGACAATCGCCACATCATGGATCCCGTTGGCCCGCAGGATCCGTTCCGCCACCTGCCGTCCGGTATACGGGGCCTGCGCCTGGGAGTACTTTTTGAACAGCGACTTCACCCGGGCAGAAATGATCAGGCTGACGATGAGCAGGATGATCGAAAGTATGTAATAAATGCCTGAATACATGGTGATCTCCTCCTTCCCGGAAATAATCCATTCATTTCTTTTCATGCTTCATTATATCACACGGCAGGAGGAAATAAACCGTAATTTGTGAACATTACAGCCCCGTATTCTCCCGTCAGGGAGAAATACGACCATTATCCGCGCGGAATCTCAGCCTACTTTCACGCAGATGACCGGACGGATACCGAACTGCTGCATATTCACATAGTAGCCTTCATACATCAGTTTGCCTGCAGAACTGACATACATGGCTTTGCGCTGCAGGTCACCAGGCGTACGAAGCCACCAGTTCGTGCTGTAATCCACATAAGTTTCCTCACGCTGCATAGTGCCCTGGTTATCTGCCCACCAGCCTACAGTGGGGTCGACGAGCGAAAAATGATAAGATCCTCCGGATGAAAGCCCAAATCCTCCGGATTTTGCATACTTGGTGGATTCCGCTTTCAGGATGGAGGCCGGCAGTGCCTTGGCTTCCTCTTCGCTCAGGATCCATACCCGGTCGTTCGTTTCATTTCCGGGAGTGATCGGGTTGTTCTGAAAGTCATAGGGATATTTGGGGTTGCCGTGGGGCGGCACTGTGGTAAGTACCAGCAGATTCCGCTCATCTCCCGAGAAAGCGGCGGAGATAAACTCGTCGTTCAGCCAGTGGCGGAGAGCCGAGTCTTCCCAGGTGATGTCTGAACGCTCTTCATGGTAGGGACCGCATACCAGCACATAAAGGCTCAGAAGAGTCAGGCTGTCGTCTTCTTTTCCGATCACAATCCATTCGATCGGTTCGGACTCTGTCTCTCTCTTGTTATCCTGTTCAAAGGTACCGAACGTAACGATGTCTCTTTCTTTCGCGCCTGCCAGCTCATCCTGCATGGCCACCAGGTCCTGCAGCTGTGCCATGCGTTCATCGACATCCTTATAGCCGGGCATCGTGTTGAATGCTGCAAAGGCTTCGCGGATCTCGCCGGCTTCCATCAGAGCCACTGCTTCCTGATAGCGGTTATCCTGCATCTTTTCACGGGCCTGTGCCGCTCTTTCCGCGGAATCCTTATAATCCCCGAGCGCTTCAAAGGCAGCTGCAGCGCCTTCGTAGTCCTCGTCGACCATCATCGCAAGCGCCGCTTCATACGACCCAGCCTTTTCGTCCACCGCAGGGGCAGGCGCCGGCGTTTCGACCGTGGTCTGCTGGATCGTCGGAATCGTTTCGATTTTTTTGATCTTGCCGATGTTCCCCAAACCGCAGGCGCACAGGGAAAACAGCATCACAGCCATGAGCAGCATCGATGTGATCTGAACGAACTTTTTCATTTTCATCCTCCTTTATTCTTATCTATCGGAGTGTTGCCTTCCCGTCTGTGTTTAAGTGTTATTATTATATCAGTCTGCGGCGGGCATGGCAATCGAAAGCCGATCATTTTTTCGCTTTTTTGATAGCAAATCGTCATCAACGCGAGGTTTGTTTATAAAGATGGGAAGGATGCGGCAAAGTATGAACGGTCGGTAAATAATCCTGTCTTTTGCCCGCCCGGCTTGGACTTTTTCCTTTCGCTGTGCTATTTTATGGTCGCGGCAATGTTATTATGCCATCCTTTTTTCTGCAAATGGAGGATCTAAAATGAAAAAATCCGCAGTGATTCTGTTTTCGCTGTGCCTGCTTCTGCTGCTCTGCGCCTGCTCAGGTGCGGAAATCCCTGCAGCCGGCGGGACGGAGAACGCCTCCCCTTCTGTCGCAGCTCCGGAAGAAGAACCGCAGGCCGCAGAATATCCGATCCGTGAAGAATACCGCAGTGAAGACGGCACTCTTCTTCGGGAAGCCGTCACAGACCGGACTGACACCGGGGATTATATCACAGTCACAACGTATTATGATCCCTCAGGAGAGGTCACCGGCATGCTGGAGGACAAGCTCGATGCCAATAAGGTACTGCTCTCCTCCCGCACTCTCTCTGCGGAGGGTGAACTTCTCTCCGAATGGACCTCCATGGTCCGCGAAGACGGGTCCGAGGAGCATGTCAACTACTATGAGAACGACCGCGTAATGGTCCGGACCGACCGCTATTTTGATGATCTGGCCAATGAGCTCCGTTCCGTCAGCACCACCTGGTTCGGTCTGGAACGCGAGACCTTTGCTTCGCCCACGGCCGAGCTTCCTGACCGTACCTATACACGCTGGTCTCTCGCTCCGGCACTTGAGGAAAAAAGCAGAGATTTTACCTGCTACGATACTCCGGGCGTGAGGAGCAGCGAAACCAGCTACTCTGTGGCGGACGACGGCAGCATAACGGTGCTCTTCCTCTCCTGCGAGGCTGAGACCGGAGAAGCTTCTTCCAGCGACACGCTTTCCTTCTCAGCAGACGGTACGCTCCTTGCAAAGAAGACCGTCTATCCGGACGGCTACACTGTGGAGAGCACTTTCGCCGACGGGTTTGAGATCGTTTCCTATGACGCGGAAGACGGAGAACGCACCGACTACCGCACCGATATCCACACCGGTCTGCTTTCCTCGGTGCTATCCTGCGCCTCCGACGGCACTCCCTTTCAGGAGAAGTGTTATGATGCAAACGGATTCCTTTCCGAAGATCGTTTCTTTATGGAAGGTGCACCGCACGGAAAGGTGCTCTATTCCTATGATGATGCCGGCCGCTTAGTCCGCACTGAGACACTCAGCGCAGCCGGAGCTGCCGAAAGCATCACCCTCACGTTCTATGAAGAGAGCGGTCTTGTCATCCGGACTGAACATTATGACGGTGAAAACAATCTGCTCGACTACCGTACCATCACCTACGATGAAAACGGTTCTGTATCGTCGGAGACCGTTTTCTCCCCGAACGGAAGAATGAAGGAAAAATACGAATACATCCTGGACGAATCCGGCGTCCGTACCGGCTACCGCCACTACGGGGAAGACGGAAAACTGCTGGACGAAGGTTCCTACTGATCCCACGGAAATGAACAGGGACGCATCAGGACTCATGCCTGATGCGTCCCTGTTCATTTCCGGAGCATTCCACACTTTAAATGTTTCTTGCAATAGCGCGACTGGATAGTGTATAATTTAGAGGTTAACAATCTGTATTGTTAGAAATACCGTAAAAAACACTCTCTATGGAGGTCCACTTTTATGGCGATCAAAATCCTTGCCGACAGCACCTGTGACCTTTCCGAAGAACTGATCCGGAAGTTTGACATCGGCATCGTCCCTCTCACCGTCACGCTCGGCGAAAAAAGCGGCCTGGACGGGATCGATATAACTCCGGAAGATATCTACGCATATGTGGAAGCATCCGGCAATCTGCCGAAGACCAGCGCTGTCAGCGTGGGCGATTTTACGAAAGTCTTTCAGTCCTGGCGTGAACAGAACGACGAGGTGATCTGCTTCTGCATCAGCAGTCTGTTCTCCAGTTCATATCAGAACGCCTGCATCGCCGCGGAGGAAATCGGCGGCGTATATCCGTTTGATACATACAATCTCTCCACCGGTGAAGGACTCATCATCCTGCGCGCGGCAGAAATGGTCCGGGAAGGCTGTTCCGTGGATGAGATCCTTGCTGAATGCCGCAGTCTCGTCCCTCGCGTGGAAGCCAGCTTTGCCGTCAATCAGCTGGACTATCTGTACAAAGGCGGACGCTGCTCCGCTCTGGCTGCATTCGGAGCCAATCTATTCCATATCAAGCCCGCAATCAATGTAAAGGACGGACATATGGAACCGGGCAAAAAATACCGCGGCGGCATCGACAACGTGATCCGCAGCTATGTGCAGGACCGCCTGAAAGACCGCAGCAACGGAATCGACATGCACCGCATTTTCGTCACGCACACCCGCTGTGCTCCGGAGACAGTGGAGAGCGTGAAGCAGCTGGTGAGAGAGCTCTGCCCGGATGTAGAAGAAATCGATGAGACCGTTGCCGGCTCCACGATTACCACGCGTTGCGGTCCCCAGACTCTGGGCGTACTATTTATCCGAAAAGAACAGTAACGGAGAGTAAAAATGGAACAGAAGAAGATCATGACCGAAGAGGAAGCCTATCTGAAGACGCTCTTGTATATCTCTCTGCGCGACGATACTCTCTCACCGGATGAACTGACCTATTACCACTCTCTCGGAAAGAGCCTCGGCTTTACTGCCGCAGAGATGGAGACCATCGTGAGCAGCATCCGCGCTCACGAGGAACCCATCGAGCAGATCACAGCCGGAATCCGTTCAGTAAAAATGAAGCTGTGGCTCGTTTCAGAGCTTGTTTCACTCTGTTATGCAGACGGCGACTATTCTCTTGCCGAGAAGAACGGCATGCGTGAGATCTGCCGGCTCATTTCCCTGGACGAGCCTTCCCTGGAAGAAGTGGAAGAATCCTTTTCTTCCTCTTCACCCGGGGATTCCGCAGAAAAGCTGCTTAGCAACCTGCGCAGCTTCTTTTCCGAGGAATTCACTTCATCGATCACGCTCCTCCGCGGCCAGCTTTCCTCCGCTGTGGCCCATGCAGCAGCGAACGGACTGAACACCATTGGTTCGGATGTTCCCTATTCCATGGGCAATGCCTTCAGTCTCATGAAGCAGAACAGCCAGATCCGCAAGATTCTGGAGAATGAGAATGTTTCCTCTGCTGTGAGAGAAAAACTGGACATACAGCTGCGCACCAAAGTATCGGCTCTCCGCAGACAGCTGGCGACAGAATCCGACCCGGAGACCGTTCTTTCCATCAATGCTCAGATCGATGACCTTCTTCGTACGATCGCTGTTGTGAACAGAAGCTGATCAAAAACAAAAAACCGGAAGCGGCATGTGCCGACTTCCGGTTTTTTGATCAGCGATCAAAAAGGTCAGAGAGAGGATCTTTTTGAACAATCATGCGAAAACAGTGCTGCTGTTTTCGTCCAGTTCTTTTGTTAACAATGCTTCCAGGGCTTCAATGGCTTCTTTTTCGTCCGGGCCTTCCGCTGTCAGTGTGATCGTCGTACCGCAGCAGATTGCTAGCGACAGGATGCCGAGCAGGCTTTTTGCGTTCGCACGCTTTTCGTTGCGCTGGACATAAATATCACTGCGGAAGGATGTGGCACACTGGGTGAACTGCGTCGCCGGCTTGGCATACAGTCCCACTTTGTTTTCGATCTGAATTTCTCTACTGATCATATATACTCCTTCCTCTTGCTGTAGCCACAATAACAGCAAAACCCTTGCTGTGTCAATACTTTTCAGACTTTTCCCTCTATTTTGTGAAGTCCTACAAAAAAATATTTAAAGGCTTTTAACCATCTGATCCTTCCGACACGAATTCTCCTTCATAAATGCCGGAAAGCGTTGATTTTCAAGGATTTCCGCACAGAATAGTCACCAGTTTCCCGCTATTCCGCTCACTATAGATCCTTTTTTCTTTTCTTTTTAGGCAGAATTGCGGTTTTTGCAGACTAATTTTATCAATAATGCTGAAATTAGTCCGGAAAATTGAAATTTTCCCTTCTGAATGCTATAATCTCTCAAAATTCCTTCTCAGAGGCTGAATACTATGAAAGCACGACTGTATACGATCGGTTTCGCAGCCTTTCCGGACAGGACCGATTTTCTTTCCAGACTGAAAGCGAATGAGATCGATGCGCTGATCGATCTCCGGGGAGTGCCCCGTTCTGCAATACTTCCGCAGTTCGATGCGGAGGTTCTTCAGGATTTCCTTTTTCAGGAGGGGATCACCTATCTAAGCTTTGCCCGGGAATTCAGCGGACCGCAGGATGATCCCGCCCTGTCCCGGGAAGGCCGTGTTGATTTTGAGGCATTCGCCGCAACAGAAGCCTTCCGAAGCGGGGTTTCACGCCTTGAAATCGGTCTGGAACGCGGAGTGGTGCCGGCACTTATGGAGGAAACTGCCGACCCGGCTTCCGGTCACAGGGGCATTCTTGTTTCGCGTGCCTTGTCCATGCTCGGGTACGAAGTGATCCATATCACCCCGGACGGCCTGAAAACACATACTCAGCTGGAAGCGGAGCTTATTGACCTGGCTGCGGAGACGATCCGTGCCCAGCAGGCACAGCTGACTCTGCTCCCTGACGAGAATCCTCATCCTCTCACCCGCAGTGATCTGCTGGAACTCGGTTACCGCCTCAAAAGCGAAAAATCCGTCTTACAGCAAGCGGACTTCGACTGAATGGCTTCGATGACAGAAAATCCGTACGGAAATGAATATGCAGGACTTTTCTCCAGACTCAAGTCCTTCCTGCCCCAAGGTCCTCTTCTTGTCGCGATCGACGGAGGAAGTGCTTCGGGGAAGACTACTCTTGCCGCCTATTTGAGCGAACGGTTTGACGGCACTGTTTTCCATATGGATGATTTTTTCCTTCGTACTGAGCAGCGGACCCCCGCCCGCTATGCCGAACCCGGCGGAAATGTGGATCGTGAGCGTTTCCTTGATGAGGTTCTGCTCCCGCTAAAAAACAGAGAGGCGGTTTCACTCCGGAAACTGGATCACACGAACGGAGTCTTCCGGCTGCTTCCTCCCGTGACGATCATCCCGAAACCCTTCGTTATCGTAGAAGGGGCTTACAGCATGCATCCGGACCTGGCAGACTTCTATGACTTTTCTGTTTTTCTCCGGATCCCGCATGATCTTCAGACCAGACGCGTGCTGGCCAGAAACGGCCCAGAAGTCGCACAGATGTTTTTCAGCCGCTGGATCCCGCTGGAACAGGCGTATTTCGATGCGCTGCATCCGGCTGAGCGATGCGATCTGGTAATCGATGTCCTGGAATAAAAAAAGATCTGCCTGACAGGCAGATCTTTTTTACTCTGTTTATTTCGCGTAATCCACAGCCTTTGTCTCCCGCAGGAGATTCACCTTGATCTGGCCGGGATAGGTAAGCTCTTCCTCGATCTTTTTGGCAATGTCCCGAGCCAGCAGGACCATCTGGTCCTCGCTGACCTCCTCGGGCTTCACCATGATGCGGATCTCGCGGCCTGCCTGAATGGCATAGCAGGTATCAATGCCCGGAAAGCTCTTGGTCACTTCCTCCAGTTTCTCCAGACGCTTTACATAGTTCTCTATATTCTCGCGGCGGGCGCCGGGTCTGGAAGCAGAGATCGCATCGGCCGCCTGAACCAGACAAGCGACCAGCGTGTGCGGTTCCACATCGCCGTGGTGCGCCTCGATTGCATGGACAACCGCTTCGGATTCTTTGTATTTTCTCGCCAGGTCTACGCCGATCGTCACATGGCTTCCCTCAACCTCGTGGTCGATCGCTTTGCCCAGATCGTGGAGCAGACCGGCACGTTTGGCGGTGGCCACATCCGCGCCGAGTTCAGCCGCAAGCAATCCGGCAATATGCGATACTTCGATGGAATGATTGAGAACGTTCTGCCCGTAACTCGTGCGGTAACGCATACGTCCGAGAAGGCGGATGATCTCCGGATTGAGACCATGGATGTTCGTTTCGAACACAGCCCGCTCTCCCTCGGATTTGTTTGTGGCGTTCACTTCTTTCTGAGCTTTGGCCACCATCTCTTCAATACGCGCCGGATGGATACGCCCGTCCTGGATCAGCTTCTCGAGTGCGATCCGGGCAACTTCACGCCGTACAGGATCAAAACCGGAAACTGTGATGGTCTCAGGCGTGTCATCGATGATCAGATCACATCCTGTCAGTGTCTCGATACTGCGGATGTTTCTTCCCTCACGCCCAATGATGCGTCCCTTCATGTCGTCGTTGGGGAGAGGAACGACAGAAACGGTGATCTCACTGGCGTGGTCCGCTGCACAGCGCTGAATCGCCGTGGCGATGATCTCGCGGGCGCGTGTCTCGGCTTCTTCCTTATACTGGGTCTCGATCTCCTTGACCTTCACCGCCATTTCGTGGGTCACATCGTCCCTGATGGTGGAGATCAGGTAGGCTTTTGCTTCTTCTACAGTAAATCCGGATACTTTTTCCAGCATTTCAAGCTGGGCTTTCTTGACCTGGGCGATCTCCTGCTGCTGAGCTTCCGCAGCGGCGATCTTACCGGCCAGGATCTCATTTTTCTTTTCGACCGCGTCGGTCTTCCTGTCCAGATTTTCTTCCTTCTGCTGAAGGCGGCGCTCCTGCTTCTGCAGTTCTGAACGGCGCTCCTTCACTTCGCGCTCATATTCCGCGCGATTCTTGTGTATTTCTTCTTTTGCCTCGACGAGGGCCTCTCTTTTCTTGCTCTCGGCGCTCTTTATCGATTCATTGATGATCCGCTTCGCTTCTTCTTCTGCGCTGGTGATCTCACGCTCAGCCACCTTTTTCCGGTAGACGATCCCGAGAAAAAAGCAGACGACCGCTGCGACTGCAATGATCACAATCCATAAAACAACGGGCATAATAAAGAAAACACACCTCCATTCTTTCTCGAATTTTTCGGTGGTTTTTTCAAATCTACATCTGTTACACAGCTATGACAGGCTTCTATTCATACCTGTCCACATTGAAAAAACAAATATTTCAAGGGGGACATCCCCAATATCCCTCGCAATATTAACCGATTTATTTTATCCTTTCAAAAACTATCTGTCAAGTAAAAGCTGCTTTACTCCGCAGCGGGTCCGCCCTGAAAGCGGAAAAAAGGGGAGCGATCCGGCGGTCGTTCGCCGGATCGCTCCTTTTTCCGGTTATCCGATGCGGCATAACCCCCAAAGCAGAAGACTTATCAGGAACGCCTCCATCATCATGGCCGCAAAACTCAGTGCCCAGCGTCCATTCCGGTTGTAGCCGTAAAAATCATCCCAGCGTCTCTCCTCCGGGCAGAATACCACCTTGCGCAGATAGACCGCCCCATATATGATCACAGGCAGCATTCCTGTCAAAGCAAGCGGAAAGGGCATCGGATACCAGCGTTCAAAGAAGCAGAACGAGATGACGGCCAGCAGGGGCCCGATCAGATGGAAATACAGATCCCGTCCGGCAAGCATGGCTTTATACCCTGCTGCAGGGCCAAGATACACCATCACGGTCACCAGAGTGACCGTAACGGAAGCCGTGGCGATATAGTGCAGGAGCCAGGCCCATGCGGGGAGATGCCCGGCAAGAATCAGCAATGCCGCCAGCAGAGAGGCCAGTGCACTGAATATGTTTGAAAGCAGCGTGAAAAAACGCAGTACTTTTCGCCCCTGCCGGACATCCCACGTGCCCTCCCTTCGGAAACAGGTGAGTGTGCAGCAGACCGTGCAGATAAATATGAGCAGATTGAGAACTGTCGCCATTCTGTGTCTCCTCCTGTCAGCGGGTAATCACATTCCAGATGAGCGTCTGTGCCTCTTTCGCCTCAGGTATCGGGCAGATTGGGAAGCAGTGGATCATACCCTCCCCCACCAGGATGGTGCATTCACTCCCCGCCTCCGTGAGCTTCTGCGCCAGCAGTACACTGTCCGGATAAAGGATCTCGCGGGTTCCGGTGGTCAGCGTGACGGGCGGGAGTCCGGAGAGGTCCCCGAACAACGGGCTCACGCGCGGGTCTTCCAGCGGGAGGCTGCCAGCCCATACTTCGCCCATCCGGTGAAGCCCTTCGATCCCCAGCATCGGGTCGGACTGCACATAATCCTTCATTTCCGGGTTCGTCATCGTCAGGTCCACCCACGGAGAGATCAGGATCAATTCTTTCGGGAGCGAACCTCCTGCCTCATCCCGCAGGGTCTCCGCCAGACCGAGCGCCAGCCCTCCGCCCGCGGAATCGCCCATGAAAACGGTTTTCCCGCATTCGTTCTCCTCCATATAGTGCAAAAGAAAAGCTGTGCACATCCGGTAGGCGTCCTCGCAGTTGTATGCCGGTTCCTTCGGATAGACCATCAGCACCACCTCGCAGCCGGTCTCCTTTGCCGTGCGGGCTGCCATGGTCGTCTGCTGGGCATTCGGCTGGTTGATATAAGCCCCGCCGTGGAAATAGAACACCGTCTGCGCCGGGTGGTCCTGATCATTATAGATGAAGGCCTGCAGCGCTTCCTCGCGCTCCTCGCGGAGGCTGACGCCGAATCTGGCCTTTTCGATCACGACCGGCTCGCGGTTGCTCTCCGCTTTTTCCCGGATATACTCTTCGGCTTTCTCCGTATAGGTGAACTTGTCGCTGCGGTGCTGAATGATAAGCACCAAATCGGTCAGGCCCGCCATGAAGGAGCGGCGGCCGATGAAACTGCAGTACACCCAGAATCCCCCCACCGCAAGCAGGATGAGCACGAGCAGCAGTGATATGATCTTCTTCAGGATTTTCACAGCCCAGCCTCCGTTTCTTTCTGATCAGTCTGTTATGACAACGTTCTCGATCAACGGCTGCTCCTCAGGCAGAATCGTACCGTTGTCATCCACAGGTCTCGCGTCTTTCGCGATCTTTTCCACGACCTCCATCCCCTCGGTCACCCGGCCGAAGGCCGCATAGCTCCCGTCCAGATAGGTCGCATCTCCCACTGTGATAAAAAACTGGGAACTTGCGCTGTTCGGGTCTCCGGAGCGGGCCATGGAGATCACGCCTTTGACATGGCTGATGGGATTGTTCACACCGTTCTGCGAAAACTCACCCGGTATGGTCGGAACAGGGCTTTTGCTTCCGTCCGGCCTCCCGCCCTGGATCATAAAGCCATCCATAATACGGTGGAAAGTAAGTCCGTCATAAAAGCCTTCCTGCGCCAGCCGGATGAAATTCTCCACGGTGAGAGGTGCCGCGTCCGCGTCCAGTTCCAGTCTAAGTGTGCCGTAGTCCCGGATGGTGATCTCCGCATGATGGAGACCCGTCAATTCCGCTGTTTCCGGGATCTCGCTCTCCTCCTCTTCTTCAAGGCCCGAAACCATTTCCTCTTCGCCTGCAGCCGTGAGGATGCTTTCATGCAGCGGCACACGGGAAAACAGGAACCAGCAGACCGCAAGCACAGTGAGCGCAGCAGCAGGGACGAGCAGGATCCGGGGAAGAAGCTGTCTTTTCTTCGCAGCAGCCTGCTGCTTTGCCGCCCGGGTCAGTGTCTTTCCGCAGTAACGGCAGTTTTTCGCTCCCTCATTGTTTTCTTTCCCGCAGGCAGGGCATTTGATCTTCATAGCCAGTTCCTCAATAAATATCCGGCGTTCCGGAACGACACACCGTCACATCCATTTTTTCTTTCTGAACCAGATTAGACATACGATCACAATGAGCGCACTTACTGCTATCACAGCCGGATAAGCCCAGCGCCACTGCAGTTCCGGCATATAACGGAAATTCATCCCGTACCAGCCTGCAATCAGTGTAAGCGGAAGAAAGATCGAGGTGATCACCGTAAGCAGCGTCATGATACGGTTCTGCCGTACGTCAAGCTGCGACTGGATCAGGTCGCGCAGCTGGGCCACATATTCACGCTGGCCGTTAACCATTTCATGCAGACGGACGACCCTTTCCGTGAAAAGACGATAATAGCGCAGGTTCTCGTCGCGGAAAAACTCGTTTTCATTCTCCAGCAGTTCCTGCCCCAAATCGATAAGCTGTTCATAGTGCACACGCATATCCAGGAGATCTCCGCGGATATCGTTGAGTTCGGGAGGATAGGCATCGACCTTTTCATGCAGGATCTCCTCTTCGATCCGGCTGAGCTTCAGTTCCGTTTTCTCCAGAAAAGTCAGGTCGCCCGCGATGGCTGTCTCCAGAAGATCATAGAGGAAACGTTCAAGAGAGGGATACTTCCATCTTTTGGAACGGCAGACCTGCTCCGTCAGGGCTGCTGCGCAGCCGCTGTCATCCACGAGGACCATGCCCTTTTCATCCAGTGCGAAAGAGAACGCATTGCGTCTTTTGTCTTCGCATGTAGCAAGGCGCGGCCGGACCAGACTTCCTGTAAGAGAATCGATGTTGGCTACCGCCTTCGTTTCCTGTACCGACGAGAGGTCAAGCTCCAGATCGATTCCCATGTCAAAAAGGTCCCGCTTTTCGTTCCACTCCGCAGATGTCAAGACCGCTGCAAACGGCTCCCGGAATGCGAACAGTTCCTCCTCACTGCAGGGAGTCAGCGTTTCCCGGATCAGATAGTACATGATCTGCCGCTCTCCTTTCCATGCGTTTGTAAAATCATGCAGAATTATACCATACCGCGGCTGGGAAGAACAGGGTTTTCCTCGATTTCGCCGCGCGGAAAGGCCTCCTTTACGGACGCCGGCCCGGACTTGCCTTCCTCGCGATCTTTCTTTATAATACTCCTGATAATACTCCTGAAACATTCAAGAATAAACGTATGGAGGCTATGATCATGGACGCTCTGGAAGCGATCTTCACGCGGCGAAGCACCCGCAGGCTGGCAGATACTCTTCCCCCGGAAGAAACGATCCATACGATCGTGGAGGCCGGACGAACCGCTCCTACCGGCCACAACAGTCAAACCACGCATTTCTTTGTGATCACGAACAGGGAAGTACTCACCGAACTTGCAGAACTGCTGAAAACGGAATTCGCAAAGATGGAGCCGGAACCGGATATGTACATCTCTCTCAAGAACGCGATTTCTGCAGCAAAAAACGGCAGCATCGTCTTTCATTACAATGCTCCTGTCCTCATCGTGGCCGCGAACCGGAAAGGATACGGCAACGCCATGGCAGACAGCGCCTGTGCACTGGAAAACATGATGATCGCTGCCAACGCTCTGGATCTTGGGACCTGCTGGTGCAACCAGCTTCACTGGCTTACGGACAACAAAGCCGTCCGGACATATATGGAGAAGCTTGGCCTGTCAGAAGATGAGACCATTACCGGGTCCATCATTCTCGGTTATGGAGCCGACGGATCACCGGTACGTACCGAGCGCAAGCAGACAGGGAACCCGGTAACCTGGGTCCGCTGATCCGGCAGGCAGAAAAAAAGGATGCGGAAGGCTATTCTCCCGCATCCTTTTTTTCTGCCTGCAAGCGCTTCAGCAACCAGGCGAAACCTTTAGCCATCCGGACATCAGGCTCGTTGAAATGGTTCCCGGGGTTCCATTCCAGTATGCTTTCCTTCGTACCGGACAGAAGCTCCGCCTGCCTGCGGATCGCACTTCCCACGGTGGCCATTGTACGGTTTCTCGTTTTCTCCTCCCGGTCTCCCAGACTCAGATAGACCGACGGGCAAAGGCAGCACCCCCGCTCTGCGGTTTCCAGCCATCCGGGAAACCATACCGATGGAGAGACTGCTGCAACACCGGAAAAGCGATCCGTCTGATAGGCTGCCCACAAGGCGAACAGCCCCGCCAGCGAGTAACCGCCAAGAAAGACTCTGTCACAAGGAATGCGCGCGCTTTCAAGCACAGGGAAGAGTTCCTCCTCGATCCATGAAAGCGTCTTCACCGCGCCGTTCCCAAAAGCCATACTGCCGAAAACCGGAGGAGCCTCCCAGGGAGAAAGATCCCGGTTCCAATCCTCTACGGGAAAGAGGAGCAGCCGGAACGAATGCCCCGGCGCCAGATCACGGATCGCACTCACTTCCGCATCAGCAAACTCCGTCTCTTCTTCTCCAGCAGGCTGGATCAGAAGATCCCGCGCGTTTCCCTCTTCGTAAAGCCGGCATCGTTTCCCGCTGATCAGCAGTTCCTTCATTGTCTGTCCGCCCCCTTGTTTCCTCTTTCTTCGAGAGAACGGAACACCTGCGGAAGCGCGCGGATGATATCCGACGGAGTCATGGAATACTCTCCCGTTTCTTCCGCAGCACGGTCTCCCGCTGCTCCATGCAGCCATGCGGCGCATTTTGCCGCAAAAGACGGATCGAACCCCTGCGCCAGCAGCGCACAGAGGATCCCGCAGAGCACATCGCCGGAGCCGCCCTTTGCCATTGCCGGGCTTCCCGTGGGGTTTACCGATACCGTCTCTCCCTGGCAGACCAGCGTTCCGAAACCTTTCAGGATCAGCAACACACCCGGATGCTCCAAGGCAAACCGCAGGGCACCGGACAGGCGTCCGTCCGAGAGATCACCGCCCATGCGGCGGAACTCTCCCTCATGCGGAGTCACAAGCAGCGGCGCACGGCAGGTTTCGAGCAGATTTTTCTCCTCCACACAGGCTGTCAGGGCATCCGCATCCAGAATCAGCGGGCACTCCGCACTCCGCACGACCAGCTTTACCAGTTCCCGCACTTCCGGTCCCGGTCCCAGTCCGGGGCCAATCGCACACGCGTCCGCACTTTTCAGGGCGGACAGGACCCGCGTCTTCGCCTGAAGCGAGATGTCACCATTCTCCGCAGCCGGAAGCGGTGTTACGACCGTACCATCGCAGCGGGACGCTGCTATTTCATAAATACTTTCCGGTATCATCAGGCTGGTCAGTCCCGCACCGCTTCGTTCACACGCGTTCGCCGCCAGGACAGGAGCGCCGGAGTATCCTCTTGAGCCGGCTATCAGCAGCGCACGCCCATAGCTGTATTTATGCGTATGCGGTTCTCTCTTCGGAAGAAGAAAATCGGGCATCTCTGTTTCTGTCAGTCTGATCTTGCCTTCCTGCACTGCCGGCCGGTCACCGTATTTTTCCGCGTATTCCGCGATGCTCATCGCTTTCATTCGGCCGTTCCCTTCCTCATGCCTGTCCCGGTGCAGCCGTGATTCCGAGTTCCTCCGGAAGAAAACGCGGACAGACGTTTTCGCTCACTGTGATCACGGAGGAGGCAAGGCGCGTTCCGATAGCTGAAGCCTCTGCAAGGTCCTTACCGTAAGTCAGTGCGATCGCCACCCCCGCACAGAAGGCATCTCCGGCCCCTGTCGTGTCCTTCACCTGAACGGGACGGGCAGGACAGAGTCCTTTCTCTCCCAGCATGGATGCATAGGCTGCTCCGCGGCTGCCCATCGTGACTACCATGGAGGGGATCTGTGCATGGATGACTCTCTGGCTCAGTTCCTCGCACAGCTGTTCAGGTTCCATATCCTGCAGATAATCATCTGCGAAGAGGATCCCCGCCTCCTGGGCGTTGCAGACAAAACAGTCGATAGACTGAAGAAAATCGCGTCGCTGCGAGGCGATGCTCATGTTTGCCACCACAGCAAACACACGCTTCCCGTACTTCTTTGCATAATGCAGAACTGTTTTAACGATCTCTGTATCCAGATCGATCTCAATCACCACACTGTCCGCATCGGCAAAGATCTCGTCTCCCTTTTCCTCCAGCAGGCGTACCATGGCATCCATTTCCGGACGTTTGGAGATCGATCCGATCACATCACCGCCTGTATCAAACACGGCGAGCCATATCCCCATTCCGTCCGGGACCGGGATCACATAGCGGGTATCGACCTTGTGACTGTTCAGCCGCCGAAGGACTTCATCCCCCTGTGCCGTGCAGTCGACCATGCTCACAAAACGCGGACGCAGTTCTACATTGGCAATGTCCTCCGCCACATTGCGGCCGACTCCCCCGTGAACAAAATCCACAGAGCCGGCATTCCGCCCGGCAGGGATGTATTTGTTGTCCGGAAATCCCTTGATATCCACGAATACAGTTCCTACGACCACGATCGGCATCGTTTCTGCCTCCTGACCTTTTTATTCCAGTCTCATTTTTACAGACAGCTTTTTCGGAGCGGCCTCCACTTCTGCCAGTGCTCCGGAAATCAGCGGGATCATCGGAGGCAAGTGGCCGAGATCCATATCCATCACAATCGGCACATCATACTTTTTCAGGATTCCGGTCACTGCATCATAGTGATCCATACCCAGCATCTGTTCGTCAAACAGGAACGGACGGCCGATCAGAAACCCCTTCGCGTGCCGGAACCATCCGGCCTGATCCAGCTGCCAGAGTGCTCTGCGAATCCCCATCGGATTCAGATCACAGGCCTCGAGAAACCAGATCAGTCCATCCTTTGCATAGCGCTCCGCAAACTCCTTTACACGGTCGAATGCGGTTCCCGCAAGGATCGACAGGCAGTCGAGACAGCCTCCAATCAGACGACCGGAAAAAGCCGTGCTGCTTCCAGACCCGGAAATGACCCGCATTACCGTCTTCTCCGTGATGTTATAAGGCGCAAAGGGATTCTCTTCGTCTTTCTGCGGTGCCTTCTCCCAGCCGGAATAGGATGTGAATTCCGTCTTCTTTCCCCTCAGAAGAAGCAGCGCATCCTTCACAGAGCGGTGGAGCGGATTCATGGCAAAAGCCGGTGCGCAGGGACCGTAGATCGCCGCCGTATCACACAGCACCGGCAGAGTGAACGTAAGGTTCGTATTATCTGAAAAACCCATAAACCACTTAGGCGGCGCATTCCGGATCGACATGAAATCCACGAACGGAAGATCCTCGCACATGGTCTCGCCTCCGCCGCATGAGAGGATCACATCGCAGCGGTCCTGCGTGAAAAACTCGTTGATCTCAGCCCCGCAGCTCTCTGGCGTACTGCTCTTTCCGATCCCGTCCGAGGCAAAACAGTTCGGACCGAGGACCGTTCTGTACCCCCTCCGGTGAAACAGGCGGATACTCTCTTCAAAACAGGAGAGATAGGGCTCTGTGGTGCATCCGAAAGAAGGCGCGATGAAACCGATCCGCCCTTTTTCAGGCAGAAAAGCCGGATAACGCATCTCAGCCTGCCTCCGCCCATGCTTTGCACGTGTTGATGGTCTTCTGCGGCGAATGTGCCCATTCATCCGCGCCGATGCGCTGACAGGCTTCTTCTGAAACCGGTGCCCCGCCGATGATCACCTTGACTCCGGGACACTCCTGACGGATGAGATCAACTGTCTCTTTCATCGAATCCAGCGCCATCGTCAGAACGCCGGACAGCGCCACAATACGGATCCCTTCTTTTTTGACCGCTTCCACCACTTTCTCCGGCGGTGTATCGATCCCCAGATCCAGAACGTCGAAATTGTTCGCTTCCAGCATAGCCTTGACAATGTTCTTCCCGATATCGTGCAGGTCATCTTTGACTGTGCAGATGATCATGCGGGCTTTCGTCTGCCCGCCTCCGTCTCCGGATGCCAGCGCGTCTTTCAGGATATCGACCGCTTCAGTCATCAGTTCTCCCGCATAAATCAGGTCGCCGACAAAGTACTCTCCTTCTTCGAAAAGATTGCCGACGATGTCCATTCCTTTCTGGCAGGCCTCCATCGCTTTCTGCGCATCGCCGCCGCCCTGAGCCATGACCTCATTGAGCATTTCGATCATGGTGTCTTCATCCAGTTCTCCGACTGCAGAGGATAGTTTCTCAAAATCCATAGTGTTCTCCTTCTGATCCGGTGGTTATTCTGTCCTTTTTCTGTTATTCTACAATCAAACCCGTATAATTACAAGAACGCAGTTCTGTTGAAAAGCATTTTCCGATATCGTATAATCCCTAATATGAAACCCAACTTCACAGACTCAGAAATAAAACCCGGCAAGTCCTGTGAAGACCTCATTCTCTCTTCTGCCCTGATGAATGCCCTGCCGCTGTTTCTCTTCGGCGCAGGTGCCCTTCTGACAGAGATCCTTTATCTCGGGAGGTGTCTGAACATTGCCGCATAAGGTCACAATAAACCCCGGCGCCTTCACCCTGCAGGCTGAAAACGGAGAAAACCTATTTGTGTTTCTCCGGGCACATGCACTGGCCCCTGAGGCTCCCTGCGGCGGACACGGTGCCTGCGGCAAATGCAAGGTCCTCGTGGACGGCAGAGTGAAACTGGCCTGCCGCACAAACATTGACCGGGACATGGAGATCACACTTCCCAAAGGATCCCGTTCATCGATCCTTACCACAGGAGAGACCCTGCCGGTACAGCCGGATACAAATCCCGAACGGGGATTCCGTATTGCTTTTGACATCGGCACCACCACTGTGGTCTGTTATCTTCTGGACGCATCGACCGGAAGGGAAGTGGCTTCTGCCGGTGCGCTCAACCCGCAGAAGGCATGGGGGGCAGATGTCATAACCCGTATTCAGGCATCTTTGGAGGGCCATCAGCCTTCCATGACCGGATCGATCCGGAAATGCATGGAAGAACTCATTCTCGATGTCTGTGAGCGGGCAGGGATTTCTCCGGCGGCCGCCGAGGTGATCTCCGTGGTCGGAAACCCCTGCATGCAGCAGCTTTTTGCCGGAATTCCCGTAGATAACCTTGCAAGAATCCCTTTTCTCCCGAAGATCACCGCTCCCTTCTGTTCGGTGACGAGCCCGTTTCCTGATCTTTGTCCGCACGCTTCTCTTCTCACCGTTCCGGATATCTCCGGATATGTCGGTGCGGACACGGTTGCCTGTATTACAGCGACCGGACTGAAAAACTGCGGCGGGAACACTCTGCTGGTTGACATCGGTACCAACGGAGAGATCGTCCTCAGAGCAAATGGCCGCATGGCGGCCTGTTCCACAGCCGCCGGTCCGGCGCTGGAAGGGGCGAGGATCCTGTACGGTATGCGCGCTTCCGACGGGGCGATCGACCGTGTTTCCATCTATGACGGACATATGCGCTGTCATGTGATCGGAGAAACGGAACCGCTGGGCATATGCGGAAGCGGCATCATCGACGCAGTGGCCTCCGCGCTTTCCCTGGGACTCATTGACCGGAGAGGGCGCATTCTGACGGATGCGCCTTCCAAAGAAGAGAAGCTGATCCGTCTGTCAGGAAAAGTCATTCTCACCCAGGATGACATTCGGGAAGTTCAGCTTGCCAAAGGCGCGATCGCCGCCGGAGTCCTCCTCCTCTGCAAACGCCTCGGTATCACTCCGGGACAGATCGACGAAATTCTCCTTGCCGGTGCTTTCGGCAGCTTTATTGATCCTGTCAATGCCTGCCGCATAGGACTTCTGCCGTCAGGGGTCAAGGCAAAGATCCGTGCAGTCGGCAATGCCGCCGGAGAAGGCGCAAAGCGTTATGCCCTTGACCGAAGCGCTTTTGAGGAAACGGCAGCCCTCGTTCACGCTGTAGAACCCGTTGAACTGGCTTCCGAAAAAACATTTCAGCGAACCTTTGCCGAATGCATGTACTTCTGAGCAGTCCATACAGATAATAACACCGGACGGCAGGACACAGGTCCTCCGTCCGTATTTTTTCTCATGGCCTGTAAAAAAACCTTTCGGATCCATAGTACTTGAGTGAGAAGACGAAATGAGGTGATCATGCATGACAGATGCGGAAATCATTGACCTGTTCGTTGAGCGCTCGGAACAGGCGATCTCCGAACTGGCCAGCAAACACGGCAAAGCAGTGGCTCGAGTCGCAGGTAATATTCTGGCCGACAAGCGGGATAGCGAGGAAGTGATCAATGATACCTGGCTTGGTGTCTGGAACAGCATTCCGCCGCAGCGGCCGTCCCCCCTGCGGACCTATGTGTGCAGGATAGCACGGAATCTGGCAACGACGAAATACCACTCCAACACAGCCGAAAAACGGAACAGTTACTATGACGCGGCACTGGATGAACTGGAAGAGACCATTCCAGACTTTCACACGGTCGACGAAGAGATCGCAGTACGGGAGCTTTCCTCTGCGATCAACCGTTTCCTTGAAACACTCAGCTATGAAGACCGGTTCTTCTTCATGCGCCGCTATTGGTACGCCGATTCCTTACCGGACATTGCCGAAATGGCAGATACAAATTATGACCGTGTATCCGTTCGTCTTCACCGCACAAAAAAGAAACTGAAAGACTACCTGGAAAAGGAGGGACTGCTTGTATGAAACGGGAGCTCCTCTCGAATGCCCTGAACGGCATCGACGATGTGTTCATTCAGGAAACATCCTCTTACAAGCCCCGGGCAGTACAAGTACGCCCGGGAAGGAATGAGCCAATGCATACATCCGTAAAAAAGCACACTCCCAGACGAATCCTCACACTGGTCCTTGCAGCGGCGCTTATCCTGTCGCTGGCCGCCGCGGCTTACGCTACCGGCTTCTTCGGACTCAAAGCCATCCTGATCGAAGATGATTCGCTCACCGCGTATACGTGGACAGACAACGGGGACGGCACACGCTCCCCGGTGGAAAATCCGGACGGCGGTTTTGTCTCCATCACGCAGCCGCAGAACGTTCCTGATGATCTGGCCCCTCAGGTCCGCGAAAAGATCGAAAACTCCGAGAAGGCCTGGGCTGAGTGGAAGGAATGGAATGAAGCGAATAAGCTGAAAATGCCCGCTGTCTATCAGCCTCCGGAAGGATGCATGAATCAGGACGAAGAAGAAAACGAAGACGGGACCTGGTCCGTGCTTTTCTACGGGTCGATCGAACCTGTTACCGACGAAAAAGGAATCATCGTTGATTATTCGAACGGCGAGATCCTGGAGAAACGCACCGCCACGGCAGAGGAACACGCACAGATGGAACAGTTTCAGAATGTCGCAGGCATGGGCTATCCCGGATATGATTACAAATACAACGTAACCGATGATAAAGGCGCTGCAAAGCTCGAGGAGATCGCCGCCCGTTACGGGCTGAAACTTCGGAAAAAACAGAATGCGCTGTTCCAGAATTTCGGAGATCAGACCGGTTTTCTCTCCTGCGGAGAACTGACCCGCAAAATCGACGAGATTGCCGGAGGGAACCACCGGTTTTTCCGTACGGAACCTACGGGCTACGACAAGTTCTACTACTGGGATGAAGGCACTTTCTGCGTCAGCTTCTATACCACCGAGGATTTCAGCAACGCCGGAACGACCTGCTACCTCTATAATTCCCCTTACGGCACATTGTCCAGCGGTTATGAGATCATTTCCGAGGTGCAGGATGTCCGTGCCTTCAGCACCCGCACCCATACCACCCCCGACGGTACGGAAGTGACTGTCCTGCAGAACGGAAGCGACATGTTTGCATACACATATCTGGAGAATTCCTTTGTGAACATGCAGATCTTCCAGCCGAACGGACTCAGCGAAGCAGAGCTGGATGCCATCATCGATATGGTCGATTTCAGTGTGATAGGATAAACCGCCCGAAAAAGCAAAAAACGAGCCCCGCGGCCCGTCTGAAAGCGTATATCCAAAAAAACTGTCCGAAAATAGAAGTAACCCCTGACAAAACACCTTTCACCTGTTCTGTCAGGGGTTACTTCTCTGAATTTTTATTATCTAGCATCTATGGTTACCTCTTCTTTCTCTCAAATCCTGCCGCAATACACCGGATCCTTCCGCCTTTCTCCACCGTTCAATGAACATCTGTTCGTGTCTTTAAGTAAGACTTACTGTGTGTGGGGAACTTTCCGACTGTCTGACCTTGCGGACTTTCTACTATTTTAACAGAGGTCCTCTTGTTGTCTATACTATACACCAGCTGCCGCAGAATTGCAAAATGCAATAATGACCGAATATTCCGGTCAAAAGTTGTTCAAACAGCTGAAAAACAAGGGATCTCCGGTTTTTCCATCAGATAACTGTTGACATATGCAGGCATATGATGATAGCATATAGGTGTTGTGGTGCTTTTGAGCACCGTTTTTTTACAGACGATGGCTGCCCGGCGCTTCTGCGCCGGGCAGCCTTGCTTTTCAGGATTCAGGAGAGGCCTCGTCCTTTTTCTTTCTGACGAGCAGTTTCTCCACGCGCCTTCCGTCAGCGTCCAGTACCCGTACCTCGAGCCCGCACGCCTCAAAGGTCTCTCCCGGCTCGGGGAACTTCTCCAGTGTTTCCACCGTCCATCCTCCGACTGTCTTGCTTTCCGCTTCAAACTCCGCCTCGTCGAGCCCCATCAGGTCGATAAAATCCGCAATAGACATATCGCCGTCAAGTTCATATTCTCCCTCGGAATTCTGTGTGAATTCCGGGACTACTTCATCGGTCTCGTCCCAGATATCTCCAACGATCTCTTCCAGAACGTCTTCCATGGTGATCACGCCGAGCGTTCCGCCGTACTCATCCGTCACCACAGCCAGATGCTGCTTCGCTCTTTTCAGGCGGTCGAGCACCTGCGGAAGCTTCATCGTCTGATAAACATAGCAGACCGGCATCAGGAGACTGCGGATATCGATCGGTTCGAGCGTTTCAGGCACAGCCTTGAAAAAATGATTCAGGTAGAGCACCCCGATGATATTGTCGATCCGTCCTTCATAGACCGGGATCCGGGAGTGATTGGCATTTTCGACCATGGCAAGGATGTTCTCCCAGTCATCGTCGATATCCAGAGCCTGCATATCCACCCGGGCTGTCATCGCCGCAGAGGCAGGGATCTCGGAAAAATCGATCGCCGCCTGCACCAGTTCGGAGCGGTCCTCGTCGATGACTTCTTCATCCTCCGCCGTTTCGATGATCATCTGCAGTTCATCGACCGCTTCTTCACTTTCGTCCGGGGATCTCTCCGGACGCATCCCTGCAGTGAACAGTCTGACCAGCAGCACGACCAGTCCGACCAGCGGGAAGAGAATGATCATCAGGGTACGAAGCAGAAGCGCATAGCGCATCGCCAGAGTGGTCGCTTTCTTCTTTGCGGTGATTTTCGGGATCGTCTCACCGAAGATGATCACGAGCAAAGTCATGACCACTGTAGCGATCCAGGTGCTGCGGTCATTCCCCGTGATCACGATGACCAGTACCGAAGCCAGCGAGGAGCCGGCAATATTCGCAAGATTGTTTCCTATCAGGATGGTACTGAGTGTATCTTCAAAGCGGCGGGCAAGCCGCAGCGCAAGGCCGGCCCGTCTGGACCCGTCCTCCTCCAGGTTTTCCAGCCGCACCTGATTGCAGGAGGAATACGCCATTTCACTGGCGGAAAAGAATGCGGATGCGAAGAGGCATCCCAGGATCCCCAGCAGGATCGCCGCGATCATGACTCCTCGCCCCCTTCCTCTTTTTCCGGAAGGAGTTCCACCGTCAGTTTGCGGATCCGGTGGTTTTCCATTTCCGTAACGGTGATGCGCAGCCGGTAATAATCAAAGCTGTCATCCACCTCCGGGATCGAGGAAAACTTCTCATAGGCCCACTCACCCATCAGTGTGTTGACCAGTTCCTCATCCTCTTCCGGATCTTCAAATCCGATCTCCTCAAAAACATCGCTCACGTGTTCTTCCGCATCGGCAAGATACTTTGTATCGCTGATCCGGATGAGCGGTTCCTCCACCACATCGTCTTCATCCCAGATCTCACCTACAAGTTCCTCCAGGATATCTTCGATCGTGACGATGCCCAGAGTCCCTCCGTAATTGTCCGTAACCACGGCCATGTTCACTTTCCGCTCGGACATCTGCGGGAGCAGTTCATCGATCTTGGTGCTGGAATGGACAAATAAGACCTCGTCGATCAGCGGACGCAGTTCCAGACTGCTTCCGCCTCGCAGGCAGGCCTTGATGAATTTGCGAATCTGCAGGACACCAATGATATTATCGATGCTTCCCTCATAGACCGGGATCCTGCTGTGGTTCTGGGCTTTGACAAAGGCAAGGATCTCCGCAGGATCGTCTTTAATATCCACCGCCGCGAGATCGACACGCGGCGTCACGATGCTCTCGACCGTGACATCTCCGAACTGAAGGGCTGATGAGATCAGGTCTCCCTGATCCTCGTCAAGCGTCCCCTCTTCCGTCATATCCTCAATGATATCGTAGATCTCATCCTCCGTCACAGAAATCTCGTTCTCCGTCGAAGTGATCCTGGCAGCTGTCCGGCCGATGGCAGCCAGCAGGACAGAAAACGGAGACAGGATCCTCATCAGTCCTGAAAGGACTCCGCTCACGGCCAGAGTGATTTTTTCGCTGTATCTTTTCGCAGCACTTTTCGGAAGCATCTCCCCGAGGAAAAACACCGCGACGGTCGTGACCGCCGTACTCAGCGTCACAGCCTTCAGTCCCCACGTCCGCGTGACAAAAACAGTGACCACCGCAGCTGTGACAATATGCACGATATTCGTGCATATCAGCAGCGTGGTGATCGCTTTATCAAAATCATCCAGAACAAGCACGGCTTTCTTGGCACGGGAATCCCCGTGTTCAGCCATGGTCCGGATCCGGTTTCGTGAACAGGATGCGATCGCTGTTTCACAAACGGCAAACCATGCCGCAAGGAAAAGCAGCACCGCGATGCCCGCAAAAAATGGCAATCGACTGCCGTCATCCATGTAGGATATCTCAACTCCTTTACTTCCGGCTTTCCGCCGGTAAAACAAACTAAATTATAGCATGCGCCTTTTCTGTAGTCAAGATTCCCGCCCGGCACTCTGAGTGAGGAAAACCCGCGGCAGACGCTTGCGGAGAGTCTTCCTCTGTGTTATGATGGCTTCGTTCAATTCGGGAAGGAACGGAACAATGATGAAGAAGAAACGGTTTTTATATATCCTGCTGGCCATTGCCCTTCTGGCCGCCTTTTTTATATACCGGAACAGTTCCGGCGCTCCGCCGGAACCGGACGAACCACTCGTTTCGTCCGTACTGTCGGTACTCGACGGGTCCGCTCCCTCATCCGACGCCGTACCGGCTCCTCAGCAGGTGGATCCGTTCCCGGACAGCGCCCCCCCTTCCGATCCTGAAGCCGCGCCTGCAGAACAGGAGGCCGTCAGTTCCCCCATGGAAAACGGGAATCCGATCGACCGGGACGGCATATATGACTCAAAAGATGAGGTAGCGCTCTATATCCATACATTCGGCTGTCTTCCCTCGAACTACATCACAAAAGACGAGGCGAAATCCGCGGGCTGGTCGGGGAACGGCGGAGACCGACTGGACAGATACTGTCCCGGCAAATGCATCGGCGGAGACCGCTTCGGCAACCGTGAAGGCCTTCTTCCTGCAGCGAAAGGCAGGATCTGGACGGAATGCGATATCGGAACGCTCGGAGCAAAGAACCGGGGTGTGAAGCGGATCGTTTTCTCCAACGACGGACTGATCTATTACACCGCTGATCATTACGAAAGCTTTGAACTCCTATATGGAGATCCGTAAATACCTGATAACAGAAAAACAGACCGCCTGAAGGCGGTCTGTTTTTCTGTTCTTTATCCGGTTCAGCCTTCGGCTTTGACCGCACTGACAATGCGGGCCTGCGGCTCGTTGTACCAGTAAAGGAACGCTTCCACGTCCACGATGTCTCCCGCCTTGAGGTCCTTGACCTGCTCGTAGGTCTCGGAATCGTTGCCGGTGAGATAGCGGCGGAGCGTGAAGGTGTAGGTCTGGTCGTTGAGTTTGGCTGTGATATAGAGATCCGCGGAAGCATCCCATTCGGAATCAACATCCTCAGCGATTTCGAGGCCTTTCACACGGATAAGGCGGCTCATGCAGCCGATGAGCTCATCTGTTCCGAAGAGTTCCGTCACATCAAGCGCTGGCGCGATATAGCTGCCGTCTTCGATCTCAAAGGAGGCATCCACGATCTCCACCTGGCCGGACCATTCGGATTTGTAGCCCGTGACTTTGATCTTCTGTCCGAGGACGAGTTTGTCGTATTCCTCCTCTGAGCAGGCCATATCATAGAGGAAATACCCTCCTTCACCATCCTGCGTATAGACGGTAGCCTTGTCTGCCCACCAGCCTTCCTTGGCCTGGACATAAGTCTCGACGACCACTTCACTGTCAAGGGCCGCTGCATCGTAATCGGCAAATGTCATGACGCCTTCGGATTTGTCATTTACACTGCCCGTCACAGCTGCACTGACGATACGGGCCTGCGGTTCGTTGTACCAGTAAAGAAACGCTTCCACATCTACGATGTCTCCCGGTTTGATCTCCTTCACCTGTGCATAAGTGTCGGAATCATTCCCGGTGAGATAGCGGCGGAGCGTGAAGGTGTAGGCATCGCCGTTCAGCGAGAAGCTGAGGTACAGATCCGAAGAAGCATCCCATTCCTGATCGGGCTGCGCTTCGCAGACGAGACCTCTTACGCTGATGAGCTGACTCATGTGAGCAACAAGATCGTTGCTTCCAAACAGGGCCGTCACGTCAGCGGCCGGTGCGATGTAGTTCCCTTCTTCCAGTTCAAAGCTTCCGTCCACGATCTCCACCTGGCCGGACCACTCGGATTTGTAGCCCGTGACTTTGATCTTCTGTCCGGGGACGAGCTTGGCATAATCCTCTTCAGAGCAGGCCATGTCATAGAGGAAATAAGCTCCGTCTTCATCCTGGGCATATACGGTAGCCTTATCTGCCCACCAGCTCTCCTTTGCCTGAACGAACGCCTCGATGACGACTTCGCTGTCGAGCTCGGCCGCCGCGTACTGAGCGTAAGTCATGACGCCTTCGGACTTTCCGCTCGCTTCCGGAGCGGCCGGGGCCGGTTCCGCAGCCGGCTCTGCAGCAGCCGGTTCGGACGGAGCCATCTCTTCGGGCGTGAGACCTGTCACTCCCTGGGCACCGCAGGCACAGAGAGCAAGGACCATGCACAATGTAAGAACGAGTGCAAAGATCTTTTTCATCTTTTTCTCTCCTTTATCCGCGCTTTCGCGCTTAGATTCACACAAAGCATTATAGTCGAATTCCGTCACAAATCAACCGAAACAGGTAAACTTTCCTATTTTTTCTTCCTCAGAAGAAGGAACAGCGCATAGATCCCGATCAACACCCAGGCCACGGCGAGACAGCTGAGCAGCGTTACCGCGGTACCGGGCAGCGGGCCGAGATCCTTCTTTCCGGAAGAGGACCCTGTCTCGATCTGATCCAGATGTTTGAGCGAGACCATTTCCGTGAACAGCTGGTCTATGAACTCTCCGTCCACATCTTTTTTCCGGCGGACCCCCTTCACGGCCTCCTCAATGAGCTGCCCCGCCGCATCACGGACCGAGGCTGATCCGTTGAACACCGGAGTGACAAAGGTGTTTCCGGTGTTTTCCATCAGGAGCTTCGTCGCATCGATCTTGATATCGTAGTACAGATCGTTGTTCTCTCCGGAACGGGAGAGGTAATCCTGATATTCCGGTGACTGCTGCGCCTTCGCCGTGACCGGGACATAGCCTTCTGTCTCGGCATAAGCTGTCTGCACCTCATTGGAAAGCAAATACTGGGTGAACAGCCAGGATGCGAGGACTACCTGCGGATCTTCCTTATTGAAAACGCAGACAGACGGTCCCTGGCTGATCATAAGCGGATGCTCCGGGTCATACTGCGGAATCGGCCTGACGACCGTTTCGAATTTCACCACCTGATCCGCCGGAATATCCAGAAGCGGGGCGTTACTCCCCATCCATGTGGCGCCGGCAGTGGAATCAATGCCGAAGATGCTCTGCCCCGCATTCAGATAGTTTGCCGGATAGCTTGCTATCTTGAATGTGGAGAATGCTCCGCTTTTTGAATGCTCCGCGATCTCGAGCAGCAGCTTTCCGGTCGTTTCATTGAAGAGCAGGACGTTCCCATCTTCGTCCGAATACGGAGCATCCAGCTGACGCAGCATGGAGATCATCATATTATCGGTGGATTTATAGATGAACGGTATCATGACTTTCTGGCCGTTTAACTTATAATTCCCGTCGGCATCTTTCTCCATGGCCGCCTCGGAGACTTCCCAGACGAAATCCCAGGTCAGGATATCGGGCAGCGTGTATCCGAGTTTTTCCAGCAGAGTCCTGTTGATGAAGCATGCCTCTGTGGAGCGCATGAACGGGAGCGCATACAGATTCCCGTCGATATAGCATTCGTTCAGGAATTCCGGGATGACCTCCTCCGGAGCAGGCGCGTCAAAGAGCAGTTCACTGCCTCCGAGGCCAAAGCGTTCGTCCGTGAGCAGATCATCCAGTGCAACCACCACTTCCGCCCCGGTCTTGTATGTGGCGATATGATCAGGATATGTGATGCAGACGTTCGGTGTCGTGTCGGTGGAGATGTTGGTAAGCACATCCTGATAGATCCGTCCGTAATCGGTATAGAGCTTCAGCGTCACCGTGATATTCGGATAGATCGCTTCGAAATCCTCGATCGCCTTCCGGTAAATCTCCACCTGTGTTTTATTCGTATCGTTCTTTGCCCAGAAAACGATCTCAAAATCCCGAGCCGTGTCAAATGATTCCGGCACTTCGAAGGCCGTGCGTTTTTTTGAGCCGTGACAGCCCGTCAGGAGTGTGAGGATCAGGAGGACGGCAAAGAGCATGCAGAAGACTCTGCGCAGATTCTTCATCCTTTCGTCCCTCCTCTCGAAACTCCTTCCATGATCTTCTTATGGAAGACAAGGAAAAGGATGACCAGCGGGACAGAAATCGAGACGACCGCAGCCATCATGGCAGGGATATTCTCACGGCCGAAGCCGTTTTCGCGTATCTCCTGGATCCCGTTGGAAACAAGAAAATAGGCCTGATTATCCGTGATGAGCCGGGGCCAGACATAGGAATTCCAGCACTCGATGACCTTGAGAATAATGATGGTGATTATGGTTGGCCGGCAAATCGGGATCATAACTTTCAGGAGATATTTGATATCCGATGTTCCGTCGACCTTTGCCGCCTTGTACAGACTTTCGGGGATCTGAGCAAAATTTTCCTTCAGCAGGTAGATATAGAATACCGAAGTCACAGACGGAAGGATAAGCCCGCTGAAGGTGTTCCGCAGGCCAAGATTGGTGATGGTCTGGAAATTGGTGATGATCACCAGTTCGTTCGGAATCATCATCAGGGCAAGGAAGAAGGTGAAAACCAGATCCTTGCCGCGGAAGTCCATACGGGAGAAGGCAAAAGCAGCCGGGATGATCACCGCCATCATGAGGACAGTGGTGACAAGCGTGAAGATCGCCGTGTTCAGGAAATACTTTCCCAGCGGAACCTGCGTGAATGCATCCGCATAGTTTTTCAGTGTGGGTGAGAGCGTATAGAACTTCGGGATATATTCCGAGTTGTAAGCGCTGTATGTCTTCAAAGAGGAGAGGATCATCCAGTAGAAGGGAAACAGCACCATGAGCGCCCAGACAGTCAGGAAGAAATAAATCACGGTCTTCTTCATGATCCTGCGGATCTGCGTCTTTTTCTCGATGCTCTCAAAGGAAACATTCTTTTCCATCGTGCTTCCCTCCCTTCAGACCGATACTCTCTTCCTGCTTACAAGCAGGTTGATGCAGGTGATGGTGAGCACGACCGCAAACAGGATCAGCGCTGCCGCAGAAGCATAGGACGGATATCCGCCGCTGTTTCCGTAAAGCATATCGTAAATGTAGCCGACCATCGTGTTCATTCCGGCGGCGTTCAGATCGGTCCCGAAGAGAGCCACCGCGTCGCTGTAGGCCTTGAAGGCTCCGATAAAGCCGGTTATCACCAGATAAAAGATCATCGGGGAAATCATCGGCAGCGTGATCCTTGTGAAGACCCGCCAGGGCGGCGTGGCGTCGATCCGTGCCGCGCTGTAATAATCCTTGTTGACCGAGGCCAGTGCACTGGTGAGGATAAGGATCTTGAAAGGCATGACTACCCATACCGTGTAGAAGCAGAGCACAAACATTTTCGCCCAGTATGGCCCTGTGATGAAATCAACCGATTTCCCGCCGAACCAGTTGATCAGCAGATTCACCAGACCTTCTGAATAGGCCGTTTTCTTGAACAGGATCATGAAAACGAGCCCGACTGCCAGTGTATTTGTCACATAAGGGAGAAAATAGACAGTCTGGAAAAGTTCCTTCACTTTGCTGATGGAACTGAGCCCCAGAGAGATCAGCAGCGCGATGCCCGTGGAAAGAGGCACCGTGATGATCACCAGAATGAAGGTGTTTTTTACCGCCTGCAGGAAATAGGGATCATGCAGCACATAGGAGAAATTGTACAGACCGGTCCCCCAGAAAGTCTGGGACGCCGAGTTATATCCTTCTTCGAGCGAGTATACGAAAACGTCCACCAGCGGGTAGACCATGAACACACCCAGGAACAGGACAGCGGGCAGCAGATAGATCCACGCCTTCCAGTTGTTTTTTTTCATTTCCGCTCCTCCGGTTATTCCGCTCTGAAGGGCAGTTTCTCTTCCGTTTCGACATCGAAGAGAAACACTTTGTAGGGCTTCAGGGCAAACCGAACTGTATCTCCGCGGATCCCCGCCCTTTCCTCCGTGCTGATGATGGAGCGTATCGTTTCGTTCTCCGAGGCAGCATGCCGGGATACCACGCTCGTATCGCGGCCCATTACCTCCACGGCTTCGAGTGTGCAGGAAAGCGGGCCGTCTTCTCTTGGAATGAATCCCTCCGGACGGATACCCACCCAGACTTCCCTGTCGGAAAGGCCGGAAACCGGCAGGACATCATCTTCACCGAGGATAAGGCGCCCGCCTTCCACTTTTCCGCGAAACACATTGATGGCCGGTGTTCCCAGGAATTTCGCCACGAACAGATTCTCCGGATGGTCATAGACCTCCTGCGGTTCACCGATCTGCTGCACGACTCCCTCTTTCATGACCACGATCCGGTCGGAAATGCTCATGGCTTCCTCCTGATCATGCGTCACGAAGACGGTGGTGATCCCTGTCTCCCGCTGGATGCGGCGGATCTCTTCCCGCGTCTGCAGACGCAGTCTGGCATCCAGGTTGGAAAGCGGCTCGTCCAGCAGAAGGACCCGAGGCCGTTTCACCAGTGCACGCGCGATCGCCACGCGCTGCTGCTGTCCGCCGGACATTTCCGCGGGTTTCCTGTCCATCAGGTTTTCGATCTGGACCAGTCTTGCCGCTTCTTCCGCTTTTGCGTTCATCTCCTCTTTGGAGAGCTTCTGCTCCCCCTTGAGGTTCTCCAGCGGGAAGAGGATGTTTTTTCGCACAGTGAGATGCGGATACAGCGCATAGTTCTGGAACACGAGACCGATCCCGCGGTTCTCCGGAGGCAGATCGGTCACATCATCCTCTCCGAAAAAAATGCGTCCGGAGGTGGGGGTCTCGAGTCCGGAAATCAGATTGAGCGTAGTGCTCTTTCCGCAGCCGGACGGGCCGAGAAGTCCGATCAGTTTCCCGTCCGGGATCTCGAAATCGAAATTGTCCACCGCGACCACATCCTCATGGATCCTCTTATCACGGTTCGGGAATCGCTTGGTAAGATTCTTCAGTACAACTTTCATTGTGGTTTTCCTCTGCTTCCGTCAGAATACCGGTCCTCCGGGAATGGTATGTTTTTTGTTTCCGGTTTTTTCTTCTCATTATCTTCTATTGGAGGCAAGCCATATATGCTGTTTCTCCGCGGAACGGATGAGTTCTTCGCGGAAATCCGGATGAGCGATGGAGATCAGCGCATCCGCCCGTTCCCAGGTCGTTTTGCCTGCCAGATTGACCGCTCCGTATTCTGTGACGATCCAGTATGCCTGGCTTCTCGGCGTGGTGACAATGTCTCCGCTGAGGGAGGGCAGGATCCTGGAATGCCGCGTACCGTTCCGGTCTGTGTAGGAAGAACTCATGCACAGGAACGAACAGCCATGTTCCGCGTCACTCGCTCCCGTTACGAAATCCAGCTGTCCGCCGGTCCCGCTGATCTGTCTCGTTCCCACGCTTTCCGAGGCCACCTGCCCGTACAGATCCACATTCAGGCAGCTGTTGATGGAGACGACCCGGTCCAGGCCTGCAATGATCGAAGGGCAATTCACGATGCGCAGCGGTTCAATGCGCAGTTTGGGATTCTCATCGATCCAATCATACAGTTCCTTCGTCCCGATGGCAAGTCCCATGACGCCGATGCCCGGATCGGTTTTTTTGCGCAGATTGGTCAGTTTTCCCGCTTTCTCCAGGGCAAGATATCCGTCGGAACAGAGTTCCGTGTGCATCCCGAGATCGCGGACATCTGAATCCGCGAGGAGTTCCCCCAGCGCATTCGGCATCCCGCCGATCCCGAGCTGCAGGGTCGTCCCGTCGGTGATATGCGGGATCAGCTGTCCGGCGATCCTGGAATCCGTCTCCGTCGGAGGAGGCGCGGCCATCTGCCACAGGGGCCGGTACCCTGCCTCTGTGATGGCATCCGCCCGGGACACGTGGATCTTCGTCTCCGGTCCTCCCGGTATCACCGGCAGGGCCTCATTGACTTCCAGGATGATCTTTTTCGCCACGGCCACCGGTCCGGTCAGAGCCCCCGCCGCACCGGAAAGGCTGAAGTATCCCTCCGCATCCATCGGTGCAACGGAAAGCATGGCAACATCCACCGTAAGGAACTTCCGGTAATACCACTCCAGATTGCGGAAAAGCATCGGTGAAAAGAAAGCCCTTCCCTCGTCGCACATTTTTCGTTCATAAGCACCGCAGTGCCATGTATTATAGACAAAATGATCCATGTCCGGATCACACTCGATTACGCGGATCGGGCCGGGTGTCAGATTGCCGCGGATCTTCACCGCATGCAGTTCACCCCGCCTTTCGGCAAGCGCCTCATCCAGTGAGAAGGGCATGCTGTTGTTGGATCCGTAATCCACCCAGTCCCCGCTGCGGACGATCTGTACCGCCTGCTGCGGGGTACATAGTTTCGACCGGTATTCATCCCATATGCTCATAGCTTATACCGCATCCCTTCCGGCACGGAAGGCTTCACAGTTTCTTTCCGCTGTTTTCGGCGGCACCGTCTCGCGAATAACCTGCTCCCAGTCAATCTCATCGAGTTCCAGCACCTTCGTCATGGCTCCGAACAGCACCACATTCATGCAGCGGGAGTCTCCGAGATCCCGCGCGATCGCAGCCGCATCCACCACACAGGTCCGGAAGGATGCCTGCATTGCTTCAACACAGCCTTCCGGATACTCTTCCAGGCCGGCGGCAATGGTCGCAGAGGGCATTGCAAAATCATTGATGATCGCGATCCCGTCCGGCCGCAGCATGTTCGCATAGCGGACCGCTTCCATTTTTTCAAAGGCAAGCAGGACGTCCGCAGCTCCTTTTCCCGTCACGGGAGACCAGACCTTTTCTCCGAAATGCACCTGCGTGGAAACACTGCCCCCGCGCTGACTCATGCCGTGCACTTCGCTCATCTTCACATCATAGCCTTCCCGGATCAGACCATTTACAAGGATCTTTGCCGTAAGGATCGTTCCCTGTCCGCCGACACCGACGATCAGCACGCTTTTTTTCTGCATCTGCTCACAGCCCCTTTCTTGTGATCGCCTTTACAGGGCAGACCTGCGCGCATACCGTGCAGCCGATGCACTGCACCGGGTCGATCACGGATTTCTTATCCCTGAGCATCACCGCCGGGCAGCCAACCGTGCGGCATTTTCCGCATCCGATGCACTTTTCGCGGTCCACCTCGCATATTGCCTTTTCCCGCGGGATCCGGCGGATCATCACGCAGGGTCTGCGGCAGATGATCGCCGCTCTCTCGTCGGAGGCAAACGCATCGTCGATGGTCTGGTCCATCGCCTCCAAATCCAGGGGATCCACGATGAGGATCTTTTTGAAGCCCATTGCGCGGAGCACATCCTCGATCCGGACAGCGTCAGCGATCTCACCCTGCAGCGTGTATCCGGATCCCGGATTCTCCTGATGGCCCGTCATCGCCGTGATATGATTGTCCAGGATCACCGGGACCATATCGCAGTTATTATAAGCGATCTCAAGCGCTCCGGTCATCCCGCTGTGGAAGAAGGTGGAATCCCCTACTACTCCGAGGATCTTTTTCTTCTCTCCCCTTGCGGCGAAGCCTCTTGCCATCCCCGCGCCTACAGAGAGTCCTCCTCCCATGCAGACGCCTGTATCCAGCGCATAAAAGGGAGGTGCCGCCCCCAGCGTATAGCATCCGATATCTCCTGTCACGACCAGGTCTCTCCTGCGGGAAACGCAGTAGAAGAATCCCCGGTGCGGGCATCCCGGACAAAGAGCGGGCGGACGCCCGGCCGGCTTCACGCCGACCTCCTTCACAGCCGGACTCTCCCCGAAGAGTTCTTCACGGAGACGCTGCGGATCCTGTTCATAGAGTTCACTCACAAGCTGTTTCCCGATGCATTCGATCCCGGCAGCCCGGATCTCTCTCTCCATAAAGCCGTCCAGTTCCTCGACAACGTAGAGTTTTTCCACTCTCGCGGCAAAGTCGCGGATCAGATCCATCGGAAGCGGCCAGGTCAGGCCGAGTTTCAGAAATGAAGTATCTTCAGGAAAAACCTCTCTGGCATACTGGTACGCGATGGAGGCGGTGATCACACCGATCCCGCTCCCGCGCATCTCCACGCTCTGCAGGGGGCATTCGTTGCTGTACTTCGCAAGCTCCTTCAGTTTTGTGTCCAGCCGGGCCCGGTTCTTATATGCCGTCGCCGGCATGGTCACGTTCTTGGCTATGTTCCGGTGGTAGGGAGGCGGCTCGGTTTCCGTCCGCTCTCCGAACGTGACCAGGCTCTTCGAATGGGAGACCCGCGTCGTTGTCCGGAAGATCACCGGCAGGTCAAAACGCTCGGAGATCTCATAAGCGGTCCGGATGAAATCCTTGCACTCCTGGGAATCCGACGGCTCGATCAGTGCGGTTTTCGCATGCAGCGCGTAATAGCGGTTATCCTGTTCGTTCTGTGAGGAATGCATGCTGGGATCGTCCGCCGTTACGATCACCATTCCTCCAGCCACTCCGTTGTATACCGCCGTAAAAAGCGGGTCCGCCGCAACGTTCAGACCCACATGCTTCATGGCACAGAAGCTTCTCACCCCGGCCATGCAGGCGCCGTATGCGACTTCCAGCGCCACCTTCTCATTCGGCGCCCACTCACAGTAAAGATCGTCTCTGTACTGCGGCAGCGACTCCAGGATCTCGGTACTTGGAGTACCCGGGTATGCGGAACACACTTTCACTCCGGCTTCGTAGACTCCTCTCGCGATCGCTTCGTTTCCTGACAGCAGCTGTTTCAATTTGCAACCTCCCATTCGTCCGGCATCTCATTCCTGCCGGTTCTGGTAAGGCGGATGTTCGCTTTACCGGTTTTTGTTTAAAGCAGACATTTTCCTCTTCTGACCTTTCCGGAAAACTATGCTTTTTCACTAAATCCATTATAGGTCCTTCAAATTTCTTTTGCAATCTTCTTTTGTTCCGGAACCATAGGCAGTGCATATGGAATCTATACTTTCCATAAAGGAAGAAGCCCTGCGGTACAAATATACCGCAGGGCTTCTTCCCGTCAGGCCAGTTTTTCCGCAACGGAACAGATAAATTCTTCGGTCGTGGCCGTATGGACCGGCTTTTCCGCAAGGGCCGCGATATCTCCTGTCATGATTCCGCTGTTCAGCGTATCCATACAGGCAGTTATCAGCTTCTCCCCGAAAGCGGAGAGTTCCGGAAGTCCGTCTTTTTCCCCTCTTTTTTTCAGCGCACCGCCCCAGGCATGGATGATCGCCACGGGGTTCGTACTTGTTTTCTCTCCGCGGAGATAGCGGTAATAATGCCGGGTAACGGTCCCGTGCGCCGCCTCGAACTCATAGCAGCCGTCCGGCGAGACCAGCACCGAACTCATCATGGCTACAGAACCGAAAGCCGTGGAGACCATATCGCTCATCACGTCCCCGTCATAGTTCTTGCATGCCCAGATAAACCCGCCTTCCGACCGGATCACCCGGGCGACCGCGTCATCGATCAGGGTGTAGAAATAGCGGATGCCCTGCTTCTCGAATTCTCCTTTCCACGCCTCGTACTCTTCTTCAAAGATCTCACGAAATCGTCCGTCATAGACTTTGGCAATGGTATCCTTGGCGCAGAACCACAGATCCTGTTTCTGCTCGAGTGCGAATCGGAAACAGGAGCGTGCGAAGTCCCGTATGCTCCCGTCCAGATTGTGCTGCGCCTGCCAGACGGCAGGGCCATTCGACCGGAACACCGAAAGCATTTTTTCACTCCCGCTCTCTCCGCGGAAAGTCAGCGTGCACTCGCCCGGTTCCTCTGTATGGAGATCCACGGCGCGGTAGACATCTCCGTAGGCATGCCGTGCGATCGTGATGGGTCTTTTCCAGGAGCGTACGGCAGGCAGGATCCCGTCCGCAAGGATCGGGGTGCGGAAGACCGTTCCCCCGAGGATGGACCGGATCGTTCCGTTCGGGGATCTCCACATCCGGGTAAGCTGCGGATATTCCTCCATGCGCTGGCGATTCGGCGTGATCGTGGCGCATTTTACCGCCACCCCGTATTTTTTCGCCGCTTCCGCAGCTTCCACTGTCACGGTATCCTCTGTGGCGTTGCGATTGAGCAGGCCGAGATCATAGTACTCCGTTTTCAGATCCACAAATGGCTCGACCAGCTCCTCCCGGACCATCTTCCAGATGATCCGCGCCATTTCATCCCCGTCCATCTCTACAAGCGGCGTGCTCATTCGGATCTTATCTTTCATGATTCGCTCCTTTCTCCGCCGCATACCAGTTCATCAGACATCCTTCCGCCAGGATCTCCCGTTCTGCAGCAGAGAGGTTCCCGCAATGCAGCGTTACGGGTCTTTCCCCTTCCGGGGAGAGCAGCAGCGCTTCGAATGCTTCCTTCCCGCCGAGCAGACCTTCCCGGATGCCCGGGATATAGACCCAGTCCTTCTCCCCCGGAACCGTTCCGTTCTCCCGGTCGATCGTGAAGGGAAGGATACCCCAGTTGATGCAGTTGGAGCGGTAACGCTTCGTAGCGAATTCATAGCAGATATTAGCAAAACCTCCCAGCACTTTCTGGCAGGAGGCAGCCTGCTCCCGGGCGGAGCCGTCACCGGGCTTCCGCGCAAAGATGCAGGAGCCGACTGTGGTATCCTCCGCAGAAGCTCCGACGCGGTCCAGAAGCTCTTTCAGTTCGGGATCCGTTTCACCGGACTCCCTCTTTTTCTCCAGTTCCCGAATCTTTTTGCTTCTGCCGACATAATCCGGAACCCTTCTGGAGAGAGCGAATTCCGAAAGGGCTTCCGGATTCGAGCGGTAGCTGGAAGTCTCCCCGGAGGGGATCAGTTCATCTGTAGTAGTGACCTCATCTTCGATCACCGCGCACATCTTTACCAGAAGTGCGTTCCGCAGGGCAGGCATCTCCGGCCAGTCCCGGATATTCGGACCGAAGCGGAGTTCCGCGGAAGGATCCGCCTTTCCAAAGCCGAAATAGCAGCGCTTTTCATACATTGCGTCGCTGTAGCAGTACTCTCTCTCCGGGACCGTGTAGGGAATGTCCGTCGCCGCGGTGAGGATCCCTCCGTTCGCCGCGGTTGCGGCAATGGAGCGGGCATCCATGAGCGCCACGGAGGCGAGCTGGCCTGCAGCGGGTTTCGAGCCTTCCCGGTTGGCAAAGTTCCGCGTTGCGTGGCGGATCGAAAGTGTTCCGTTCGCCGGCGTATCTCCCGCACCGAAGCAGGGGCCGCAGAAGCATGGTTTCATGACCGCGCCGCACTCAAGCAGATCAGCTGTGATCCCGTCCCGCACCAGCGCAAGGTCAATCGGTGTGGAAGAAGGATAGACCGACAGATCGAAATAACCGTTCCCGATACTTTTCCCCTTCAGGATCGCAGCCGCTTCGGCGATATTATCATACAATCCGCCGGCACAGCCTACGATCACGCCCTGTTCACAGCGCACGCGTCCCTGTTCATCGATGCAGGCGCTGAGATCCGGTTTCACTTTTCCTCCGAAAGCATCGGCATATCTGTCTCCGATCTGTTTGAAAAAGCCTTCCGGGTCCTTCTGCAGGTCATGGATCGAAACCGCCATCGAGGGATGGTATGGGAGCGCGATCATACTCTCCATCCTGTCCAGATCGATGGTGACGAAGGCATCGTAATAGGCCCCGTCCTCTGCAGCCAGCGTGCGGTAGTCCTGCGGTCTTCCCACATTCCGATAGAAATCCCGGACAGTCCCGTCTGTCGGCCAGATAGAACTGAGGCATCCTGTCTCCGTGGTCATCACATCGATCCCTGTACGGAAATCCATACTGAGCGATCCGATCCCCGGTCCCGCGAACTCCAGGATACGGTTCTTCGCGAATCCGTCCGGGAACGTCTCTCCGACGAGGGCGATGGCCACATCATGCGGTCCGATTCCGTGCGGTACCTTTCCCGTGACCCAAACCAGCACCACTTCCGGCTCGTCGATATCCCAGGTATCATCCAGCAGCTGCTTGGCCAGTTCCCCGCCGCCTTCTCCGACCGCGAGCGTACCGTAGCAGCCGTATCGCGTATGCGAATCCGAGCCAAGGATCATCTTCCCGCAGCCGGCCAGCTTTTCGCGCGCAAACTGATGGATCACCGCCTGATTGGCCGGGACATAGATACCTCCGTACTTCTTTGCGGCGGAAAGACCGAACGCGTGGTCGTCCTCATTGATGGTGCCGCCCACAGCACAAAGACTGTTATGGCAGTTCGTCAGCGCATAGGGGATCGGGAATTTCTTCATCCCTGAGGCACGTGCCGTCTGGATGATTCCTACATACGTGATGTCATGGGAGATCATGGCGTCAAAGCCGATATGAAGTTTCCCGTCGGCCTCTTTTCTTTTCTCATGGGCGCGGAGGATCCGGTACGCGAGTGTCTTCTCCCTCGCCGCCCTGTCCCGGTTTTCCGTTTCGATCACGGTGTTGCCCGAAAGGATCGCTCCGGTCTTCTTTCTTTCCACCGCTTTCATGCTTCCTTCTCCTCCCGGTCGACGCGACGGATAAAGACCTGCTGGGCATTGCTCACATGGCGGGCCATGGCTTCCTCCGCTTTCTTAGCGTCATGTGCGGCGATCGCCCGCAGGATCGCCTGATGCTCCTGAATGGACTGCTCCGCTCTGGCTTCGTTTTCCAGTGAGGTCTTGCGGACCTTCTGGAGCTTGTTGTGCAGCGGATGCAGGGTGTCGTAATAGACCACGCTTCCTGCTGATTCGTAGATGATCTTATGGAACTCGCTGTCAAGCGATTTGATCTTTTCCGTGTCTTTTCTGTTTCTGTAAAACTCCTGCAGCTCAAGGTTTTCCCGGAGACGGGCGATCTGCTCCTCCGTGATGTTTCTGGCACTGGCGGCCGCCGCCATGCCCTCGATCTGCCGGCGCACATCAAACATCACGGCTGCGTCGTTATCCGTGATTCCGAGCACTTCCATACCTTTGCCCCGGCTTTCGATGATATGCTCCTGCTCCAGTCGGCGCAGCGCCTCCCTCACCGGTGTACGGCTGACGCCCAGTTCTTCGCAGAGTCCGATCTCCGTGAGGAGAGTGCCTCTCGGGTATTTTCCGGCAAGGATATCGGTTTCCAGCTGATCGAACACCTGATCGGCCAGCGAAACGGATTTATAAAGGATCATTGTTCTTCCTCCTCTCAGAGTCTGCAGAGCCGCCCGCCGGAGAGCTCTTCGATTTTTTCTTCGATCTCATGCGTGGAAAGCGTGGTCTGTCTTCCGTCGGCATACTCCGTGTCGACCCATTCCTTGATCTTCGCCACAAGCGGATCTTTCTTGTCCACCGCTTCGTTCGCCGAAAGATGATAATTCTCGTTGATCCAGTAGGCGATTCCCGCCGCCCCGGAGGATTTCCCGATCATGACGGACGGACCGCGGTTGAGGATCTTCCGGGTATTGAATATATTGTAGATCTCCTCGTCCTTGAGCAGACCGTCCGCATGGATCCCGGCCCGGGTCACGTTGAAATTCCGGCCGACATACGGCGTCATGGGCGGGATGTCATATCCGATCTCCCTGCGGTAATAATCGGCGATCTCCGTGATTACCGTGGAATCCATCCCGTCCAGCGAACCGCGGAGCGAGGCATATTCGATCACCATGGCTTCGAGCGGGATATTCCCGGTCCGTTCGCCGATGCCCAGCAGGGAGCAGTTCACCGCGGACGCCCCGTAAAGCCATGCCGTGGAAGCATTGGAGACAGCTTTGTAAAAGTCATTGTGTCCGTGCCACTCGAGCATCTCGCTCGGCACTTCGGAATAGTGCTGCAGGCCGTAGATGATCCCCGGGACCGAGCGGGGCAGGGCGACCTCCGTATAGGGAACGCCATAACCCATGGTGTCGCAGGCCCGGATCTTTACCGGGATCCCCGCCTCCCGCGACAGTTTCATCAGTTCGTTCACGAACGGCACCACAAAGCCGTAAAAATCCGCGCGGGTAATGTCCTCCAGATGGCAGCGCGGCACCACTCCGTGCTCAAAAGCCATTTTTACCGTGGAGAGATACTGCTCCATCGCCTGCCGGCGCGTCATCTTCATCTTGTGGAAGATGTGATAGTCGCTGCAGGACACCAGGATGCCCGTTTCCTCGATCCCCATGTCCTGCACCAGTTTGAAATCCTCTTTCGTTGCCCGGATCCAGGTGGTGATCTCCGGGAAGGTATAGCCGAGTTCCCGGCATTTTTCGATGGCCTCACGATCCTTTCTGCTGTAAAGGAAAAACTCCGTCTGCCGGATGATCCCGAAGGGCCCGCCCAGCCTGGCCATGAGTTTATACAGTTCGACGATCTGCTCCACGCTGTAGGGTTCGATGGACTGCTGCCCGTCGCGGAACGTGGTGTCGGTGATCCAGATCTCTTCCGGCATTCCGATAGGTACGCGGCGATGATTGAACGGGACCCGCGGGACCTCCTCATAATTGTAGACATCCCGGTAGAGATTCGGTTCGGGAATGTCCTGCAGGGAATAACGGTAATTGCTCTCTTCGAGCAGATTGGTCTTGTTGGAAAGCTCCAGCATCGGATCACGGCCTTTCTTTTTTTGTATAATTGTATACAATTATACGTTAATTTGTGAAAATTGCAATACCGGAAAACTAAGAAAAACATGTACCTGCCATCCCTGTATCCGTGCACAATGACGAAAAAGAGAGAACGGCCGAAACAGCCGTTCTCTCTTTTTTCCTTGTTTATCCTTCGTATTTTCCGCCGGAAAAACTCCGCTCCGCATTGAAGGCGCCGTTCCGGAAGATCTCCTCCGCCGCAAGCGAATACTCATTCAGATTCGGTGCTTTTTTCAAGCGCTTGTAAAGCTTTCCGCAGTCATCGAACAGGTGGATCCAGTAGTACCAGAGCTCCTTCAGGTGGGAAAGGGTATGGTTCGGGGCGAGACCTCCCTCG
>JAGBQR010000031.1 GCA_017632775.1 Oscillospiraceae bacterium | reverse complement strand
TCCTCCCTGTTTGTTTCAAGAAATAGATACGGCAGGTCCTGTACGGATACAGACCTGCCGAAATCGTCCATCGTCTTTTCCTACGCCGGCATTATCCGGATCAGGTATAAGGGTACCGGAGCTTCACTTCGCTCCATCTCAGCCGGGACAACCCAGCACCCCTGTATTCACTTTTCGAACGGATTATAATCCCTCTGTCCGGCTTTGTCAATCCGCAAAGCTGCGCGCCTTCTCCAGGATGAACTGTTTCAGCCATTCCCCTGCTTCCTCATCCTGCAGCGCAAACTCGATGATGGCTTCGAGATATCCTTTCAGGTTGCCTGTATCATAGCGGCGCCCTTCGAAATCCACTCCGCACATCATTTCATGCCGTACCAGTTCCTTCATCCCGTCCGTCAGCTGTATCTCGTTGTTTCTGCCGGGCGCTGTATGCGCGAGAATGTCAAAAATGGAAGAGGTCAGCACATACCGGCCAAGGATCGCATAATTGGAGAACTTCTCCTCGAGTGCCGGTTTTTCATTCATATCCCCGATCCGGTATACCCTGTCCGAGAGCTTTTCTTCAAGAAGGACCGAAGAATACTTGACGATCAGTTCATCCGGAACTTCATGGATAGCCACCGCGCTGCAGTCATTTGCCTCTGCGGCCTCGACCAGCTGCTTGAGCACCGGTTTTTTCCCGAGCATGATGTCATCTCCGAGGAGGATCGCGAAAGGTTCGTCACCCACGAAGCTTTTGGCTCTCCATACGGCATGCCCCAGACCTTTTGTCTCTTTCTGCCGGAGGAACAGCACATCCGCCATGTCCGCGACCCGATGGATGATCTCCGCGTCCTTTTCCTTCCCGTCCGCAAGAAGACGTTCCTCCAGATCCGGAGCGTAGTCAAAATAATCCTCGATCGGCGTCTTTCCCCGGTTCGTGATGATTAGGATCTGCTCGACGCCTGCGGATACGGCCTCTTCCACGATATACTGGATGACCGGTTTGTCCACCAGCGGAAGCATCTCCTTGGGAATGCTCTTGGTGTTCGGCAGCAGTCTCGTTCCGAGGCCTGCCGCCGGTATGATCGCTTTTCTGACTTTCATGAGATTTCGTCCTTGTTCCTTTAAGCAGTGTTTATGAACGGTTGAAACGTTCGAAAAACTCACGGAAAACCCTGATCTTCGGCAGCTGGCACAGCAGGGTATAGCCGATCAGGTACAGCACGCCTGTTTCACCCAGGCCAACGGTAAGCGCGTTGAATCCGTAGGAAGCGAGCGGACTGGCAAATGTCCGGATCCCATAGCCCCAGGTGAGGACCGCGCCTACGATGACCGCGTTGAAAAGCACCGGCATCAGGCAGCCGAGAAGCCTGTTTTTGACCGTATTCCCCCTGCGGCCGAACCACGCGGTGAGCAAACCCGCCAGAAACGTCGCGAGTGAACCGAATACGATGTCAAGCACGCTCCCCGTGTAGAGATTCGCAATAACACAGCCGGCAAACAGTCCCCAGACCGTGCCGGGCATAAGAAAGGGCAGGACAGTCAGCGCCTCCGAGACGCGGAACTGGACTGCTCCGTAGCTGATCGGTGCCAGCAGGATGGTAAGCGCCGCATAGACGGCGGCAATAACGGCCGATGTGGTGATCTTCAGGAGTTTGCTGCGGTTTTTCTGTGTGTTCACTGGGGATACCTCCATTTTTTATTCTGCCGCGGAGGATCCCGAAAGCTGCGCGCAAAACGCAGCTCCATTTTTTGATCCGGCCCGTCGGCACACGCAGGGTGTGGAAACCTGCGCAATTGAACTTTTACGTATGTACCTTTTATCCTGTGTTTTCGCGGCTCCAGAGAGAATACTGACATCCGCAGTAATTCTGACGATACAGTCCGTACTGCCGGCTCAGCACCTGTGACCGTTCCTCTCCGCCGCGTTTCTTGAAGTCTGACGGAAGCCATGCCGCATTGAAGGATCCCGCGGCTTCCTCTCCGATGCGGTTGATCAGTTCCGCATTTTTGAACCGTGAGACCGTGAGCGTCGTGCAGAAATAATCGAAGCCTTCCCGTGCGGCGATCTCCGCCGTTTTCAGAAGACGGAGCCGGAAACACTGCTCGCAGCGTCTTCCCCCCTCGGGTTCGTTTTCAAGCCCCCGCACTTTCTCCGCAAAATCTTCCTGCGCCCAGTCTTCGACACGAAGACCCACCGTTCCGTCCAGACCGCTCTTTTCCAGCAGTTCCTTCAGCGTATCCAGTCTTTTCCGGAATTCGCTCTCCGGATACAGATTGGGATTATACCAAAGGAGCGTGACTTCGAAATGCTTCACAAGGGCTTCCAGAACTGCGCTGGAACAAGGCCCGCAGCAGCTGTGGAGCAGGAGTTTCGGCCGGTGTTCTCCCTGTTCCCGTATGATCTCATCCAGTTTCTTCTGGTAACTCTTCGTTGTCATGACAAGCATATTATCATATCGTCCCGTAAAATTCCACTGCTTATTGACCGCCCTGTCCCTTTTCGTGTATAGTATATATATTCTTCCGTTTCGGGGGCAGTATTATGGACAACAGGACCAGTAAGCAGAACTATTATCTTGATATCGCCGATTCGGTGCTGGAGCGCTCGACATGTCTCCGTCGAAAATACGGGGCCATCATCGTACGCAATGATGAGATCATCTCCACCGGTTACAACGGAGCTCCGCGCGGACGCCGCAACTGTTCCGACATCGGAGAATGCACCCGCGAAAAGCTCCGCATCCCGTCGGGTGAGCGGTATGAACTCTGCCGGAGCGTTCACGCGGAAGCCAACGCCATCATTTCCGCCTCTCGGCGTGATATGATCGGTGCGACGATCTACCTTGTCGGAAGAGACGCCCGGACGAACGAGCTTCTTTCGGACGCTATGTCCTGCTCCATGTGCAAGCGTCAGATCATCAATGCCGGGATCGATAAGATCGTGATCCGGATCAGTCCGACCGAGTATAAAACGATCCCCGTGAGTGACTGGATAGAGAATGACGATTCGATTTTCAGTCTCTGACCTCATGCGATCCGCCGACCGGGCGGGATGCTGGAATGAATCCCGCCCGGTTTTTTATCCGATCTCTCTGCAGGTAAACAGGATCACCTGCCTGCTCCTGGCGATCTCCGCAAGCAGCTGCAGCGCCTTCCCTGTCCGCTCCTCATCCAGATTCACGAGCGCATCGTCCAGGATCAGGGGGCAGTTTTCCCCTTCCGGAAGCGCCAGCTCACATACGGCAAGCCTTACGGCAAGATACAGCAGGTCCAGTGTGCCGGTGCTCAGATATCCCGAATCCCGTGCCACACTGTCGCCGCTGCGGCGTGTCATCGCAGAAAAGTCTCTTGCGATCAGAACCTCGTCATACCGTCCCCCGGTGAGTACGGACATATATTCAGCAGCCAGCTTTCCCAGCTGGGGAGAAAAGCGGCTCTGTATCTCTCCATCCGCCTCCCGGAGGATCCTCTCGGCCAGATCCAGCGCCTCATACTCCCTGTTCACGATGTCATAGCGCTCTTCCAGATACCGGATATCACTCTCGACCGCCACGCTGTCTCCAAGGTTTTCCAGGCGGCCGCGCAGCCGGGACAGCTCATTTTCGATCTGCGTCTTCTGCTGACGGGCCGTTTCGAGCTGCGCCGTCAAAGCCGCCGCCTCTCCTACGCCTTCCGCCGAGAAGTCCAGTGCCGTCACAACATTCTGACGCATCTGCATCTGTGCTTCCCTCGCGCGGTTATAAGCTTCTCCGGCAGCCCTCACCTTCTTCTCCGTCTCCTGCAGCGTGTCGAACAGCCGCCGCTGTTCTTCCTCCAGGGTCTGGATCTCGCCCAGATCTTCCGCCGCGTAGTTCCGCAGGATCTGGGCCTGCTCATCCCGGGCGTCCCTCAGCGAATTCCTCGCTTTCAGGGCAGCCATCGCAAAGCCGATCCCCGGAAGCAGGAAACATGCTGCAGCGACCATCAGCCACACCGATTCTTTGACCATATACACGGCCGCACAGACCGCCGCAAAGACAAGCAGCAGGATGAACAGGAGCGGTGAGACCGTCTTTTTCCCTTCTGCTTCCGCTTCGAGCTGTTGATACCGTTCGATATCCGCCGCTGTCCGGGCTTCCGCCTCCCTGCGATCCAGCGTCCCGATCCGGGAGGTCCTCAGCTGCTGCTTCTGCCCGGCCAGCAGAGCGGAACACTCCTCCAGCGTTTTTCTTCGCGCCTCCAATTCCTGATCGGCTCTGCCGAGCCGGTCCATCGCGCTCTTTCGCTGTTTTTTGCGTGCTTCGGTGAGCTCTGTTTCCAGTCTGCTGCACTCAGCCGCGCTGTTCTCCAGCTGCGTTTCCAGTTCCGCGAGTTTCTCCGCACCTTCCCGGGCCGTTTCCAGTTCCCGGTTCGCTTCGTCCAGCCTGGCTTCGATCTCCGGCAGTTCTCCGTTTCGGTTATAGCGGCGCTTCCGCATCCAGCTCCTCAGTTTTTCATCGGCTTCGGAGAAACTGGTCGTCTCCTCGCCGGTAGATACGATCGAACTGATCCGCTTCTCCACTTCGGGACCGCCCGTGACGGAGATCCCGCCCTGTTCAATGAAGGCACTGCGCCGGAAGACCTCCCGGGAGACCCCGGTAAGCAGTTCGCCGGCATTCCTTCCGTTGAGTCCTTCCACCTC
>JAGBQR010000030.1 GCA_017632775.1 Oscillospiraceae bacterium | reverse complement strand
TATTTTCTCCCTCGAAAACATCCATATTAATTTTGGAATTACCTATATCTACCGCAAGAAACATTTTTATTCTCCATAATTTGCAAGAGTTCTATTAACAGTTTCTGCCATTGAAGCACGGAAACTATCCGTAGAGGACTCATCCGGGTGATGAATCAACGAAAAAAGTGTTGATTCTACTGAATTTGGTACTTGACAATATGGGGAGGATCGGATATGAAGAAAATAACAGCAATGGTTCTTGCCGTTATGTTGATCTTTTCACTGGCGACATGTGCTTCCGGGGAGGAACCACAAAAGCAAAGCAGCGCGGCGGAGCCGTCTGTTTCGTACAGCTATAATGAATACCCTCTGGAAAGAAACGGCATCGATCTGCATCTGGACCGCATGTCGGTCACGGGATCGAATCCGGACAGAAATATCCTCCTGATCCACGGCGTTACATATTCCTCCCACGAGTTCGATATCGATTATGAGGATTACAGCCTGGTACGGTTTCTCGCACGGGAAGGCTATGCTGTATGGCGGCTGGATATCGCGGGATTCGGTCAGTCAGAGGAAGTGGAAGACGGCTTCCTTCCGGATTCGGATTATGCAGCGGAGGATATCCATGCCGCCGTGGAGAAGATCTGTGAAATATCCGGGCAGGACAAGATCGATCTGCTGGGCTGGAGCTGGGGAACAGTGACAACCGGCCGGTTTGTCTCAAACCATCCCGGGCATATAAACAGGCTTGTCCTTTTTGCGCCCATCCTGAGCGGCCTCGGCAAGGCCGACGTAACAGAGCCGTTCCATCACAATACATGGGAGCATGCAGCGGATGATTTCCAGAAAAATGAAGACGGGACGTTCAATTACCTGATTGCGGATCCTGTTGTCATTGAAATGCTTTGTTCAGGCTCCTGGCATTATGACAAAGAATCCAGTCCCAACGGCGGCAGACGGGATATTTGTGTGGACAAAACACAGTCTCTGATTAATCTGAAAAAAATCACGGTCCCCACGCTTGTGATCTGCGGGGATCAGGATCCCTATCTGGACTTCAGCCGCGTGAACGCGGTCCTTGACGACCTTCCGGCCGGTTCCGAACTGGAAGTGATCGAAGGAGCGTCCCATGTGGCCTTCATTGAAAAGCCGTATTATCGCGATTTCCAGGACAGGCTGATCCGATTTCTTGGCAGCACACAGGCAGCGGGCGAAGAAAATAACGTGATATATGCCATCCGGAAAAACGGTGTACTGCGGGTAGGAACTGCAGGAGATTATCTGCCGATGTCCTATCTGGATCCGGAGACGAACACCTATGTGGGTTTTGACGCGGCGCTTGCGGAGGACCTGGCTGCCTCTCTGGGGGTGAAGACAGAGTATGTGAAAACATCCTGGCCGACCCTGATGGAAGATACTCTGGCCGGAAAATTCGATCTGGCGATATGCGGTATTACGATCACGGACGCCAGAAAAGAGCAGGCGCTGATGTCTGAGGGATATCTGGAGAATGGAAAGACGGTTCTGTGCCGGGCAGAGGACGCAGAGAAATATACATCCTTGGAAGCCATCAATCATCCGGAAGTCCGTGTGATGGAGAACCCCGGCGGACTGAATGAGAAGTTCGCCCGTGAGAACCTGCCGGATGCCACGCTGATCATCCATGAGATCAATCAGGAGATTCCGGGGCTTGTTGCTTCCGGGAAAGCGGATGTCATGATCACGGAGATCATGGAGGCAGGCTACTATGTGGGGCAGGATGAGAGGCTTGCCGCCCCTCTGATTTACGAGCCGTTCACAAACGGACAGCTCGGCGTTCTGATGCCGAAAGGATCGGAAGACCTGCTGAGTTATGTGAATGAATTCCTGGAAGAAGAAAAAGAGACGGGCCGGATCGATGAGCTGGCAGAAGAATACATTTATCGATATGTCCGGCAGGAAACGGACG
>JAGBQR010000029.1 GCA_017632775.1 Oscillospiraceae bacterium | reverse complement strand
TCTCGTACTCGACGTGTGCGGTGTTGATGGTGATGCCGCGTTCTCTCTCTTCAGGGGCCTTGTCGATGGAAGAGTAATCGGTATACTCGGCTTTGCCCTGGAAAGCAAGATACTTCGTGATCGCAGCAGTCAGAGTGGTCTTGCCGTGGTCGATGTGACCAATGGTGCCAATGTTGACATGGGGCTTGGTTCTGTTGTACATCTGTTTTGCCATTTTAATATCCTCCTAAAAAGAATCACAAATAAAATAAGATATGGTTGAGAATCAGCTTACATGAATTTACTGGAATTGAATCCAAACTTGTTCGCATTGACAAGTTGATCCTGAAGATTTTTGGGCAGTTCCACAAAATGGCTGGGTTCCATGCTGTAGGTCGCTCTTCCCTGTGTTTTGCTGCGCAGGTCCGTAGCATAACCGAACATGGTGGAAAGCGGAACGTTGCTTTCTATGATCGCAGCCCCGTTACGCACATCCGTTCCCGTGATCTGCCCGCGCCGGGCATTCAGATCGCCGATGACATCGCCCATGTATTCCTCCGGTGCTGTCACAACGACCTTCATGATGGGTTCCAGCAGCGTCGGGTCCGCCTTCTCGCTGGCTTCCTTGAAAGCCATGCTGCCGCAGATCCGGAACGCCAGTTCGGAAGAATCCACCTCGTGGGCCGAGCCGTCGGTGAGCGTTGCTTTCACATCGACCACCTGATAGCCGGCAAGGACGCCGGAAAGCATCGCTCCCCGGATGCCTTCATCCACACAGGGGATATACTCCTTGGGAATCGCTCCGCCGGTCACCTTATTGACAAACTCATACCCTTTTCCGGGTTCGTTCGGCTCGATGGTCAGTTTCACATGAGCGAACTGGCCTTTGCCGCCGGTCTGCCGCACATACCGTGTATCGACACTGGCCGCGCGCCGGATCGTCTCCTTATAGGAGACCTGCGGCTTGCCCACATTTGCCTCCACACGGAATTCACGGAGGAGCCTGTCCACAATGATCTCAAGATGGAGTTCACCCATCCCGGCGATGATCGTCTGACCCGTATCTTCATCCGTCCATGTTTTGAACGTCGGGTCTTCATCCGAAAGCTTCTGAAGCGCTATGGCCATCTTTTCCTGACCGGCCTTGGTCTTCGGTTCGATCGCTACGCGGATGACCGGATCCGGAAACTCCATCGATTCCAGGATGATCGGATGCTTTTCATCACACAGGGTATCGCCGGTCGTCGTGTTTTTCAGTCCGACTGCCGCCGCGATATCTCCGGCATAAACTCCTTCGATATCCTCTCTGTGGTTTGCATGCATCTGCAGGATCCTGCCGAAGCGCTCCCGCTGCCCCTTTGTGGAATTCATCACCGTTTTTCCCGTCTCCAGTGTTCCGGAGTAAACGCGGAAAAAGCTGAGCCGTCCTACGAAGGGATCAGTCATGATCTTGAAAGCCAGCGCGGAAAACGGTGCTCCGTCGTCCGAATGTCTCTCCTCTTTCTCCCCTGTCTTCGGGTTGATCCCTTCGATCGGCGGGATATCCAGCGGAGAAGGCATATAGTCGACGATCGCATCCAGAAGCTTCTGAACGCCTTTGTTTTTATACGAAGTTCCGCAGGTGATCGGCACCATTTTCACGGCGACGGTCGCTTTGCGGATGGCCGCGCGGATCTTGTCCGCGGGGACCTCTTCGCCTTCGAGATACAGTTCCATGATCTCATCGTCGAAATCCGAAACTGCTTCCAGGAGTTTATTGCGATACTCTTCAGCCAGCGGCAGCATATCGTCCGGAATCGGTTCCGTCCGCTGGTCCTGGCCGAGATCATCGTAATAGATGCGCGAGTTCATATCCACAAGATCCACGATCCCTTTGAAGGAATCCTCCGCCCCGATGGGCAGCTGGATCGGAACCGCGTTGCACTTGAGTCTGTCCCGTACCATGTCGAGCACGTGGAAGAAGTCCGCTCCGGTAATGTCCATCTTGTTGATATAGATCATACGGGGGACATTATAATGATCGGCCTGTCTCCACACCGTCTCGGACTGGGGTTCGACTCCGCCTTTGGCGCACAGGACCGTCACGCAGCCGTCAAGCACTCGAAGCGAACGCTCGACCTCTGCTGTGAAGTCCACATGGCCCGGAGTATCGATGATGTTGATGCGGGTGTCTCTCCAGAAACAGGTGGTGGCAGCAGATGTAATGGTGATCCCTCGCTCCTGCTCCTGCTCCATCCAGTCCATCGTAGCGGTACCCTCATGGGTCTCACCGAGCTTGTAGTTGACACCGGTGTAAAACAGGATCCGTTCCGTGGTCGTGGTCTTTCCGGCGTCGATATGAGCCATGATGCCAATATTCCTCGTTTTTTCAAGCGAATACTTTCTCGGCATGAGTCTCTCCTGAAAAAATTACCATCTGAAATGGGCGAAAGCTTTGTTTGCTTCTGCGTTTTTGTGCATGTCCTCGCGCTTTTTCACAGCGGAACCGAGGTTGTTGCATGCATCCATGATCTCGCCTGCGAGGCGCTCTTTCATCGTCTTCTCATTGCGCTTGCGGGCATAATCGACCAGCCAGCGAAGAGCAAGAGTCTGACGGCGTGCAGGTCTGACTTCGATAGGCACCTGATAGGTGGCGCCGCCGACACGGCGGGCCTTGACTTCCAGCTGGGGCATGATGTTGTTCATGGCCTCGGTGAAAGCGTCCAGAGGTTCCTTACCGGTTTTGTCCTTGATGATGTCGAAGGCGCCGTAAACCACCTTCTGAGCAACACCTTTCTTGCCGTCGAGCATAACACCGTTGATGAGCTTGGTCACCAGAATGCTGTTATACAGAGGATCCGGCAATATTTCTCTTTTGGGAACATTACCTCTTCTGGGCACGTTGCTTCCCTCCTTCATTAAAAAATGGATTCACAGGTACTCGGAACGGATGCCTCCGTCCCGTCTGCGCCCCGAGGTCTATCCCGTCTATAAGATAAACGACAGGGCTATTGCCGCTGTTCGGTTGTTTACTTCTTAGCAGCTTTCGGTCTCTTGGCGCCGTACTTGGAACGACCCTGCATACGATTGGCCACGCCCTGCGCGTCGAGCGTACCACGGATGATGTGGTAACGGACACCAGGAAGGTCCTTCACACGGCCGCCACGGATCATAACGACGGAGTGCTCCTGAAGATTGTGGCCGATACCGGGGATGTATGCGGTTACTTCGTACCCATTCGTGAGACGCACACGTGCGATTTTCCGCAGAGCAGAGTTCGGCTTCTTGGGAGTGGAAGTACGCACAGCGGTGCATACGCCTCTCTTCTGAGGAGAGCTCTGGTTGGTCTCCCTGTTCTTCAGGGTGTTCATCCCTTTCTGCATTGCAGGAGAAGTGGATTTGTAGGTGACCTTTTCTCTGCCTTTTCTCACCAATTGGTTAAAGGTCGGCATTGTTTTCCTCCTTTCTTCAAAAAATGTGCGGTTTTCCTTGACAGATCAAGGAATTCCGGTGCTTCTCGATCCATTCTTCCCATCCGGTCTGAACCGATACCGCAACATTGTGGATTTTAGCACATGTCACAACTTTAGTCAAGAAATTTCGTTCAAAAAGCAGAATTTTCAGTTAAGGGAAGAACGCGGAAATGGAGTCCGAAGACTCCATTTCCGCATAGGTATGATCAGAGTGCATTCGTTTTGCTCACGAGGGCAGTCAGATCCACATACTCTGCTTCTTCAGCAGCGGTATCATCCGTCCTGTCCTCAAAATCTCGGTACATCTCCAGACCGCTTCCGGCCGGGATCAGTTTGCCGATGATGACGTTTTCCTTCAGACCGATCAGATGGTCGACCTTTCCTTTGATCGCCGCATCTGTGAGCACCTTGGTGGTCTCCTGGAAGGATGCGGCGGACATCCAGCTGTCGGTGGCAAGCGATGCTTTGGTAATGCCCATGAGCAGCTGGGTATAGGTCGCTTTGGCAAGTCCTTCCTCTCCATTGGCCTGCCGTTCGGCGATCTTCCGGTTCTCATCGCGGATCTGGGAGATGTCTACCGTCGCGCCGGAGAGCAGTGAGGTCGATCCGGCATCTTCCACGCGCACTTTGCGCATCATCTGACGAACGATGACCTCGATATGCTTGTCGTTGATATCGACGCCCTGCTGGCGGTAAACCTTCTGGACCTCGCTGGTGATATAGCTGCGGACGCCCTGGCGGCCGAACTCATCATCATCCACGCCGCGGATCGCCAGAACATCATGCGGATTCAGAGATCCGGATGTCAGTTCCTGGCCCCGGTCGACATGATCGCCGTTGTGCACTACGATGCCCGAGTTGTGCGTGACCTTATACACACGGGTCTCGCCTTCCGCCTCGTTCGTAACGGTCACCGCGTAGATCGCGCCTTTCTTCTCCTCCTCGATGGAGACAGTTCCGGAGATTTCCGAGAGCACCGCCATTCTCTTCGGCTTGCGTGCTTCGAACAGTTCTTCGACACGGGGAAGACCCTGTGTGATGTCATCTCCGGCAACACCGCCGGTATGGAAGGTACGCATCGTAAGCTGTGTACCGGGTTCACCGATGGACTGCGCCGCAATGACGCCGACTGCTTCACCGGCGTTCACCGGTCTTCCGGTCGCCAGGTTGATGCCATAGCATTTCGTGCAGACGCCGGGGATGGCCGTGCAGGTGAGCACGCTGCGGATATAGACCTTGTGGATCCCGTGGCTCTCCAGTACTGGAACATCCTCCGGCATGAGCATGTGATCGGTATCGAAAAGCAGTTCGCCCGTCTTCTCGTCAATCACCGGCGCGGCCGGGAAACGTCCGTGGATCGCTGTGGCAAAGTCCTCCACAAGCTGGCCTTTTTCGTAGATCTCGGAAGCCCATACGCCTTCCGTGGTACCGCAGTCCTTCTCCCGGATGATGACATCCTGGCACACGTCGACCATGCGGCGGGTAAGATATCCGGAGTCGGCCGTACGCAGGGCCGTATCCGCCATACCCTTCCGGGCGCCTCTCGTGGAGATGAAATACTCCAGAACAGAGAGGCCTTCACGGAAGTTCGACTTGATCGGGATCTCGATGGTCTTACCGGACGTGTTGGCCATCAGTCCGCGCATACCGGCGAGCTGACGGATCTGGTTCATGGATCCGCGGGCACCGGAGTTGGCCATCATATAGATCGGATTGAATTCGTCAAGGCAGTCCTGCAGGGCATCCGTGACATCCTTCGTGGTCTTTTCCCATTCGGAGACCACCAGGCGGTAACGCTCGTCGTCAGTAATGAAGCCGCGCTTGAACTGACGTTCGATGCGGAGAACCTCGTCCTCCGTCGCGGCGATCAGTTCTCTCTTGGTATCGGGAACCGTCATGTCCGCGACCGAGATCGTGATCGCGCCTCTGGTGGAATACTTGTATCCCATGGCCTTGATGCTGTCGAGCACCTCAGCCGAGATCGTAAAGCCGTATTTCTGGATGCAGCGGTCGATAATATCGCCAAGCTGCTTCTTTCCGACCTGGAAATCGATCTCAAACTTGAAAGCATCCTCGGGATCTGTCCGGTCGACGTATCCCAGATCCTGGGGGATCGGCTCGTTGAAGATGATGCGTCCGACCGTCGTGTTGATGACCTTCTGCCTCTCGACACCGTCGAAAGTCTTCGTCATGCGGAGACGGATGGGGGCATGCAGTCCCACATCCCCTTCATTGTACGCCATGATGGCTTCGTTGGCGTCCCGGTAGCAGAGCAGGGATTTGTACGTTGCAGGACGGAGTTTCTCCGCCTTGGCCTTCAGATTCGTCTCATAGATCACATCTCCGTCATATACGGCTCCGGAGGTGAGTCCCGTCTCGCCCGGATCATCCACAAGAAGCTGCTCAGCGCCTTTTTCCGCGCTCCCGATCCGTTCCATCGTCAGGTAGTAGGATCCGAGGATCATATCCTGCGTCGGCACCGTGACCGGCCGGCCGTCCTGCGGACGGAGCAGATTGTTCGCCGAGAGCATCAGGATGCGGGCTTCCGCCTGCGCCTCCGCGGAGAGCGGCACATGGATAGCCATCTGGTCGCCGTCAAAGTCGGCGTTATAGGCCGTGCAGACCAGCGGATGGAGCCGCAGCGCGCGTCCTTCCACAAGGATCGGCTCGAAGGCCTGGATACCCAGGCGGTGCAGTGTCGGCGCACGGTTCAGAAGGACCGGATGCTCCTTGATCACATACTCCAGCGCGTCCCAGACCTTGTCGTTCTGGCGGTCCACCATCTTCTTGGCGGATTTGATGTTGTTGGCGTCTCCGTCGTCCACCAGTTTCTTCATGACGAACGGGCGGAACAGCTCAATGGCCATTTCCTTCGGAACGCCGCACTGGTAGATCTTCAGATCCGGGCCGACAACGATGACCGAACGGCCGGAATAGTCGACACGTTTACCGAGGAGGTTCTGACGGAAACGTCCCTGTTTGCCTTTCAGCATGTCAGAGAGGGACTTCAGGGCGCGGGAGTTCGCGCCGGTCACCGCGCGGCCGCGGCGGCCGTTATCGATCAGGGCGTCCACGGCTTCCTGAAGCATGCGCTTCTCGTTCCGGACGATGATATCCGGTGCGTTCAGCTGCAGCAGTCTCTTCAGACGGTTGTTGCGGTTGATGACGCGGCGGTACAGGTCGTTCAGGTCACTGGTGGCATATCTGCCGCCGTCGAGCGCGACCATCGGACGGATCTCGGGAGGGATCACCGGCAGGATGTCGATGACCATCCATTCCGGACGGTTCCCGCTTTTGCGGAAGGCCTCCACGCATTCGATGCGCTTGACGAGCTTTGCCTTCTTCTGTCCGCTCGCCTTGTCCAGTTCCTCGTGGAGCTGGGCGGAAAGCTCATCCAGATCGATCTGCTGAAGCAGTTCCTTTATGGCTTCCGCGCCGATACCGGCCTTGAAATCGTCCTCATACTTTTCCCGCATGTCGCGGTATTCGCGCTCGGTGAGGATCTGGCAGCGCTGAAGCGGCGTATCGCCTGGATCGATCACGATGTAGCTTGCAAAATACAGGACCTTTTCCAGATAGCGGGGCGTAAGGTCGAGCATGAGACCCATGCGGCTGGGGATACCCTTGAAATACCAGATATGGCTGACAGGGGCTGCCAGTTCGATATGGCCCATGCGTTCGCGCCGGACCTTGCTGCGTGTGACTTCCACTCCGCAGCGATCGCAGATCTTGCCCTTGTAACGGATCTTCTTGTATTTTCCGCAGTGGCATTCCCAGTCCTTCGTAGGTCCGAAAATGCGCTCGCAGAACAGACCGTCCCGTTCCGGTTTGAGCGTGCGGTAATTGATCGTTTCGGGTTTCTTGACCTCTCCGTATGACCAGGAAAGGATCTGTTCAGGGGAGGCGATGCCAATCTGGATGGCGTCAAACGGTGCATAGCTCATTACATATCCTCCTCGCTGTAATCATCGGTATAATCCGCGTCGAATTCATCTTCCGGCACATTCTCGATACTGTAGCCCTCCGATTCGAATTCATCCTCACTTGCGGGAATGAATTCCTCATCGCGGAAATTGGGTGTGAGATCGTCGTCCTCATCGTCCTTGAGTTCGATCTCGCTCCCGGCCTTGTCCAAAACCTTCACATCCAGGCAGAGGCTCTGGAGTTCCTTCACCAGGACCCTGAAGCTTTCCGGTACGCCGGGCTGCGGGATGTTGTTCCCCTTCACGATCGCCTCATAGGTTTTGACACGGCCGGTGACGTCGTCCGACTTCACGGTCAGGATCTCCTGCAGCGTGTAGGCGGCGCCGTAGGCCTCAAGGGCCCAGACTTCCATTTCGCCGAAGCGCTGGCCTCCGAACTGCGCTTTGCCGCCGAGCGGCTGCTGTGTGACAAGGCTGTAAGGTCCGGTGGAACGGGCGTGGATCTTATCGTCGACAAGGTGGTGGAGCTTGAGGAAGTATACCCAGCCGACCGTGACGTCATTGTCGAATTTTTCACCCGTGCGGCCGTCGTACATCTCGCTCTTTCCGTCTTCGCGGAGTCCCGCTTCTTTCAGCGTATTGCGGATCGTGGTTTCGGTGGCGCCGTTGAACACAGGCGTCGCGACCTTCCAGCCGAGAGCCTGGGCCGCATAGCCGAGGTGGACCTCCAGGACCTGCCCGATGTTCATACGGGAGGGAACGCCCAGCGGGTTGAGGACGATGTCCAGCGGAGTACCGTCGGGCATGTAAGGCATATCCTCGCGCGGAAGGATGCGGGAGACGACGCCCTTGTTCCCGTGGCGTCCGGCCATCTTGTCTCCGACGGAGATCTTGCGCTTCTGCGCAATGTATACACGGACGACCTCGCTCACACCCGGAGACATCTCGTCTCCGTTTTCACGGGTGAACACTTTTACATCCACCACGATGCCGCTCTCGCCGTGCGGAACCTTGAGAGAGGTATCGCGGACTTCTCTGGCCTTCTCGCCGAAAATGGCGCGAAGCAGTCTTTCCTCTGCGGTCAGATCGGTCTCCCCCTTCGGAGTGACCTTGCCCACGAGGATATCGCCCGCGGTGACTTCCGCGCCGATCATGATGATCCCGCGGTCGTCCAGGTACTTGAGCGCGTCATCGCCCACGCCGGGGATATCCCGGGTGATCTCTTCGGGCCCGAGTTTCGTATCGCGGGAGTTGCACTCATATTCCTCGATGTGGATGGAGGTGAAAACATCCTCCATCACCAGACGCTCATTGAGAAGGATGGCGTCTTCGTAGTTGTAGCCTTCCCAGTTCATATATCCGACCAGGATATTCTTGCCGAGGGAGAGCTCGCCTTCCGCCGTGCTCGGTCCGTCTGCGAGCACAGAGCCTTCCGACACGCGCTCGCCCGGAACGACCAGCGGACGCTGGTTGAAGCAGGTGCCCTGGTTGGAGCGGGAGAATTTGATGAGCGCATAATCTTTCGTTTCTCCGCTGTCGTAGCGGACGGAAACATTGCAGGCATCCACCCTCGTCACTACGCCTTCGCCCTCAGCAAGGACGCAGACGCCGGAGTCGACCGCGCATTTGTGCTCGATGCCCGTAGCCACGATCGGGGCCTGGGTGGTCATGAGGGGAACAGCCTGTCTCTGCATGTTCGCGCCCATCAGAGCACGGTTCGCGTCGTCGTTTTCGAGGAACGGGATCATAGCCGTGGCAATCGAGACCATCATCTTGGGGGAGATATCGATATAATCGACATCTTCGCGGTTGACTTCGATGGTGTCGTTCCGGTGGCGGCAGATGATACGCTTGTTCAGCAGGCATCCGTTCTCGTCCACAGGTTCGCTTGCCTGGCAGACGATGAACTCATCTTCCCTGTCCGCTGTCATGTACTCGACCGTTTCGGTCAGACGTCCGGTGGCCTTGTCGATCTTCCGGTAGGGCGTCTCGAGGAAGCCGTATTTATTCGCACGCGCATAGGAGGCCAGATAGCTGATCAGTCCGATGTTCGGTCCTTCAGGAGTCTCGATCGGGCAGAGACGGCCGTAATGGCTGTAATGCACGTCACGCACATCAAAGCTGGCACGTTCGCGGGAAAGTCCTCCCGGTCCCAGAGCGGACATTCTGCGTTTGTGCGTCAGCTCAGAGAGCGGGTTCGTCTGATCCATGAACTGGCTCAGCGGGCTGGAGCCGAAGAACTCCTTGATAGCCGCGGTAACGGGGCGGATGTTGATCAGGCTCTGCGGGGTGACCACATCCAGATCCTGCAGGGTCATCCTTTCACGGATGACGCGCTCCATACGGGAGAAGCCGATGCGGAACTGGTTCTGCAGCAGCTCGCCCACGCAGCGCACACGGCGGTTTCCGAGATGGTCGATATCATCGGCCGAACCGAGACCGTAGGTCAGGCAGTTGAGGTAATTGACCGAGGCGAAGATATCATCCGCGATGATATGGCGCGGAATGAGCAGGTCGATGTTGTTCCGGACGGCTTCCTTCAGCGCGTCCCCTTCATACTGCTCGAGCAGGCGGCGAAGGATGATCCAGCGGACTTTCTCCGTCACGCCGCACTCTTCTGGATCAAAGTCAACGAAATGACTCATATCCACCATTCCGTTCGAGAAGACGCGGATCGTCGTCTTATCCATGCGGAGGAACACATCCAGCACACCCGCGTCGGCGATCTGCATCGCCTTCTCCTTTGTCAGGACTTCGCCCTCGTCCGCCAGGATCTCTCCTGAAGCCGGATCCGCCACCGGAGCCGCGAGCTCACAACCGACGATGCGCGGATAAAGGGAAAGTTTCTTATTGAATTTATAGCGGCCGACTGCTGAGATGTCGTATCTGCGGTGGTCATAGAACAGGCCTTCCAGCAGCGTCTCGGAGGATTCGACTGTAGGGGGATCTCCCGGGCGGAGCTTGCGGTAGATCTCCATCAGGCACTCTTCCCTGGTCTGGGCAGTGTCTTTATCCAGCGTGGTAACGATCCGCGGATCGTTGTAGAAGATTTCTTTCAGTCTTTCGCTGGTCACAGCGCCGACTGCGAGTTCATTCTCGGGAATGCAGGTCAGCCAGGTGGCCGGCATGTCTTCCTTGTACGCCCCCATGGCTTTCAGGAGCCATGTGATGGGGAGCTTGCGGTTTTTGTCGATCCGCACGTAGAATACGTCGTTCGCATCCGTCTCATACTCCAGCCACGCTCCGTGATAGGGAATGACCGTCGCCGCGTACAGATTGACCAGGGACTTGTCCGTCGTGGAATCGAAGTACACGCCGGGGGAACGGACCATCTGGGAAACGATGACACGCTCCGCTCCGTTGATGACGAACGTTCCGGACGGCGTCATGATCGGGAAATCCCCCATGAAGATGTCCTGCTCTTTGATCTCCTCCGTCTCTTTGTTGCGGAGACGGACCCGGACCTTGAGCGGCGCCGCATACGTAGCGTCCCTTGCCTTGCACTCTTCGATCGTATACTTGCGGTCTTCGTTCATCGAATAGTCGATGAAACTGAGCTCGAGATTCCCGGAATAGTCGGTGACCGCCTCGGTATCCCGGAAGACCTCGCGAAGCCCGGTGGTGAGGAACCAGTTGTAGCTGCTCTTCTGGATCTCCAGAAGGTTCGGCATATCCTGGATCTCTTCGGTGCGGGCAAAGCTCATCCTTTTCGTTTTGCCGTACTGTTTTTCCTTAACTGCCTGTGACATTCCTGCGCTCTCCTTATCGGTATTACGAAGTATTAAACGCCCGGGTAGGTTTATTCTTTTTTGCTGTTCAAACTTGCAATCAGAAACTATGTGTGATACGATACTTTTGTTTATAGGGGAAATATACTGTTGCCTTTTGCGGGACACATAGCAAGTTATTTTACCATTCCGCAGCGGCAAAGTCAAGAAATATCTGCGGTCTTAGGACCGCTTTTTTTGTTGGTTTTCCTTTCCGAGGGTGTTATGGATGCTGTTCTGTTTATCCTGATCATTGAGGCGCTGCTTGCCTTTGTCCTGCTTTACCGTGCCGGTGCGCTGGACAGCCGCGGCAGACTGCTTGCCGGAGTGCTTCTCATTTCGGCCGCCTTCGTGCTCCGCTGGTTTGCGCTTCCGCATGAGACCGCGGACTACCGCGATTTCCTTTCCCGCTGGGTGCAGTGGTTCCGGGACAACGGCGGCTTTCGGGCTCTGAAGGGCTCCATCGGGAACTACAATATCCCGTATCTGTACTTCCTTGCCGCCTTTTCCTATATCCCTGTGCGGGATCTTTATCTCATCAAGCTGCTCAGCATCCTCTTCGATGTTTTTCTGGCTTATTCCGTCAGCCGGATCGTCTCATTTTTCCGGGATTCTCCTTCTCTCCGGCTGCTGAGCTTCCTCCTCGTCCTCTTCTGGCCTACGGTCCTTCTCAACGGGGCATACTGGGGCCAATGCGACAGCATCTATGTTGCGCTCGCCCTGCTTGGTTATTCCTGCGCACTGCGGGAAAAGCCGGTCCTCAGCATGGTTTTCATCGCTCTGTCCTTCAGTTTCAAGCTGCAGGCCGTCTTTTTCATGCCGCTCTACGCCGTTTTCCTTTTCCACGGCAGGATCCGCTGGAAGCATCTTCCGGTCTTTCCTCTCACTTATGTCCTCACCGTTTTTCCCGCCGTTCTGGCTGGAAGGCCTTTTTCAGAGACGATCCTGCTGTATTCCGATCAGCTGGACTCCATCGGTACGGGCCTGAACTACAATTCCCCTTCTGTTTTCTCCTTTCTTGATTTCCGTTCCTTTTCAGCCGATCCGGAACTTCTCACCCGGCTCGGGATCCTTGCCGCCTTTCTTTTCATGGGCGCTGTTCTCCTGCTTTGTCTGATCCGGCGGAGGTCACTGGATGCGAAGATCCTTATCCTTGCCGGAGCCGTTCTTGTCCTCGGGATCCCGTTTCTGCTCCCCCGCATGCACGAGCGCTATTTTTTCGGAGCGGACATGCTCACGCTTGCCGTCTGCTTCCTGTTTCCCGAGGCCATACCCGCCGCCCTGCTCACGGAGTTTGCTTCCTTTCTCGGTTACTATGCCTATCTGAAAGGGCAATATCTGCTTCTGATGCGCTCGGGCGCCGTTTGTCTTCTCCTGGCGCTCGCACTGCTCCTGTTTCTCTTCTCCCGCCGGCTTTTCGCCGCCGCAGACGGAAAGGATCCCGAAGGAGAAAAATAAGCTTGACAAAAAACATGCGAATGAATATAATTACGCATGCACTGGATCAGTGCCGCTGGTTTTGCAAGGCTTCCTTCAATGCGGATGACGCATCCGGCGATATGCGAGAGTGCTGGAACTGGTAGACAGGCACGTTTGAGGGGCGTGTGTCAACCGACGTGGGAGTTCAAGTCTCCTCTCTCGCACCAGCAGGACCCCGGCCGCAAATGGCCGGGGTCCTGCTTTTTTGATCATTTCGGATATTCGAACATTCCAGGCCGGTCCCGGATCTCTCCGGGGCCGGCCTTTTTTCTCCGTATCCCGTCTTTTTCAGCCTGCGGCAGCGCCTCAGAAGGCAAGTCCGCTCCAGTCGATCGGGAGTTCGATATTGAACAGGGACATTCCGATCGCCGCAATGCTGTATGCGAAGAAGAGGATCACCCCTGCGTTGCAGTAGACGGTACGGAACACCTCGCTCCGCGGGACAGCCGCCGTCACGGGTCCATCCAGCCGGAGATCCTTTTTCTTCAGGTGGCGGATCAGCTGTGCGAAGCCGGTGATCATCATGAAGATCATCAGCCCGCCGAAGAGGAAGATCCCGAGGATCGCAAGCACCTTCTGCTCTCCGCCGAGCAGCGGCACGAACAGCATGATCAGGCAGCTGAAGGTGTTGAGCAGAATATGGATGAGCATCGTATGGAGCACCTTGCCTGTCCTGCAGTAGATATAACCCAGAAACAGACCGACGCACGCCGCGTAGAGGAACTGGGTGAGATTCCCGTGGAAAAGTCCGAAACACAGCGCTGTGAAGACGATAGCCGTCCGTTCACCGTAGTTGCGAAGGCGGTCGATCATCAGTTTCCGGAAAATCAGTTCCTCCACCACCGGACCGATCAGCGCCGGGATCAGAAAGCCCATCAGCACCCCGCTTCCGGCCATGGATCCGATCGTATCCAGCGCCTGCGAGCCGCCCGCGGGAGAGACTGCGCTGATCCCTCTTCCGATCAGGTTGATCACGGTGGACACGGCATAGGTCATCACGAAGATCCCCGCCAGCTCGCCGATGCGCAGCTGCTCTTTTTCCCAGGAACATTTCGGGATCTTTCTCACAAGAAGGAAGAAGACAAGAAGCATTAAGAACTTCGGCACATACATCAGAAGGAATACCGCCGAAGGGCCGACGGTTTCAACGGTTTTCTGCAGGACTCCCGGAGCCATGAGCGGAAGCATCACAGCCAGGCTGACAAGTTCCGAGGCGAGACACGCAAGCAGCAGATACAGTCCGAAGCGCGTGAAAGTCTGTTTTGCAGTTAAGGTATTCATGAGCACATTCCTTTCCGGATCATTTGTTGAATTCATGTCCTGATCATAGCATCGGAACCGTCACACAAAACGCACATACCGGAAAAGAACGGCGGACGGACGATCCGTTCGCGGATCTCCTCCTCCGCAGGATGCCCGAACGGCCGGTACTGATCGCGCCGGCCGTTCGGGTATTTCTATTTATTCAGTTGTCCGCACGGCTGTAACCGTTTTTCATATGTTCGCTTGCTGTCAGCAGGATCTTTCCGAGCGCGCGTCCGGTCTCCTCTTTTGCCATGTCACAGAGCTTGCGGTTTGCTTCCTCGATCCCGGAAAAATCGCCGTATTCGGTCATTTTCCGGTCGTATTCCCGCACGATCTGCCGTCCTCTCACAGCCACGGCGTTCTGGTACCGCTCGATATCCTGGATGCAGGCGGAGAAGCAGGGATCCGCCAGGGCGCCGATCAGCCGGCTGGCCCAATAAAAGTTCTCCGTGGAGGGTTCCGTTTCCACCTTGCTGAGATAAGCGGGAAGGGAACCGGTATTCGCATAGAGCGGGAGAAGCGCGTCGAACACCGTGGATCCGAAACAGATCCATTCCAGTCCGCGGATCGGATCCGGCACATCGCTCCGGATCTGGCACACAGAAGTAACGCCCGTACGGTTGATGCCGATGGAGCGGTAGATCCCGCGCTTTCCCGTATCCTGGCCGGAATAGGGATTGAACGGTGTTCCCTGGTAATGTGCGGAGAGCAGATACTTCACGTCTTCCACCGCCACCCTGCGCTCCGGGACCACGCACCAGGGCAGATCATCGCTCTCGGGTCCGAAGTCCGCGTTCTCCCCCTCCCAGCGATAGGTGTGCGGAGTGAGGAAGCGGCCCATGAACCATGCGCGCGGCGTGTTGTAGATGTGGTCCATATCGGTATGGGAGCCGAAGACATCCCGCGGATTGAAGGCGCCGTTCTGATTCAGGTCCAGATGGTTCTCCGCGATGAATTCCCGCAGGTCTGCCGAACAAAGGTGCGCCTCTTTCTTTCCGAAGGCGTCTTCCAGATCGAAGCTGTCCATCCCGAACTGGTTCGGCATCAGCACGACGGCGTCATCCGGAACCCTCTTCGCCATCCAGTGGTGTCCGCCGATGGTCTCCAGCCACCAGATCTCTTTTTCATCGTTGAACGCAATCCCGTTTGATTCATAAGTCCCGTACTGCTCCAGCAGCGAGGCCAAACGGAGGACCCCTTCCCTTGCGCTCCGGATATACGGCAGGACAAGGACCACGATGTCCTCCTCTCCGATGCCGCCGGGGATCTCCTTTTCTCCCCGTTTCTCCGCTTTGCGCAGTTCGACCAGCGGATCGGCCGCCAGCACACGCGGATTGGTGGTGATCGTTTCGGTTGCCGTCATACCGATATTGGCTGCGTTGATCCCGGTAGCCGCCCAGATCCCTTTCGAGGTGTCTACGCTCGGGCACGCGGTATAGCGCAGCGGGTTCCCGGGAAGCGGGATCTCCACATGAGACAGTACGCTTTTATATTTTTTCGGCTGTTTTTCCGGTCCCACTACGGTCATCTTCTTCACATCAAAATGTCCGTCGTCCGTCCGGGCGATCATTGTGGATCCGTCATTGCTCGCGTTTCTTCCAACCAACACTGTCGTACAGGCCATTCTTTTTCTCCTTTACCCGGCGGTCCGCCGTTTTCTTTCCCACAGTATACCCGTTTTTCCTGCGGACGCAAGTCTTTCCTTCCGCGAATGCCGGAAATCTTTTCGTCTGCGGGGAAAGATGGTATATTTCCGCATCGAATTGTGCTATAATGATTTTATCTCTGCAAACAACACTATACTTATGAACTGAGGGGGAACATATGGCAGAACTGAGACCGAAAATCGTTAAGCTTGCCAAAATCATCGGCGGTGTTTCCGGATTGACCGTTAAAATCGATGAGAACACGCCGGAATACTATTCCATGGCCGAGTATGTGACCGATGAGCAGGCCGATATCGCCATCGCCGCCGGGCTGCGCACCGAACGCACAGCGGAATATCTGGCGAAAAAAGTGGGAAAAACCGTAGATGAGATCATGCCAGACCTGGAGCGTCTGGTCTATTATGGCATCTTCCGCCGGACCTTCGACGAGAAGGCGGGAGAGGATCTGTACTTCATGCAGGTCTTTGCGCCAGGCATCATGGAGATGATGGTGAACAACCAGGAGCTCCTCCGTGAGCACCCGGAAGTCGGACGCGCCTTTGAAGAATACACCCGTCTTCGCATGCGGGATCTCGGACCTATTCTCCCGCAGGGTTACGGACTCATGCGCGTGGTACCCGTGGAGAGCGCCATCGAGGACCTCCCCGGAGTGAACAGTTTCGAAAAACTGAGCTATTATCTGGATAAGTACGACCGTTTCTCCGTCTCCCAGTGTTCCTGCCGCGCCTCCCGTTCCTCCATAGGGGATGGCTGCGGTCATCTCGCTGACGACATGTGCATCCAGATGGGCAAAGGCGCCGAGCACTACATCCGCTCAGGCCGTGCCAGGGAGATCACCAGGGAAGAGGCGCTGGAGATCATCAAGCGCGCGGAAGACAACGGCCTTATGCACAACATGGTGAACATCGAGGAGCCCGGTGAGAGTTCCGCGATCTGCAACTGCTGCTCCTGTGCCTGTTTCGGGCTCCGCGCCGGACTCATGTGGGGCGCCCGCGACGCGATCCGCTCCAATTTCGAAGCCTATGTGGATGAAAGCAAATGCGTGGCCTGCGGCCAGTGTGTGGAAAACTGCCCCGCGAATGCCGTCCGCCTCGGCCAGAAGCTCTGCTCCTCCGAGGATATCCCCGGCTATGAGGGCACCTATGTGAAGCTTTCCGAGACCTTCAACAATAAAAAGGCCTGGAATCTTGACTACCGCGAGGACCGCGAGGACACCATGCCCGGCGGCACCGCTCCCTGCAAGACCGCCTGCCCTGCCCACATCGCCGTGCAGGGTTATCTGAAGCTGGCTGCACAGGGACGTTACACCGAAGCGCTGGAGCTGATCAAGAAGGAGAACCCGTTCCCGGCTGTCTGCGGCCGTATCTGCAACAAGAAGTGTGAAGAAGCCTGCATGCGCGGCAGTGTGGACGAAGCGGTGGCCATTGACGAGGTTAAGCGTTTCATTGCCGACCATGATCTGGATGAAAAGACCCGTTTCGTTCCGAAGATGCTCAACCAGATCGGAAGACCGTACACCAGGAAGATCGCCGTGATCGGTGCCGGTCCGGCCGGCATGTCCTGCGCCTACTATCTGGCCAACAAGGGCTATCCCGTGACCGTTTTCGACAAGAACCCGGTCCCCGGCGGCATGCTGGTACTCGGCATTCCCAACTTCCGTCTTGAAAAGGATGTCCTGAACGCCGAGATCGATATCCTCCGTGAGATGGGTGTGGAATTCCGCTGCGGAGTAGAGGTCGGAAAAGACGTAACGATCGCGCAGCTTCGCGAAGAAGGCTTCGAAGGCTTCTATCTTGCGATCGGTGCACAGAAAAGTTCGAAACTCGGCATCCCCGGTGAAGATCTCGAAGGAGTGCTCGGCGGTGTGGACTTTCTGCGGGAGGTCAACCTCGGCGGCAAAGTGGAGATCGGCAAAAAGGTCGTGGTCATCGGAGGCGGCAATGTCGCCATCGATGTCGCCCGTACCGCAGTCCGCCTCGGCGCCGATGTAACGGTGGCGTACCGCAGAAAAGAGACCGATATGCCCGCGGATCCCGAGGAAGTCAAAGAAGCGAAAGCGGAGGGCGTCCGCTTCCTGTTCGAGCACAAACCCGTGGAGATCATCGGGGAGAACGGCAAAGCCGTAAAACTTGTCTGTGAGAACGACGAATGCGCCGTTGACTGCATCATCGCCGCCATCGGGCAGCGGGTGGATCTCGGCGGACTTGCAGGCGAAGTGGCTGTGAACGAGAAGGGACTCGTCATCGCCGATCCGCTCACGCAGCAGACCTCGGCAAAGGACATCTTCGCCGGCGGCGATGCCGTCACCGGTCCGAAGTTTGCCATCGACGCCATTGCGGCCGGCAAGGAAGGCTCCATCTCCCTTCACAGAGCGGTCAATCCCGGCCAGACCCTTACGATGGGCCGTGACCGCCGCATCTACCGTACGCTCGACAAGGAGCACGCACTCATCCCGGTCGGCGGTTTTGATACCGACCGCCGGCAGATCCCCGGCTACAATGAGACCAAGGCAAAGTCCTTCTCCGATGCCCGCGTCACCTTCACAGAGGAACAGGTAAAGAAGGAATGCGCCCGCTGCCTCGGCTGCGGAGCCGCCAAGGTCGATTCGTATCTCTGCATCGGCTGCGGCCAGTGCACCACCAAGTGCAAGTTCGATGCGATCAAACTCCGCAAGGTCCGTGACTGGCACGCCCAGAAGTTCGAGACCCTTCCGATCCATGCCGTGGCAGACGTGATCAAGAAGGTCCCCAAAGTCGTGAAGAAGGCTGTGACTCCGGATGCATGAACTGGGACTCTGCGACGCGCTGCTGAAAAAAGTGGACGGACTCGTCCGGGAGAACGAACTGGAAGGCGTCAACTCGGTGACCATAGAAATCGGCACACTCAGCGGCGTGATCCCTCGCTTCATGGAGGACTGCTGGGAGGCTGTGATCGATGACTCGCCCTACAGCGGAACGAAACTGATCGTCGTCTCCGTGCCGGGCAAAGCCCGCTGCGCCGACTGCGGAGCGGAATTCATCGTGGATCTGGAAGACATGGTCTGTCCGGACTGCGGGGAAAAACATCTGATCCCCATCGAGGGGAACGGCATGACCATCACCGAGATCGAAGCCTACTGATCCCGTATGATCTATAGAGAGGTGCTCAATGGATGAGCACCTCTCTTGTTTTTTGTCCGACTGTTCCTCTGTCTTTCCGTTTTATCCGGCAGTGCTCCGATCGGTCTCCTCCGTATTCTCTGCTTCGACAGCCGGTGCCCATCCGCATCATACATGAAGCTCGCGGATCAATGCATATTGAATTGTACGTCAGGGCAGGGTGAGAAGCTCCTGCCCTGACCTTTTTTCTCATTCAGCTAGACGAAAGAACCGTCCCCTTGTCTTGCTCACGCTCCGGCTGTTGCCGTAAGCTGCAGCGTCTGCACATATATACGATCCTGTTTTCGTTTTTGTTTTGGTTTTGGCTTCTGTTTTGGATTTGGATTTTGTTTTTGTTTATGTTTGGCTGCGCCGGCTCGCGGCCGCATGCGGCTGCTTCTTCCCTTTGCCCGCCTTTTTTCTTCCTGGCGCATGTGCTTTTCGCTTCCCTCAAAGAAAAATGAGAACTGTCACTCACGGGGCCCTCTATTAGATAGCCTTGGGAGAAGCCTTTTGTAGGGGTGGTGATCATACATTTTGTGCATTTTCCGACCGATCATCTTTGAAAATCTCATAATCCAATTCCCTGAACCTTTTTTCCCAGAACTCCGCACAAAATCATCCGCAGTCCGATGGAGTTCTCACCATTCCGGTCTGCAGCCTTCCGCTCAACAGTCAGCTGTTCTTATTCATTTATCCGTCCCCGGCCGTTGAGCCGCCGGTAATCGGCCGGTGCGGCAGGGGACGGTGCTGAGACAGTTGAATAAAGCGAAGACGCAGTTCGACTCTAAGCCTCATCCTTCGCTTTTCTCGGATTCGGCAAGAGACTTTTGCGGGCGTGTG
>JAGBQR010000028.1 GCA_017632775.1 Oscillospiraceae bacterium | reverse complement strand
TCTCTGCGTTTCATCCAGCAGATCCAGGACCGTATCCTGCTTCCGGTCCTCCGTGACGGGAAGCACTCCGGCCGGTTTGTTCATCAGAAAATACCGGAACCGGGAGGTATTGACCGGCTTCCCGTCCGCAAGGATCCGGACCGCATCCCGGTCGATCCTGCTCTCAGGGGAAGTCGCCGGGACACCGTCCACCAGGATCCTTCCGGAGCGGATCATTTTCCGGATCTCGCTTCGGCTGGCCACACCGGCATCCGAAAGCACTTTATCGAGCCTTTCCGTCGGTCTCATCCCCTTTCACGGATTTGTCTGCAGTATACCATATGAGGCTTGTTTAAATGTGAATAGTCCCTTAACAGCGAAATCCGGCTTGTCAAATCCCGGTTCGATGGTATACTGAAACAAACAGGAGAAGAAAGGATATCCCGCCATGATCATCCCGGTCAAAAAGCTTCATCCCGCAGCCGTTCTCCCCTCCTCCGGATCCGCCTATGCCGCCGGTTATGACCTGCACGCCTGTCTGGAAGGGCCCGTCACGATCCCGGCCGGAAAAACAGTGAAAGTCGGTACCGGTCTTTCCATGGAGATCCCTGAAGGGTATTTCGGCGCCGTGTTCGCCCGCAGCGGTCTGGCCTCCAAAAGCGGTATCCGTCCGGCCAACTGTGTCGGCGTCTGTGACAGCGACTACCGCGGAGAATACATCGTTCCTCTGCATAATGACACCGATATGGACTATATTGTGCAGCCGGGTGACCGCATCGCCCAGCTCATCGTGATGCCTTATCTGGGCGTTCAGTTCGAGGAAGTCCCGGAGCTGACCGATACGGTCCGCGGGACGAGCGGATTTGGTTCCTCTGGGAAATAAGTACGCTTGTCCATGTAAACAGGATTACCTTCAGGAGATTCAAAGCCCTGTAAAACATTACCCGCATCCGTTCAGTCGGATACTCTGTATTCCATTTTGCATAACAAGAACACCCCGCTCTGGATCATCTCCAGAGCGGGGTGTTTATCTAGCGGGTTTTTTGTCTTAATTGAAGATCTTTGCAATAGGACTGTCGGAAGAGAGGATCAGCGTTTTCTCTTCGCCGGTCATGGATTCCTTCAGGGCGTCGAGCGCGATCATGAATGTGTAAAAGTCTGCTTCTTCAGCGGAATCATAGACTTCAGAAAGAATGCGCATGTATTCCGCATCTCCTTCCGCGCGCACAGTCTCTGCCTTCGCCTGGGCTTCGGAGAGGATGATCTCCACCTTCTTGTCCGCTTCGTTGCGGATCCGCTTGGCTTCGGCGTTGCCTTCCGCCGTGTAGGAGGCGGCAATGTTGTTGCGTTCCGAGATCATACGGGTATAGACGGCGTCCTTGTTGTCGTCCGGGAGGTCGAGCGTCTTGGTTTCCACGGCAAAGACCTTGATGCCGTAGCGGTCGAAGCTGTTGCCTATGTTCTCCATCACGAGCTGTACCACCCGCCCGTCACGGCCGGAGATGATGGTCTCTTGATTCTGCGAGGAGATCACGGTCTTCAGCGCGTTGTAGACGATGGCGTTGATGCGGCTCTCGGCATTGCTCTGGCTGCCGGAAAGGGACTCGATAAAGAGCCGCGGATCTTCGATCCGCCAGAGAGCGAAGGAGTCAAGGACCATGGAGTGCTTGTCCGCTGTGATCACGTCGCTGATCGGCAGGTCGTACAGAAGCACGGTCTTCGGAAGCTTGGTGACTGTGTGGACAAAGGGGATCTTGAAATAGATGCCCGGTTCTTCCTTCACTTCGGTTACAGCGCCGAATTCCCATACGACACCGTATTCATTCTTCGCCACAACGAAGAAGGCGTTGAAGAGAACAATGATCAGAAAGACCGCGATGACGATCAGGATCGTGGCACGAACCGGGTTTCTCTGTCTGGTTTTATTCATCTGTTCCTGCCTCCTTTCACTGCGCAAATTCATCCAGCGGGAGCACGGTCTGTACTTCGGTGCCGTCGCTGCCCATGATGATGATCTTCATGTCGGGAAAGATATCCGAAATCGTCTCATAGAACAGTCTCTGCCGGGTGATCTCGGGATACTTGGAGTACTCTTCGTACAGCTGCGAGAAACGGGAAGCCTGGCCGTTGGCGGCATTGATGCGCGCTGTCTTGTAGGCTTCGGCTTTCTGCAGCACTTCGTCGGCGTCCGCATTGGCGGCGGGGATAACTTCGTTGGCATATTTGTTCGCGTTGTTTGTGGCCGTTTCCGCATCCTGCTTGGCCGTCTCCACCGCCTTGAAGGCTTCCTGCACTTCCCTTGTGGGCGGCTCGGCGTCCTGGATCGTGATGCTCACCAGGGTAAGGCCAAGGTCTTCCTTCTCCAGCCGCGAGAGGATCTTGTCCTTGATGGCCGCCTGGATCTCGCTCTTGCCGGTGGTGATCACATCGTCCACGTTATACAGACCGATCGTATCGCGGATATAGGACTGACAGAGCATCTTCAGGATGCCGACCGGGTCTTCCGAGCTGTAGAGGTACTTCACAGGATCGGTCACCCGGTACTCCACATAGAAGTCCACGTCCACGAAGTTGTAGTCCACCGTGATCATCACCGCTTCGGAGGCGATCGTGGCATTGGTGCGGATATCGTAGCCGATGGCAAAGCCTTTCGTTGCCTTGGATACGATGGTTTTCTTCTGGATGAACGGGATCTTGAACTTCAGGCCAGGAGTGGATACCACCGAGGGTTTGCCGAAGGTCGTGATAACGGCGTATTCATCCTCGTTGAGTTCATAGAACGAATTGAAGACCAGAAGCAGGGCCGCCAGCACGAGCAGGGCCGCAACGATGATCGTGGTCAGGCGCTTCGGCGTCATGGCTGGTCTTCTTCTTACATTGCGGGGGTCAACATTTCTCTCATCCATATCGTTTCTCTCCTTTCAGCGGATCTCCCCGGGCATTCCGTTTTTTGCCAATGCCGCGTTCTTGAAATCCGGAACATGTGTCACTTCCCGGAGCACCCAGGGCGGGTCCGTATATTTATTTGCCTCCGTTTCGCTGGAAAATTCGATCTCCAGATACGCAAGTCCGCTGAGTTTTCCCTCAAACAGATCGATCTCCAGCATGAGTCCGTAGTCATCGCGCTTCAGATAGCGTCTTTTCAGGATCACATTGCCGCGGCAGAGTTCCTTCAGATCCGCGTATTCCTCCGGAGTGATCGAGGTTTCATATTCGTTTCGGGAGATATCCTGATCTGTGTTTTCCGGTGCTTTTGTCTTGACGGTCAGGATATACTTTTCCCCCCGGTTTATATCCCGGATCCTTATTGAAGGATGAAATGAGATATACCGCTGTTCGATGTGATAGTTTGGAAGGCTCTCCAGATCGAACGGGATATCTTCTTTCCGTATCAGCCATTTCCTTTCGATCTCCACGCGATCTCCCCTCCTCTGCTGCTTATTATACTTGCCCTGTCCGCGTTTTTCCTGTATCGGCGGGATAAATTAGCCTATCCTAATTGGATATTATCTGCAAAATAAGAGAATAAGCACCGCCGGTTTGAACGTCAGTGCTTATTCGCAGTTATTTTACGGATTATGCGTTCATTTATCCTGCTGTTTGGCAATAAAAGCATCCACGCGGTCCATGACCTGCGGCACCATATCGATGATCCTGTCCACCGTGTTGCTGGCAGGCGGCGTGACATTGATCATCCGGACAACGCCTTCCTTGATCACCAGAAAACCGATCGGCTCGATTTTTACGCCGGTAGCGTTTCCTCCGCCGTACGGTCTCTGTTCCGCGCCCTTTTTGGAATTGAATTCCACACCGCCGCCGCCAAAACCGACACTGATCTTGGAGATCGGAACAAGCGTGATCCCGTCCGGAGTGACAATCGGGTCGCCGACGACCGTGTCGACCTTCAGAATGTTCTTGACATTCTCCATTGTGGATCTCATCAGTTCACCAATAGGATTGTTCATTTCCATTGTCTCATATCCTTTCAAGATGTTTGTAGATTATTCGGATTCAGCCGCCGGCAACGGTCTTTTTTCTTTTTTTCCTGAAAACTTTTCACGGAGTTTTTCGCCGGTCTTCCGCATTTTATGGCGGATCAGGATTCCCAATGCACCGAAGAGGATGGTGTTCAACGCACCGAAGATCTGGCCGATACGGATCGAAAACCCAAGCCCGAAATCGAGCTTCATCTTTTCCTCGGTAAAGGAGATATCCGTATATACGTCCGTATCGCGGCAGTCAAAGCGTTTGCTGCAAATCGGAGCCAGTGCATTCAGAGCCGCATTGACTTTGCCGAAAAGCACCGCTGTTTTGTAAGGATCATTTCCCGCTGCTGTATAGTGGAGAAGAAAGCGGTCGACCTTTATGCGGAAAAACTTGCCCAGACCGCGCAGCACCGTTTTCAGCAGGTCCACGATCTCGTCGAAGGTAAAGTCCAGCTCGAGTTTTTTCTTCTTTTTCCCGCTTTTTTCCTGTTCTTCTTCCCCGGGCGGTTCCTCGGGTTTTTCCTCTTTCTCCTTCTTGGGCTTTTTCTTTTTCTCCTTCTTCTTTTCCTCCGATTTCGGAAGAAGCTGCAGAAAAATACCGCATACTTTAGCGCTCAGACTGAGCTGTCCGCCCTCATATCCGATATCCGCGCCAATGGGGATCATCATGATCAGAAATATAATGATCGCGATGACCGCAAGTATTTTCAACGCAACCAAACACATCCCTCCCAACAGGATAGAAGTATTCTTTCACACAAGCTCACTCATTGTGATCTGATCGCTGTTTTCCGCCGCCTGCAGTTCTTCCACTCTCTGCCGCAGCTTTTCCGTGCCGTCGCTGGTCTTCAGGTCCGGGAGAGGCGGAAGTTCCTGCGGTGACGATATTCCCATCACCCGAAGGAATGCTTCCGTCGTCCGGAAAAGCGCCGGTCTTCCGGGAGCTTCCAGTCTTCCGCTGATTTCGATCAGCCCCTTTTCCATCAAGGCTCCGATCGTATACGAACTGTCGATCCCGCGCATCGTTTCGATATAGGCACGCGTTACCGGCTGAAAATAGGCGACGATCGTCAGCACCTCCAGCGCCGGCTGTGAGAGCGACGGCCTCCTGCGTTCATCCAGCGCACGGATGATCACATCAGCCCATTCCGGGGACGAGCAGATCTGCAGTCTGTCTCCCAGCCGCAGAAGCCTCATCCCGCGATCCTGCGCTATATATTCTGTTTCAAGTGCCTCTGCGGCTTCAAGGATCTTTTCTTCCTCACAGGCGAAAACAAGGGAAAGCTTTGAAACCGGCACGCTGTCCCCTGCCGCAAAAAGCACCGCTTCGATCGCTGATTTCAGGTTATCTGTCATTCTTCCGTTATCTGTTCCATGATCCTGTCGATATCATCGCTGACCAGCCTGAGCGTAAAGGCATTCTCCTCATAAGTGATCTGTACGCTTCCCATACTGCTGAGCTCAAGAACGGAAAGGAAGGCTGCCACCGTCTCCGTCCTGCTGCCGCATCCGGAAAACAGTTCCCTGAGACTTCTCGGTCCGTTCCGGAGCTGATCGATGATCTGCCTGCTTTTTTCCCGGACACTGAAGAGCACACGCCGCGGATAGGAAGGGCGAACGCTCCGCTCGCCTGCGTTCTCTTTTTTCTCCCTTGAACAGAGATAAAGCATCGCTGCGAGCAGATCGACCTCGCGGATCCCGTAGTCCTGATCTGTGCTGTTCTTCGGGAGAGGTTCCGGTGTTTTCGTGTAATACAGCAAACCGACTTTCGACCTTTCCTCCAGTTCCGGGATCACGCTCCGAAGGGTCTCGAAATAATCTTTCGCCTGCAGTTTCTCAAGCGATGCGATCAGCGCATCCAGTTCGCTGATCTCCTCCCGGTCCCCGGTAAGGAGCATCTTGCTTTTTATCAGAAGAAGCGTCGACGCCATCTGAACGAACTCGCTCGCGATCTCCAGATCCATCGACTGCATACGCTCGAGGTATTCAAGATACTGATCCAGGATCTCCGCGATGCGGATGTCCCGGATCTCGATCTTATTCTTTCTGAGAAGCTCCAGGATCAGACTGAGCGGACCTTCGAAATCCTCTGTGGAATCCTTCTCCCGGATCAACGCTTCCAGATGAAAGTTCAGCTTGTTTTCTTCCATATATTCCAATAATCTCGTTTTTTGATATTTTAACAAACACGCATACAAAATACAAGAGCAGAGCGAATATAAATCGCTCTGCTCCTGTTTCAGCAGCAGGACTGTATAAGTGCGAAAAGTTCGTTTTTTCCTTCTCCTTTTTCCGCAGAAAAAGGGATGACCGGCACTTCCGCGCCGATCTCCAGTGTATCCCGGATCAGCTGAAGATTGGCTTCGATCTGCGTCTTTTTCAGTTTGTCGGTTTTGTTCGCAACGACCACGAACGGACACCCGGTATCCTGCAGAAAAGAGCTCATCATGCAGTCGTCCTGCGTGGGCCGGTGTCTGGAATCGACGATAAGGACGCCCAGATCCACGGTCTCGTTCTGGAAAAATGTTTCCATAAGCCGCGCCCAGCGTTCCTTTTCGGCGGAAGATACCTTTGCATATCCATACCCGGGCAGATCCACGAAATAGATCTTCTCATCTATGAGAAAATAGTTGATATGGACGGTCTTTCCCGGCTCAGATCCGACACGCGCGAAATTCCTGCGGTTCAGCATACGATTGATCACCGAGGATTTTCCCACATTGGATTTCCCTGCGAACACGATCTTCTTGCAGGCGGTTCGGATAAACTGGTCTTCCCTTGCGGCAGAGCGGACAAAACGGACATTGTTCACATTCAGCTTTGCCATGGCGCTCCTCGATTCACTGCCTTACCGCATCCTGCAGCATCTGGGAAAACTGGCCCTGTGAAGCCGCCGCATCAAGTCCGGAAGGAATCAGCGCAAGACGGATCGCTTCATCGGCGCAGCTTACAGGGAAAAACTCCAAACGGCTGCGCACCGTCTGATCGATCTCTTCCAGATCGGTCACATTGTCCTGCGGGATGATCACGGTCCTTACTCCGTTCCGGAGCGCGGCCATGGTTTTCTCCTTCAGCCCGCCGATGGCGAGCACACGTCCGCGAAGCGTGATCTCTCCGGTCATCGCGACGTCATGCCGCACCTTCATGCCTGTGAGAGCAGAGATGACCGCTATGCATACCGTGATCCCGGCGGACGGGCCGTCTTTCGGAACAGCTCCTTCAGGAAAATGGATATGGATATCCATTGTCTTATAGAAATCCGATGCTATTCCGAGCTGCTTTGCACGGCTGCGGATAAACGTGATCGCCGCCGAAACGGACTCTTTCATTACATTTCCGAGATTTCCCGTCATCTCGATCTTTCCGGTGCCTTCCACCGCCGAAACTTCCACATCCAGAGTCTCTCCTCCGACAGAAGTCCAGGCAAGACCGCGGACAAGTCCCACTTCGTCCCGGCGCAGCAGGGATTCGGATTTGTATTTCTCCGGTCCGAGAAACGCCTCGATCTTCGAAGGCGTCAGCGTAAGGCTCCTGTATGTTCCGGAAGCGATCCCCGCCGCCGTCTTGCGGCATACCCGGGCGATCTCCCGTTCCAGTACACGCACACCGGATTCCCGCGTATACGAAACGATCATCCTGCGGATGGCGTCGTCTGTAATCTTCAGGGAGGCCCCGTTCAATCCGTGCTTTTTGCGCTGTTTCGGGAGCAGATGGCGTCTGGCGATCTGGAGCTTCTCCTCATCCGTGTAGCTTGAAAGCTCGATCACTTCCATCCTGTCCAGCAAAGCACGGGGAATCGTATCCGTCGTATTCGCAGTGGTGATGAAAAAGATCTCTGACAGATCAAACGGGATCTCAAGGAAATTATCGCGGAACTTGCTGTTCTGTTCACCATCCAGCGCTTCAAGAAGAGCTGCGGCGGGATCTCCGCGGTAATCAGAACCGAGTTTGTCGATCTCGTCAAGCACCATAAGCGGATTGCAGCTTCCTGATTGAATGACGCCGTTGATGATCCTTCCGGGCATGGAACCGACATATGTCTTTCGATGCCCGCGTATCTCCGCTTCATCATGCACTCCGCCAAGAGCTATCCGGACGAGTTTGCGGTTCGTAGCCCTCGCGATGCTCATGGCAACGCTGGTCTTGCCGGTTCCCGGCGGTCCGACCAGACAGAGCAGTCCTCCTTTTACTTCCGGAGAGAGCTGCTTGACCGCGAGATATTCAATGATGCGTTCCTTGACCTTGTCCAGCCCGTAATGGTCGCTGTCCAGTATCTTGCGCGCCTTGACGATATCAATGGTTTCCTGTGTCTTGACACCCCACGGCAGTTCCAGGCATGTATCCAGATAACTGCGGATCACGGAGGCTTCAGAGGAGCCGAACGGCTGCTTTGAAAGATGGTTCACCTCTTTCAGAAGCTTTTCCCGGATCTCGTCGGAAACCGGCAGCGATTCGATCTTCTCCCGGTAGAGATCCACGTCATCCATGACGTCTTCTCCGAGCTCGCTGCGGATCAGCTTCATCTCTTCATGAAGGAAATACTCACGCTGATTCCGGTTTATCTCCTCCTGGGTCGCCTCATTCAATTCCTTCTCAATGGTAAGGATATTCAGTTCATTGTTCAGCAGTTTCCCCAGCAGCGCCAGACGTTTCGACGGCTGGAGCTCTTCCAGGATCTTCTGCTTGTCGTCTACCGAAAGGCGAACGTTCTGGGCGATATAAAAAGCAAGCTGTGCCGGTTTCGGATTGGATACCACATCGAGGATCTGCTCAGGAAGCATGTCGGAATTCAGATGTATGTACTCTTCGAAAAGAGACAGCGCATTCCGCATAAGCGCTTCAAGCCGTTCCGCCGCGATACGGTCTTTCTTGTCCGGCAGGGCACGGAGAACCGCTGAATATCCGTCCGGATCTGTCACGATCGAAAGCGCCTCGGCCCGGTACAGGCCTTCCACCATCAGGCGCGCGCCGTTTCCCCTCGGAACACGCAGCTGCTGCCGTATCCGGCATACCACGCCGACAGAATAAATATCCTTTCCTTCGGGAACGTCTTCCGCCATGTCGGTCTGGGCGGCAAGAAATATCAGCCGGTCGCCGTTCAAAGCATTTCCAAGCGCCCCAAGCGATGATGCTCTCTCTACCTCGAATGTGAGAAACATCCCGGGAAATACATTCAGTCCGCGAAGCGGGATCATCGGCAGGGCAAACTGTTCGTTATTCATTGTTTCCATATTCTCTCCTATGCTCCGGTAATGAGTACGGGGCGGGCCGGTCAGGAAGCTTCGTTTTTCCGATGGATCTTCGGAACGATCTCTCCTGTGTCGCTGTCCTTCGTAATGAGAACCTTATCGATCGACGGATCGGAGGGAACCGTATACATCAGGTCCATCATCAGTTTTTCCATCACGCTGCGAAGTCCTCTTGCCCCGATATTCATGGCAATCGCCTTTTCAGCCACCGCTTCGAGCGCCGCATCTTCATACTGCAGGGATACATTATCGAAGGAGAACAGTTTGGCATACTGTTTTGTTACCGCGTTTTTCGGTTCCTTCAGTACGCGCACGAGGTCCTCCCGGCTGAGCGGATCAAGTGCCGCGACGACCGGCAGCCTGCCGATCAGCTCAGGAATAAGTCCGAATTTCAGCAGATCATGCTGCTGCACGTTCGCAAACAGGTTTTCTCCGTCCTTCTCCTTTTTGCTGCGGATCTCGGCGCCGAAGCCCATGGTCTTGTCGTTCATGCGCTTTTCGATGATCTTCTCCAGTCCGTCGAAAGCGCCTCCGCAGATGAAAAGAATATTCGTAGTATCCACGTGGATGAATTCCTGCTGCGGATGCTTGCGTCCGCCCTGCGGCGGAACGTTTGCCACAGTCCCCTCGAGCAGCTTCAGCAATGCCTGCTGAACACCCTCACCGGACACATCCCGGGTGATCGAAGTGTTCTCGCTTTTCCGGGCGATCTTATCGATCTCATCGATATATATGATACCGCGCTGAGCGCGTTCCACATCAAAATCCGCCGCCTGCAGAAGCTTCAGGATCACGTTTTCCACGTCTTCGCCCACATAACCCGCTTCTGTGATCGTGGTCGCATCCGCGATCGCGAAAGGAACATCCAGCATCTTGGCAAGTGTCTGTGCAAAGAGCGTTTTCCCGCTTCCGGTGGGACCGATGAGCAGTATATTGCTTTTCTGCAGTTCCACATCGTCCGAAGCATGCAGGATCCGCTTGTAATGGTTGTATACCGCAACGGAGAGAACTTTCTTCGCATAATCCTGTCCGATAACATACTCGTCCAGGCGCGCTTTGATCATCTCCGGTTTAGGCAGTCTGTCAAAAACAAGCGGAAGCCCGTCATACCCTGTCGGAACCGGTTCGGGAAGATCCTCCACGATCGACATGCACATGCGGACACAGTCATCGCAGATATAACTGCCGTTCCCGGCGATCAGTCTGTTCACCAGCGACTGAGGTTTGCCGCAGAAGGAGCAGCGTATGCTTTTTCTATCGTCGTTTTTCGCCATTTTGTACCCTCATTCTTCAGGTAAAGCAATGGAGGAACAATCCTGTCCCTCCATTCCCGTCATTTTCTCAACGTTTGTAAATGACCTTATCGATCAGGCCGTATTCCCTGGCTTCTTCTGCGGACATGAAGTTATCGCGTTCACAGTCCTTCTCGATCACCGAAACATCTTTCCCGGTGTTCTCTGCAAGAATGGCATTGAGCCTGTTTTTGATCTTCAGGATCTGCTCCGCCTGGATCTGTATGTCCGTGCACTGTCCGTGGCTTCCGCCGGAAGGCTGATGGATCATGATCTCGGAATTCGGGAGGGCAATGCGCTTTCCCTTTGCTCCGGATGAAAGGAGAAAAGCTCCCATGGACGCCGCCATACCGACGCAGATGGTGGAAACATCCGGTTTGATATACTGCATCGTGTCGTAAATGGCAAATCCGGCAGTCACGCTTCCGCCCGGGCTGTTGATATAAAACTGGATATCTTTGTCCGGGTCCTGTGCTTCAAGATAAAGAAGCTGCGCGACCACGAGGCTGGCCGTGGTATCATTCACTTCCTCGGAAAGCATGATGATCCGGTCGTTCAGCAGGCGGGAGAAGATATCATAGGATCTTTCACCTCTGCTGGTCTGCTCTACTACATAAGGGACAAGACTCATTTTTCCTCATTACCCCTTTCTTCTGAGATGGATGTCAGGGAGAACGCATCATTCAGCGGCAGGTTCTTCCTTCTCTTCCGCTGAAGTTTCTTTTACGACCGCGCTGTCAAAAATGGCGTTCGTAGCCTTTTCCTTGCGGAGTTCATTCTCGATGAATTCTCTTCCGAAATACTGCTCAAGTTCTTCCGCGGAAGCGCCCATATTGCCGGACACCCGATCGATATACTCTTTCATTTCTTCGTCTGTGAATTCAAAACCCTCAGCACGGGATACAGCGTCCAGGAGCAGATCCATCCTGACCTGCTGCTCGGCACCCGGCCGAATGGAAGCATTCATGGTCTCTTCATCGAGTCCCATCATCCTGCACAGTTCGTCGAAGGACATATCGTTGGAGGCGAGCCCGAAGTTTGCGGCGTAGTTGCGGACGATCTCTTCCTCTTTCGATGTTATCATCACCTCAGGGATCGTAACGGTCATGTTATCCATCGCCTGCTGCATCACATCATTGCGGAAAGCGCCTTCCGCGGAATCTTCATGTCTCTTCTCGAGCGTCTTGCGAAGATCATCCTTATACTCAGCCAGCGTGTCGAACTCGGAGACATCCTTGGCAAATTCATCATCCGCATCGGGAAGCTCGTTTACCGTCAGACTGTTGAGCTTGACCTTGAACACCACGTCCTTGCCGGCCAGATTCTCCACATAGTCCTCAGGGAAAGTGATGTTGATCTCTTTCTCTTCTCCGATCTGCATACCGACAATCTGATCCTCGAATCCGGGAACGAAGCTGTTGGAGCCGAGTTCAAGGAAGTAGCCTTCCGCGCGGCCGCCATCGAAGCGTTCACCGTTCAGATATCCATCGTAGTCGATGTTCGCATTGTCGCCCATCTGTGCCTCACGCTCCACGCTTACCTTGCGGGCGTTGCGTCTGCGCATGGACTCGAGCTCCTGGTCGACTTCCTCATCCGTAACGGGAACCACTGTGCGTGCCGCCTCAAGGCCCTTGTACTGACCGAGGGTAACTTCCGGATAGAGTCCGCTGGAAAAACTGAACTGAGCAGTTCCTTCCTCCGTCACGTTGAAGTCCACCACGGACGGTGCTCCAACGAGGCGAAGTTCCGCCTCCCTGACGCCGAACTCGAAAGCATCCGGTGCAAGGATATCCAAAGCATCCTGATAAAAAACCTCATGACCGTACATGCCCTCGATCACTGCTCTGGGCGCTTTTCCCTTCCTAAATCCGGGAATATATATCTGTCCCTTGTTTTTCAGATAGGCAGACTGGACTGCTTTGTCGAACTCGGCTTTTTCCGTCTCGACCTGGAAAACAACGGTATTGTCCTCTTTTTTGTCAACGTTCTTAAGTATCATGGTTTGAACTCCTCCTAAAATGTCGGTAAACGCACTTGCCTATATTATCAGATAAGCTCTGTAAAATCAACTAAAACATTGCCTAATCGACAATTCTCACAGGCTGAAAGGCGATATGATCCGCAGAAATGAGACGAAACTGCGTTCCTCCGCTCCATCCTTCAAAAGCAGACGCGCACCCTTTCCCGTGGATATGCCCGTAACAGCATGTTTTAACCTCATAGTCCCGCAGAAGCTGCAGGATCTCTTCACAACGGTAATTCTGAAAAATCGGAGGATAGTGCAGAAAAACGATCTTCTCCCTGTCTCCCCCCGCTTCAAGCGACGTTTTCAGCCGGCTCACTTCACGCAGCATGATCTTCCGGTCATGTCCGCTTCCGGTCTCTTCCTCGAGAAACCACCCCCGGGTACCGCAGATCGCTTTATCGCCATAGATATACGCGTTGTTGCGAAGGATGCTGATCGAGCGAAAGCCGTTCTGTTCAAAAAAAGTCTTCATCTTGCTGGCAGTCGTCCACCAGTAATCGTGGTTTCCCTTCAGAATGATCTTTCTGCCCGGCAATGAGTCGACGAACCGGAAATCCTCAATCGATTCCTCCAGACTCATCCCCCAGGAGAGATCTCCGCACAAAATGCAGACATCATTCTCGTCGAGTTCAGAAAAGCCCCTTTTCAGTTTTTCTGTGTGACCGTACCACTTATCTCCGAAAACATCCATCGGTTTCGCCCCTGCGAGCGAAAGATGCAGGTCACCGATCGCATATAACGCCATATTCCGTTCAGCACGACGGCTGCTCCTTACTGCTGCTGAAAAGCATCCGTGATCTGATTGACCACCGGTGCTTTATCATTTTCCGGATCCAGATAGACTTCCACCACATCGAAGCGCAGCTGATTCTCCGTCCCTGTCCTCATCAGGTAGTAGCGGGCCGTGTTCAGGATCTTCTGCTGCTTTTTCCGGTCAACAAATTCCCGCGCCTCGGCAAAGCGGGCATTTTTGCGAAGCTTTACTTCCACGAAAACAGTGGTATCCCCGCTCTCCGCGATCAGATCGATCTCACCAAGTCGGCAGGAATAGTTGCGTTCCTTTATTCTGTACCCCTGTCCGCGGTAAAGATCGACTGCGATCTGTTCCCCGAGGTTTCCCTTTTCTTTCTTTTCCATCAGTGCATTTTTCTCAGAAAACTCGGACGATGGATGGGTGAAGGTCCGTATTTCCGGATCATCTCATAATGCAGCGCCGTCCCGTAGCCCTTGTGCTTTTCAAAAGCATACTGCGGATATTCACGCGACATCTCCAGCATATACCGGTCCCTGCTCACTTTTGCCAGTATGGATGCGGCAGCTATGGATGCGCATTTCGCATCCCCTTTCACGATGCAGCGGCTGTTCATTCTGATACCGTTGTTCCGGTTCCCGTCTATGATGGCGAGCTCCGGCACCGGGTCAAGAAGCGCGATCGCGCGGTTCATGGCCAGCATCGTTGCTCCAAGAATATTGTATTCTTCGATTTCTTCCACGGACGCGGAAGCGACTCCCCAGGTCAGCGCATCAGAAACGATCTGTTCATAGAGCACTTCCCTCTTTGCTTCAGAAAGCTTTTTCGAGTCATTCAACCCCTCGATGAGGATCCCGCGCGGCAGGATCACGGCAGCCGCATAGACAGGTCCGGCCAAGGGTCCTCTTCCCGCCTCATCCACGCCGCATATCCGTCCGTATCCTTCTTCAGTCAGACGGTTTTCGATCTCCCAGAGATCCATCCTCCGGTACCTCCAGTGACAGTCTTCCGAGTTTTCCCTCGTGGTATTCATTCAGAAGCGTGTTTGCCATCCGCTCCAGATCAGCTTCTCCCCGGGAGACAAGGAACCCGCGCTTCAAGGCAGCTTTTTCCAGCAGGTCAAAACCGCTTTCCTGCTGTGAAAAATCGATCTTATAACGCTCGCGGATCGCATCCGGATAGAGTTTGCGAAGCCGCAGCATGAAATTGGCCGCCAGCGTTTCGCGGTCGACCACGTCGGCTTTGATCGCGTTCGTGATCGCAAGCAGCTCTCCGACTTCCTGGCTTTCAAATCGCGGCCACAATATCCCCGGCGTGTCCATCAGTTCGAGACCGTTCTCAAGACTGATCCATTGACGTCCTCTCGTCACTCCCGGTCTGTCTCCGGCGACCGCTGCCTTCCTTCCCGCGATCCTGTTGATAAATGTGGACTTCCCCACATTCGGGATGCCAAGTATCATCACACGCAGTGTTCTTCCGGCCTGCCCTTTCGCCGCGTATGTCTCCACCTTTTCTTTGAGGAGTTCACGAACAGCCGGGATAAATGCATTTACGCCTTTTCCGCTTTTCGCGTCTGTCTCTATGACTCTGCTGCCGCGTTCTGCAAAATATCTCACCCACTGCTTCGTTACGGCCGGATCGGCCAGATCCGTCCGATTCAGGATCGTCAGACGCGGTTTGTTCCCGGCAAGCATAACTATATCCGGATTGCTGCTGGCATGCGGGATCCTGGCGTCCAGGATCTCACAGACTGCATCGACCAGTTTCAGATTATCTTCGATCATCCGTCGGGCTTTGGTCATATGACCGGGAAACCACTGGATGTTCATTTTCTCCAGATCGCCCATCACTGCACTTTCCGGAACGCGTCAAGCGGATAGATCACATACAGGACTTTTCCAACGATCAGGCGCGAATCGACCATGCCGATCAGAGAATTCCTGCTGTCTGTAGATTCGTTCCGGTTATCTCCCATCACGAAAACACAACCGTCCGGAACGGTCTGCGGGCCGATGAAATCAAGCTTGTTATAAGTGAGCTCCCGGATATAATCCTCTTTGATCTCCTCACCGTCGACAAAGACGGCTCCGGTATCAAAGTTGATGTTGATCACCTGTCCCTCAGTTGCGATCACGCGTTTCACCAGGGCTTTATTGGCGTCATACCCGTCTTTTTTGAAAACCACGATATCCCCGGTCCTCGGTGTGTAAAGGACCCGGGAAACCAGCATCAGATCGTTGTTCTTCAGTGTGGGGAACATGGAGTTCCCGTTTACATACACGAGCCGGATCAGAAAAACGAAAACGACCACACAAAATATCAGTGCGGAAGTCAGGCTCTGGACCCAGTCATACGTTTCCTGGACCGCCTTGTTCCGTTCGCGCCCGGTCTCCGCGTTCACTTTTTCTTTTTTCAGTTTCATGTCGATTCCTCGCTGAAATGATTCATTGGGTATATCCGGACTCTGCAAAAGTCCAGATCGATTCAGTATATACCCTATTCCTGTCCGCAGGCAATAAAAAAATGGCATCCTTCCGGAAAAGGATGCCATGACCGACCTTTTTACAGGCGCTCTTTGACTTTTGCCTTCTTACCGACGCGATCGCGCAGATAATAAAGCTTGGCTCTGCGAACTTTACCCTTGCGGATCGTAGTGACGGAAACGATGGACGGAGAATGGACCGGGAAAACTTTCTCACAGCCGACGCCGTAGGAAACACGGCGAACAGTGATCGTTTCATTAATGCCGCCATGCTTTTTCGCAATGATCGTTCCTTCGAATGCCTGGGTACGCTCACGGCTTCCTTCAACGACCTTGACGAGAACACGGACCGTGTCGCCGACGTTCATTTCGGGAAGCTCAGGTTTCATGTACTGTTCAGTCAGTACTTTCACGAGATCCATAATATATCCTTCTTTCATATAGACGTTCATACCGGCGGGCATCAGCCACGGCAGCGGACCGCCTTTTTCGTGTGACAAACACACAGGCTTTGGTAATATATCACAATCTTCTGCTGAATGCAAGTCTTTTTCTGCGTTTTCAGCGGAAAATTTCTCCATCCGAAAGAAGCGTCTCGATCCTGCAGTAAGACGCGAAGTCCGGAGCCAGTTCCGGCTTCAGCTGCCTGAGAGCACCGGAGAGAAGTTCCGGATTCAGTGTGGGATCTGCCGCTGAAATCAAGGCGTGCACCATGAGCGCATCCTCCCGGGAAGAGAAGGCGATACTCCGTATCATAGGACGGATGTCCGTCTCCGTCATACCGCGTTTGGATTTTTTATCAACCACGATCCTTTCCTGATCAAAGAAAGCCGCCACGCTGTCCAGGACTTCTTCCGGCCGTCGTTCATCATATTCAAAAGTGCCTTCAATCTCCAGCCATTTGATCAATGAACTCTTTCTTTCCGCCGGATAAACTTCCGTCGCCAGGATTCCCTCCGGGAAGCAGCCGTTCACCTTATCTCTGAATATCCGCGTATCGATCTCTTCGTTCAGGCGAAAATCCATGATCTCACAGATGCTGGACATTCCAACCGAAAGCGGAAGAGCGATCGAAATCTGGGGATGAGGATTGTACCCCTCGGAATACTTCAGGGAATAGCCCGCCCGGGCAATCGCCCGCTGCATCGTATGCATCAGATCAAGATGGGAAATATAGACCGCTCTTCCTGTTTTGGAAAAGCGCATTCTCAGTTTATCCATCGCATTGGATTCCTTTCAGAAGAGAAGCGGCTCCGCATGCAGAGCACGCTTTCCGGCAGTCCGGGGTGAGTTCCGACCGGTATGCCTTTTCCTTTTCCCGAAGAAGCAGGCTTTTGCGCACTCCCATATCGATCATGTCCCAGGGAAGGATCTCCGTGACGTTCCTCTCGCGCGAAGCATAAAAAGAGATATCCAGCCCACAGCGCGCAAAAGCATCCATCCAGCGCTCGTAACGGAAATAATCCGTCCAGGCTTCCAGTCTGCCTCCGTTTCGGAACACTTCCTCAAGAACGTCCGCCAACCTGCGGTCTCCGCGGGAAAGGGCCGCCTCAATAACGCTGGTTTCGGCATCATGCCAGTTATAGACTACATTGCGCGCCTTGATGGAAGAACGAAGGAGGTTCACCCTTCGCAGGTATTCTTCCGCACTAACCTGCGCTTCCCACTGAAAGGGGCTGTGCGGTTTAGGGATGAAACAGGACGTGGAAACAGTGATCCTCACCCCCCTGCTTTTGTTTTTCGCATTCATTCTCCAGCAATGAAGGATCTTTTCACTCATCTCCGCGATCCCCACGATGTCCTCATCCGTTTCCGTGGGAAGTCCGAGCATGTAATAGAGTTTTACTGAATTCCACCCGCCGGAAAAAGCCAGGGCACAGGTGTTCAGAACATCCTCTTCCGTAACATTTTTATTTATCGCGTCACGAAGGCGCTGACTTCCGCCCTCCACAGCGAAGGTCAGGCCGCTTTTCCGAACCTTCTGGATCTTCTCCATGATCTCCACGGAGAAATTGTCTGCACGAAGTGACGGCAGCGCAAGTCCGACACTGCGGGACTCGCAGTAATCCAGCAATCCATCGCACAGCTCGGAAAGAGGCCGGTAATCGCTGGTGCTCAGAGAAAGCAGGCTTATTTCTTCATGGCCGGTGTTCTGCACAGCCTCGATCCCCTGCCGGATCAGCGTCTGCGGTTTCTTGGAGCGGATCGGACGGTAGATATATCCTGCCTGACAGAAACGGCAGCCGCGCACACATCCGCGGAACAGTTCCAGACTCACCCTGTCGTGGACCACTTCAGTTGACGGAACGATGGGATCTGTGGGATACGGTGCCGCGTCCAGATCTTCCACGATGCGCTTTTTCACCTTTGCGGGAACACCCGTTTCAGGAGTGATCGCGCGTATCGTACCATTCCCGTTGTAGGAAACATCATACAGTGACGGTACATATACGCCTTGTATCATCGCGGCTTGACGAAGAAACTCTTTTTTGCTCCAGCCTTCCATCTTTGCTTTTCGAAGGAGAAGGAGCACTTCGTTATCCAGTTCCTCACCCTCACCGAGGAAGAAAAGATCGATAAACGGCGCCATCGGCTCTGCATTGACGCAAGCGCTCCCCCCTGCGCAAACCAGAGGAAGAAGATCCGGCCTGTTCTCAGAACGAAGGGGAATCCCGGCCATATCCAGCATATCCAGGACGGTAGTGTAAGCCATCTCATATCCGATGGAGAACATCACCGTATCAAATTCGCTTACCGGATCTCCGCTCTCAAGGGCATAAAGGGGTATTCCCGCCTTTTTCATCTCCTCATACATATCGCCCCACGGAGCAAACACACGTTCGCACCAGACAGAATCCAGACTGTTCATCGTCTGATACAGAATGCTCATACCAAGGTTCGACATACCGATCTCGTAGGTATCCGGAAAGCAGAATGCTACGCGAAGATCCACTTCGTTTTTGTTCTTCAGTATCTGGTTGTATTCCCCGCCTGTATAACGGGAGGGTTTCTGGACCCTGGGAAGGATCCTTGTGAGACGTTTATCCATCTGATCTCCTGCCGCCGCTTTTTCCCTGTACGGAACAGCGTCCTATACCCGCTGCTTGTCCAGATAATTCACTGCACTCAGTGCAGCGATGTTTCCCTGTCCGGCCGCTTTGATATACTGGTACGGCATACCGGCGATGTCCCCGCAGGCAAACACACCGGGAAGACTCGCAGCCATATTCAGGTCCACTGTAACATGTGCCCCCTCGGTCTGCAGTCCGGGAACAAGCTGTCCCGGCGCGATCGCCTCACGCAGCACAAATACTCCGTCTGTCTCGTATGCTCCGGCTTCTGTCAATACTCTCATGGCTTCCGGGAGTTTCTCAACACCGGTCACCTTCTCGCGAATAACACGTACGCTGTCCGGAAGAGAAAGAATATCCTTGTACATCGGAAAATATAGAACTTCACTGCACACTTCCGAGAGAAAGGCCGCTTCTCTTTCCTCCTTCGGACTGTACCCCACTACCGCAGTCCTTTTTCCGCGGTACAGAGGGGCGTCACAGGTAGCGCAGTAACTCACGCCGCGTCCGAGATATTCATTCTCTCCGGGAAGCGGTTTCCCCTGTACCACACCGGTCGCCAGTATTACCGCGGAGGCTTCCAGCATCTCTTCTCCGGCCTGCAGCGCAAAATACTTTCCCATGGCATAGATCGCCGTAATGCGCTTTTCCGTAATGGTAATGCCCATACGGTCTATGTGATCCTGAAAAGCAGCCGCAAGATCTTCACCGCTTATGGCCGGAAATCCCAGATAATTCTGGATCTCATGCGCTTTCTTCAGTTTTTCGCTCAGATCCCTGTCCCCGAGGAGAAGGATCTTTTTATTCCGTATCACAGCCGTGATCGCAGCGGAAAGCCCTGCGGGTCCGGTTCCAATGATCGCTATATCAACCCGTTCCATCATCTGTTCCCTCCTGTTTTTGTTCTATTATCCATCACAAAGGATTATACTGTCAACCGTTTTAGAGTCATAACGAAGCAAGTTGCCTGTGCGTCTCTCAGGATACGATATAAAAAGAGCCTATTCCCTTCAGAAATAGGCTCTTTTTATGGTCGGAGTGCGGAGATTTGAACTCCGGGCCTCTTGGTCCCGAACCAAGCGCGCTACCATCTGCGCTACACCCCGTTTTTGACAGCTTTGTTATTATAATGAAGGAAAACCGACTTGTCAAGTGGCAGAATCCATGCATTTCTCTTTCTGCTCATTCCCTCTTTCGAAAAAGAACAAACTTCTCCAGCGGAAAAAGGATCATCATCTGTACCAGGCCGGCCGCCATTGCCGCAATCGTTCTGGAGAAAGGGGCGAATGATGTGACGGAAAGCCTGCCGGTTATCCACCCCTGCAGCCATGTTGAAAACAGGATCAGACCGAAAAGGACCAGAAGGTAGAAAACCAGGCCGAGTTTTGTGCCTTTCCCGCGGAACGTAGCGCGCATATTGACAAAATAGCCGTATATGTTCGCAAGAAAGTTGGACAGGAAAAACGGGATCACATAGCCCCATGTGACAACTCCGTTCCGGACATATTTCGATGGAGCATCAAAAAGAATATCCGGATCGAAGATGTTCCGCAGATATGAGGGCAGAGGAACAAGCACCCGATCAAAAGCCAGCGGAAGTACGTTGGCCAGGAGCAGCTGGATAACACTGACACTCAGACTGACAAGATTGAACTTGATGAACTGCCACAGCGCGTTATCCGCGTATTTTTCATTAAAGGATCGAAGGGCTTTCATTCTTGTTTCTCCGGAAGTCATGGTTTACGATTCTGTTCTTTCTGTTTCATATTATAAGCAAAACGGCGCCGGCTGCAACTGCTTTCAAATGAGATGATCCCGCGGCCGTCTGCTTTGGTCATCCATAAATAATCTATTTTCTTCTTCTCATACTCTGAACAATATGCTATACTGAAAAAAGAAACAGGCTGTCAAATCACATCCTGTATTTTTATGACCCGTCAGGTACCTTCAACCGGGAAGTCCTGCCAATCGCCCGGCCGATCTGCGCAGAGGCTTCCTTTCATTATGACTCGGATAGAATAATATGGACAGAATAATTCATGCAACGGCCGGCAACGGTATGATCCGGATGGCCGTTATCACAGCGAAGGAAACAGTCGAACGAGCCCGCGTCATCCATGGATGTTCTCCCGTAATGACCGCGGCTCTCGGACGGTCGCTTTGCGCCGCCTCGCTTCTGGGCAATGCGATGAAAGAGGAAAACGGCACTCTGACAGTGCGGATCCGCGGCGGCGGTCCGGCAGGCAGTATAGTTGCCGTTTCCGACAGCTCCGGAAATGTGCGCGGATATGCGGAGAATCCTTCCGTGGATCTTCCCCTGCGTCCCGACGGGAAGCTGGACGTAGGAGGCGCTGTCGGAAGAGACGGTATGTTTTCCGTCTCCAGGGATATTGGCCTGCGGGAGCCATATATCGGATCTGTTGAGCTTGTCAGCGGAGAGATAGCGGAAGACTTCACCCGCTATCTGCTTGAGAGTGAACAGACCGCTTCCGCTTCCGCACTCGGTGTACTCGTGGATACCGACCGGACCGTTCGTGCCGCGGGAGGATTCCTTGTTCAGCTGATGCCCGGCGCGGACGAAGCCCTTATATCTGCTCTGGAAGAGAATATTTTTCTCATGGATACCCTTACGACCATTCTCGATGAAGACGGAACGGATGAGATCTTTGCTCAGGTCCTGAAAGGACTGGAGTATCATCTGGTAGGCGAAGATCCGATATGCTACAGATGCTACTGCAGCGAGGAACGTGTGCTGGACGCGCTCTGCTGCATCGATCCGAACGAACTCGATGAGCTTTTGCTTTCAGGAGAAAGCATCGAAGTCAGCTGTCAGTTCTGCGACCGCATTTACTCCTTTGAGCCGGACGCGATAAAATCATACCGGGATTCTCTTTATAATCAGTAAATATATTATGAATGGAGAAGCACACATGAACCAATCGAAAACCGTCAAACGGAATCTGCTGATGTTCCCTCTGGGCACGGTCGGACGCGACATGATGTACAATCTTGTCACAAGCTATCTGCTCACTTTTGTTCTTTTCACGAGGCAGCTGAACGCAGGTCAGCTTTCCGCAATCACCGGAATCATGGTAGCCGCCCGTGTTTTTGATGCGCTGAACGATCCGATCATGGGCAACATCATTGAACGTACCCGTTCAAGATGGGGCAAGTTCAAACCCTGGCTGGTAATCGGGATCCTGACCACTTCCGTGGTGATCTTTGCCGCTTTCAACACAAAACTGCAGGGCTGGAATTTCGTCATTTTCTTCGGAGTAGTCTATTTCCTCTATTCCATCACCTATACCATGCATGACATCTCCTATTGGGGAATGGTACCCGCGCTCAGTTCCGATGCAGACACCCGCAACAAATTCACTTCCCGCGCAACCCTCTGCGCCGGAATCGGTGGGATGCTTGCAGCGGCCTTCATCCCGATGCTGACTGCCGGCGAGAGCGCTATCGGCGGAGATGCCGTCACGGCATACGGGATCGTGGCTCTGATCATTGCCATCCTCGGACCCGCTTTCCTTGCGTTCACAGTCTTCGGTGTCAAGGAGGAGCGCAACTACAATGAAGAGCCCGTACCTCCCGTAAGCTTCAAGAAGATCTGGACGACTATCACCGGAAACGATCAGCTGCTCTGGATCGCTCTGATCTTCCTTCTCCAGCAGATTGGGAACGGCATTGTTCTCTCCGGTGTCGGACAGACCTACATCTATATGGAGTTCGGATATCAGGGCAGTTTCTTTACCGTCTTCCAGATGCTCGGCATGGTCGTTACCGGCTTTCTCATGATTTTCTATCCCATGATATCCCGCCACCTAAAGCGGAAAAAGCTCATGGACGTTCTTATGCTCGTTTCCCTGATCGGCTACATCCTCATGCTCGTACCCGCGCTGATACTTCCCAAGGGCCTGGCCACTGTGGCCGGATTCGATCTCAAGTTCATTTTCCTCACTCTGGGATACATGCTCGCCAATTTCGGCCAGTACGGCTTCTATCTCATCATGATGATCTCCATCATGAACACGGTGGAGTATAATGAATTAAAGCATGGCACCCGCGATGAAGGCATCGTGTCCTCTCTCCGTCCGTTCCTTACAAAACTGGCTTCCGCGCTTACCATTGCTATCGCGAACATCTCTTACATCGTTTTCAATATTCTGAAATATACAAACGGCATCGCGGAGCAGGAGCAGCTTGCGAACCAGGGTGCGATCTCTTCCGAGGCAAAAGGCGAAGCGATCACCGCTCTTCTCAAGGGCGTCCATCCCGGCCAGTCCATCGGTCTGCTTGTTATCATGACAGTCCTGCCCTGTGTACTAATGTTCCTTTCCTATGTCCTGTATAAAAAACGCTACATCCTTGATGAAGAGGAGTACGATCGCATCTGCGAGGAGATCGCGGACCGAAAAGCACAGTAACTCAAAAAAGACCGTCACGGAATCGTACGTGACGGTCTTTTTTTGTCTTTTTTCGTCTTGCAGGCCGATCAGAATTTGCCGCTGTGTCCCGAGTGGCCTCCGGAGAAATGGCCACCGCCGGATCCGCTTCCCCGGCCGGAATCTGTGCTGATCACTGTACGCTGGACGGTACGGTTCACAAACTCGTCCTGGCGCACCCGCATACGCATGCTGCCGGGAACGATATACCTTTCAGCTGTCGTCATGCGGTTCGCTGTCTTCATCTGGCTCTTGAACGCCGAACACACGATAAACGCAATAAGGATCGGAACAAACACCACAATAAGGGCAGCGAATGGACTCTTTCCGCCTGAGCCGGTCCCGGGCTGTTCATAACCGTGCTCCACAACATTCCCCGAGGAAGGAACGTATGTGTTCTCCTGAAGCGGAGATTCCAGCAGATCCCTCGCACATTCGAGAAAGGCATCAAACCCGCCGTACCAGTCATTGCTGCGGAAATACGGGATCATTGCTTCTTCGAGCTTATACATTCCCGGATTATTGAATGCCCGGTTTCCCAGATATCCGTTCGTATCCAGCGCATAATCGCGGTCATTCATGCTCATCAGGAGCAGCAGCGAGTCTCTATGGTCCTCTCCTTTCCCGTTATCCCAGCCCAGCTGATACGTTTCATACATTTCGACGGCCAGGTCGTAGATATCTCTGGAATTCGTATATCTTGTGAAGTCCTCTACCACAACGATATATATCGAACATCCGTATGAAGAAGAGATGCTTTCAGCTTTTTCTTCCAGAGCCCGCAAATCTTCTCCGGACAGGATGCCGGCAGTATCCACCACATTCGCGATCGTTGCACTGCTTCCCTCCGCTGAAGCCGGAATGGACATGCAGGTGCACAGGAGAACTATAAGCAGGACCAATACGAAGCGTTTTCTCATAGCAGCCCTCCGAAATACATCAGAGCCGCAAGAACCGCCATCAGAGGAAGTGAGATCCCGGCAAACCACGCCCAGTATCTTCCTCTGGAAACCGGCAGGTCGCCGATCAGTTTTCCCGTCTGACCGTTCATAGCGAAAAGATAGCTGCCGTTGTTCCATTTCGTGGCAAGCAGCCACACGGGAAGCAGCGCGTAATGGACTTTTTTCCGCCGGATATTGACTCTCTGTCCGGAAACACTGCATGTGGAATACCCGGATACATCCTGTTCCATTGCATTCAGAGCGCTGTTTACCGCCCTTTTCTCCGCTCGTTCCCTGCAGGCCTCCTCGCTCATGTCGTATTTATCCGCAAGAAATCCGGGAAGATACGCTGTGGAGAACGGAACCATCTCGGAATAATCATAGGGTTCGATGGCATCCATATGTGCATCAGGCATCTTGTCCGATGCATCTGCCGGAATCAGATCAAAATCCAATGTCCCCGCACGGCGCACACGAAAATACTCCGTAACGGTGATCCGCTCGTTACCGCGGACCGAAGAATTCACCCGGGTCGTATTGAAGGAAACGTCCGCGTCCGCCTCTACATCATAGAGCCAGAACGGGACATAGATCCCTTTGATCTCTTCAATGTGGTTCTGTTCCGCAAATGCCTTTGGAAGAAGCTTCTTTCCCCTGTAATAGCGTTTCAGGGCATCAACAGCCGCATCCTTGCTGTACTTGAAGGGGATCACGTAATCCGGCTTCAGCATGCCGGATACCTGCCCGGGAATGATCGTATTGTTCCCGCAATAGGGGCAGCTCGTTGCGGCCGTAGTCTCTTCACAGAAGAGCTGCGCGCCGCAGGAAGGGCAGTTATAAACACGGAGTTTATCTGCATCTTCCCCCCATTCAGCACAAGAGGCTATATATTCCTGTTGTTCGGCCGCTTCTTCCGAAGAAGCGGATTCCGCTGCGGCGATCGCATCTTCCAATGCTGCCTGAGCCTGCGCGTTCTGGCCGGCATAGAGCGCTTCGATCTCCTTCACGGAATAGCTGCTTCCGCAGTAGTCGCATTCAAGGCGCTGTGTTTCCGTCGAATAGCGGAGCGGTCCGGTGCATGCAGGACATTTTACATTTGTGATCTGCGAGGCCAACAAATCGCCTCCTTTATTATTCAGAGGAAAGATTCCCGCTTAAAAGCGGGAATCTTCCGGTATACTTTTTTCAGACCATATCGCCGGAATCAAAAGGATCTCCGCACTCCGGACAGAATTTCGGCGGGTTGGCAGGATCTTCAGGCTCCCAGCCGCATTTATCGCACTTATACAGGGGAACCCCGGCCGGTTTTTTTGTTCCGCATTCAGAGCAGAACTTCCCCTTGTTCGACGTTCCGCAGGCAGGGCAGGTCCAGCTGTTCGGATCTGCGGGGCGTTTTGTTCCGCATTCAGGGCAGAAGTTTCCGGTGGCTGTCTTCCCGCAGGTGGGGCAGGTCCATCCGCTTACAGGAGCAGCTGTCTGAGCAGCCGCTTTCTGCTGAGCGCTGATCTGGTAAAGTGAAGCCGCATCCATTCCGCCGGCAGCAGAAGCCATATTCATTCCGATAAAGCCGTTTACTGCGCCCGAAGCATTGGAAGCCGCATTCTGCATCGCTGAAGCCTGCGCCCCTGCGAGATGTGCAGCCGCCATGGCCGGATCGCGCAGTGCCGCGTTGCGCTGCAGTTCCTTGATCATTGCTTCGTCTTCTTCACTTGCCTTTACGCTGGAAACGCCGAAAGATACGATCTCGATTCCACGAAGATCGCGCCATTTTGCAGAGAGCACATCGTTGAGCGCATCCGCCATCTCCATGGTATGAGCCGGCAGTGAGGAATAACGGATCCCCATATCACTGATTCTTGCAAATGCAGGCTGCAGAGCCGAAAGGACCTCTGTCTTCAGCTGTCCGTCGATCTGATCGCGGGTATAGTCACTGCTGATGTTCCCGCAGATGTTCGTGTAAAACAGGATCGGGTTGGTGATACGGTAGCTGTATTCGCCGAAGCAGCGAACGGATATATCCACATCCAGACCGATATTCTTGTCTACAACGCGGAAAGGAACGGGAGACGGTGTGCCGTATTTGTTTCCGATCAGTTCCTTTGTGTTGAAATAATACACTCTCTGATCCTTCGGAATCTCGCCGCCGAAGGTAAAGCGCTTGCCGATCTGTGCAAAGATCTTTTTGATATTGTCACCAAGGTCGCCGCAGAACAGCGAAGGCTCTGTGGAGGCGTCGTAGGTGAATTCACCCGGCTCGGCACAGAGCTCTGCCACTTTCCCGTTATCGGTGATGAGCATGCACTGACCGTCAGCCACTGTGATGACAGACCCGTTGGAAATGATGTTGTCACTTCCTTTGTTGTTTCCCTTTGCACTCTTTTTCTTTCCTCTGACAGCGAGAACGCTTGTGGGGATCGAATCACAGTAGAAGTATTCCTTATACTGGTCCGCAACGACGCTGCTCATAGAATTGATTCCGGTGCTCAGGACATTTCTGATCAGACCCATGGTATTTGCTCCTTTCGGTATATGAAAATATGAAAAACCTTTTGATACTAATCCATGCTTTGGATATTATACAACATCTGTTATCCTCATGCAAGAATCAGGCTTTTTCCTCCTGTAAACCTTTTATGAATGAACTGACCACACTTTCGTATTTCCAGGGATCAGACAGAACGCTCACGGCATGTTCTCCTCTGTCAAAGGTTTCCATACGCTTCGGCCCGGAGCACGCATCATACAGCATGCTTCCCATCGAATACGGCACGAAACCGTCCTGATAACCGTGGATAAACAGAATGGGGATCTTTGCTTCGGCCACCGAGTCGAGCGGTGATGCGGATTCCACATCAAAGCCTCCGAACAGTAATGCTCCGATCCGTGCAAACGGGTAGAGAAACTTTGCCGGCAGGCCCATATCTGCGGCAGTTTTCATGATGATGTCTTTCGGTGTGGTATATCCGCAATCCTCTATAATCGCCTCGACATTCCGTGGCAGATCCAAAGAAGATGCCATCATCACGGTCGCAGCGCCCATCGAAACTCCATAGAGCAGGATCCTGGTATCCGGACCATAGTGTTTCAGAACGTAGCGGATCCAGCTTACGCAATCTTTCCGTTCCTTCACGCCGAATGTGATCGTGACACCTTCACTTTTGCCGCATGCCCGTTCGTCGATGAGAACGATGGTATATCCCAACTTGCGGATGATCGGCAGAATGCCGGCAAAATCATTCATCGCTTCCGCCCTGTAGCCGTGCATCAGGATCGCCACCGGTGCTCCGGGTCCGTTCTCATATACTCTGGCGGAGAGTTTTTTCCCGTCAAATGAACGGATATAGACCCGTTTGTGCTCCCATTCCTTTATCTGTTTGATATACGAGAGAAAAAGCTCCGAATAATTCTTGTACTGATGCCCGCTCAGGCAGTCGCCGATCTTCTTATGTTTGTCCGGATGATTGAAATAGATAAACAGATAGAGTCCAGCCGCAAGCAGCAATGCAAGCAAAAGCACGGCCGCGCATATCCAGAAAAGCAGCATTGGTCCCGTCCTCCTATGTTTCCCGAAGCTCTTTGAACTTCCCTATTGAAAAAAAGTCTTCTTGATGATATAATACACCTGCTTTGCGGATGTAGTTTATCGGTAGAACTCCGGCTTCCCAAGCCGATAAGGAGGGTTCGACTCCCTTCATCCGCTCCACGAAAAACCCTGCAGAAGCAGGGTTTTTCTTATTCTTCCAGTTTTTTCTCCAGAATCTTCACAAGCGCTTCCAGCCCTGTCCGATCCTCTTCCGTAAACCGGTATTTGACCGGACTGTCGATGTCCAGCACCCCGTACAGCGTCCCATGTACATGTACGGGCACAACGATCTCCGATTCTGAAGCACTATCACAGGCAATGTGTCCCGGGAACAGATGAACATCCGGAACCAGAACTGTGCGGTCTTCCGCCGCGGATGTACCGCACACTCCCCTTCCGATCCCGATCACCGTACAGGCCGTTTTTCCCTGAAAAGGGCCGAGTTCCAGTTGACCGTTCCGCAGGATATAGAATCCCGCCCAGTTCAGACGGTCCATTTCCGAATAAATCAGTGCAGATGTATTCGCAAGATTGCTGATATCATAGTTCACATCCCGGATCAGTTCAGAAAGAGCCTTTCCGAGAAAAACATAATCCGTCAAAACAGTATCTCCTTATTCACAATATCTTCCGGGCAGGGACGTCTGTGTCCCTGCCCGGTTTTTTCACAGAAGCATAATGCCGGCTCTTTCACAGGCAGCCAGCGTTTCATCATCCCATATCGATGCCTGCACTTCCCCGATATGCGCTTTCCCGAGAAGAAGCATCGATACGCGTGACTGGCCGATCCCTCCGCCGATAGTAAGCGGAAGCTCTCCGTTGAGCAGCATGCGGTGATAGGGTAGTTCCCTTCTGTCGTCGCATCCGGCGATCGTCAGCTGACGATCCAGGGATTCCTCGTTCACCCGGATCCCCATTGAGGATATCTCGATCTCCTGATCGAGCACCTCGTCATAAAACAGGATATCGCCGTTCAGATCCCAGTCATCGTAATCAGGCGCTCTTCCGTCATGCGGTTTCCCGGAACGAAGCGCACCGCCAATACCGATGATGAACACGGTGCCGTTCTCTCGTGTAAAGCGCCGCTCCCTTTCTTTGGGTGTCAAGCCGGGATACATATCCTCCAGTTCCTGCGATCCTATGAAGGTGACTTTCCTGTCCAGTTTCTTCAGCCTCTGAAGCTGCGGATAGATCGCCTGAAGTGTGTCCTGTGTGTCGCACACTGCCTCAACGATATCCATCACTACCGACTTCAGATAATCCAGATTCCGGTTTTCCGGCAGGATGATCTTTTCCCAATCCCACTGGTCCACATATACCGAATGAAGATTGTCCAGCACATCCTCATCGCGCCGGATGGCGTCCATATCCGTATAGATCCCGCGGCCGGGGAAAAAACCGTAGCGCTTCAGAGCCAGTCTTTTCCATTTTGCCAGGGAATGCACCACTTCCGCCCGCTTGTCAGAGCGAAGGATATCAAAAGACACCGGGCGCTCCACTCCATTCAGATTATCATTGATGCCGGAGTTTTCTTCCACAAACAGCGGAGCTGAAACGCGATACAAACTCAGCAGAGCCGCAAGCCTGTCCTCGAACAGTCTTTTCAGCAGGCTGATCGCTTTCTGCGTATCATAGATCGACAGGAGGCTTTTATATCCGACCGGTATAATAGTACTCATAGGCTCATTCCTCAAAAAGCTCGATGATTTTTCCGTAGATCCGTTCAGCTTCTCTGCGGAACTTCCTTTTTATCTTTGCCGCCTGCTCCTCGTCGGCACAGATAAACTTCATTTCCAGGATCTCACCCTGACTGTCCGCCATGGAAAGCGAAACTGTACAGATATTGTTTTCGATGTGATGGGAGGTACGGATCATGGCTTCACGTCTCAGCCGCTCATCGACCGGTTCGATCAGGCGCAGGGCCTTGGAACGCACTGAATAGGGCAGGCTGCTGGAAACCGCCTCCGCGTTTTTCTTCCCTTTTTCCGTGATAAGATATCCGTCTTCATCACTTTCCACATGCCCGGTCTCTGTCAGTTCATCCAGACATTCGATATAGTCGAAGTATCCGACCGCTGTGTCGAACAGGCACAGATCCGCAAGTGTCTCCGGATCTATCCGTCCGGACAGATTACTGAGCACAAACAGTATCAGGATCTTTATATCCAGTTTTTCACGAATGAAGCCGTGCTCTTCCATGGTCTCCCTCCGTTTCAGAACCCTCAGACTCTGGGTACGATATTCTTGCTGTCCTTATAGATGCTTCCCTCCGGGATAACACCGCGTACGCATGATGTCGGATAAACACTGGAAGCTCTTCCTATGACCGTGCCGGGGTTGAGCACACTGTTACACCCGACCTCAACATTATCTCCCAGCATGGCACCGACCTTCTTGCGTCCGGTCTCGATCCTGATCCCTTCTCCCTTGATCACGACAAGGGTCTTGTCGCTCTTCACATTGCTTGTGATGGAGCCGGCGCCCATATGCGCCTTATATCCAAGGACCGAGTCCCCGACATAATTATAGTGCGGGACCTGGACATTGTCGAACAGCACCACATTTTTCAGTTCCGTTGAATTTCCCACTACGGCGTTCTTTCCGACGATGGCGCTGCCGCGGATAAACGCGCACTGACGGACCTCCGCGCCGCAGTCGATGATACAGGGAGATCCGATGTATGCCGATCCGAATACTTTCGCATCCTTTGCGATCCAAACGCCTTCCTTTGGATGATCATAAAGCGCAGGATCCAGTGACGGGCCGAGCTTCATAATAAAAGTCTTGATGTCATCCAGGATCTCCCAGGGGTATTCCTTCCCTGTGAAAAGCTCCGCAGCAATCGTTTTGGAGAGATCAAAAAGTTCACTGATCTTTATCATTTATTTCACCCGTATAAGCTTTCCGGCCGTGTTCATGGCCTCGATGATGAAATCTACTTTTTCTTCACAGAGTTCCTGTGTGGACGCCTCCACCATTACACGCAGAAGCGGTTCAGTTCCGCTCTTGCGCAGAACTACGCGGCCCTCGGTGCCAAGTTCTTCCTCCACCTGCTTCACCGCATCGGTGACTTCCGTGCAGGCGAGCGTCTCGTCCTTGTCCGTGACGACCACATTCTTCAGCTTCTGCGGATACATGGTCATGCCCGAAGCGAGGACGGAAAGCGGCTGCTTGGATTCGATCACGGCCTCCATGACCTTGATGGCTGTAAGGATGCCGTCTCCGGTGTTGGCCAGCTTGCCGAAAATGATATGCCCGGACTGTTCGCCGCCGATCAGGTGGCCGTTTGCCTTCATGTTCTCAGCCACATATTTGTCACCCACCGCGGTCTTCTCATAGCCGATGCCCAGTTCGTCGAGCGCCTTGTACAGGCCCATGTTCGACATGATGGTGGTAACCACCTTTGAGTTGCCGAATTTTCCGGTTTCCTGCATGTATTTGGCGCATATGTACATGATGAAATCCCCGTGGACCACATTTCCCTTTTCATCCACAGCAATGCAGCGATCGGCATCTCCGTCGAATGCGAATCCGATATCCAGTCCGTTTTCCATCACAAATCTCTGCAGGTTTCCGATATGTGTGGAGCCGCAGTCTACATTGATATTCAGCCCGTCCGGATGGTTCGCGATCACATAGGTGTCCGCTCCCAGCGCATCAAAAACGCTTTTGGCCATCATCCAGGTACTGCCGTTGGCGCAGTCCAGTCCGACTTTCCAGCC
>JAGBQR010000027.1 GCA_017632775.1 Oscillospiraceae bacterium | reverse complement strand
CTGTGATCGAAATGTTCAGTCGTTGGCGAGGGCGGCGTCGAAAGCGACGTCGGACTTGTCGAAGTCCATCTTGCGCACATACTCGAGAGACTCCGTCGCACCGTGTACGCGCTCCATGCCGCTGTCTTCCCATTCAACGCTCAGAGGTCCCTTGTATCCCATCTGGTTCAGCTCGCGGATGATCGCGTCAAAGTCCACATCCCCGTGTCCCATCGATACAAAGTTCCAGCCCCTGCGCGTGTCGCCGAACGTGATGTGAGACCCGATGATCCCCGTCCGTCCGTCCAGGTTCATCTTCACGTCCTTCATGTGCACATGGTAGATCCGGTCCGCAAAGTCCCTCAGGAACAGCTGCGGCACCATCCCCTGCCATACCAGGTGGCTCGGGTCAAAGTTGAACCCCAGCGTCTTCCGGTAGTTGAACTTCTCCAGAAGCTTCTTCGCACTGTAGTAGTCGAACGCGATCTCCGTCGGGTGCACTTCCAGCGCAAACTTCACTCCGCACTCGTCAAACACATCGAAGATCGGGTTCCACAGCTCCACGATCTCGTCAAAGCCCGCTTCCACCATCTCCTCGCTCGTCTGCGGGAAGCTGTACCAGAACTTCCAGATCGGGCTGCCCATGAAGCCGGTCACCACGCTCACGCCCATGGCCTTCGCCGCTTTCGCCGTCCACTTCATCTCCTCGATCGCCCATGCCCGGATCTCTTCCGGCTTCCCGGCAAGCGCGCCAGGGGCAAATCCGTCAAGCCGCGGATCCCACAGATCGCCCACGCACTGGCCCGTCAGGTGGCTGCCCAGTGCAAACGTCTTCAGTCCGTACTTGGCTAGCATCGCCTTCTTCTCTTCCACATATGCCGGATCCGTCGCCGCCTTCCGTACGTCGAAGTCCGCCCACGTGGCGATCTCCAGTCCGTCGTATCCGATCCCCGAAAGCAGCTTGCACTGCTCCTCAAAGCTCAGATCCGCCCACTGCCCCGTGAATATCGTTACTGGTCTGCTCATGTCTTTCCCTCCATTTAAAATATATGTTTTATTCTGCTTTGTCTGATAGAATACCGGTTACAATTATGCACCATCTGCGCGTATAATTCAAGAAAAATCATGCTTTGTCCACTGAGCCAAACAGCTCGATCTTGTTCCTTACCACGGTACTCATCGCTTCGATCGTGTAAGGGATCAGGGCACTCAGAGACTGAGCTCCGGCCGCGAGCCCTTTTTCAAAGCCCTCCCTGCCTGCCCGGTCAATATCCGTAAAAATGTTGATTTTACAGATACCCCGCCGGATAGCGCTTTGGAAATCATAATCAGAGAGCCCGCTTCCTCCATGAAGCACAAGCGGGATTCCGGTATGTTCGGATATAGTTGTAATACGCTCAAAATCAAGCTTCGGAGGCTGCTTATACTCACCGTGGGCATTGCCGACAGCTACCGCAAGGGCATCGACACCCGTCCGTTTTACATAATCTTTCGCCGCAGCCGGATCTGTGAAATAATCCGATGGATTCTTCAGGATCCCGCTGCCCTCGTTATCTCCCACATGCCCGAGTTCTCCTTCTACCGTGATTCCGGCACTATGGCAGATCCTGACCATTTCTGCTACCTTTTTGATATTTCCTTCAAACGTATCTGTTGAGCAATCATACATGACAGAAGTGAATCCAAGGCGGACAGCCTGGATACACCGTTCGAAGCTGAGCCCGTGATCAAAATGGACACAGACCGGCACCCCCGCTTTTCTGGCCATCGGGATCAGGTATTCCGCTACAACGTCGAGAGAGGTCACCGGAAGGAGGATCTCTGCTGTTCCGACGATGACCGGAGATCTCATCTCCTCTGCCGTATTGATGACGGCCCTTGCCTGTTCAACATTCACAGCATTGAAGAATCCTACCGCGTATCTCCCTTTTTTGGCATCGTTCAGTATTTCGTGCAATGAAACAAGCATGCTGTATATCTCCTGTACAGTTTTCTTTTCTTCTGACCGTCATCCGTTGTTCACACAGTCTCCCAGCCGGATGCCATTTTCTCCTTGATCTCATCAATGGATCTAAGCCCGCTGAGCGCATCATAGGCCGTCACGCAGCAAGCGCCTTCAGCGGCGGCGATAGCGACACAATCCTCGATCCTCTCGCCGTTCAGTGCAGCCGTCAGAAAAGCTGCGATACTTGTATCTCCCGCGCCGCTGCCGGATCGAACGATATCCGCCTTGAAACTGGGCTGGCGACCTTCCTTATCCGACCAGGCCTCCAGATCGATTGCAAGGCGCTCGCCGATTCCAGTCATGACAGTATATGGCGCTGTACGGTAGTACATACCGCTTATGCCGCACTTTATGACCAGAGTCTTGCACCCCATATCCATAAGCTTATCGGCAAGAGGCTTGACCTCCCTTTCAAAATCCATGCCCTCGGTCATATCCGTCCGTTCGGAAAGCAGCCTCTCGTAGAGCGGCCTGTCGAGCATGAAGCAAATCTCCTCAAAACTCGGAACAAAGAAGTCCACATCGGGCAGAACGTTCTTCAGAATCCCCGCCCAATCCAGATGCCCCGCTTCCGAGTTGGGATCCACGGCGGTCAGGTCGAGACTCGTGGCAATGCCTTTGGATTTGATGCGTTTGAACATGGCCGCCATTTCTTTCCCGTTGTCTTCATACATTTTCTTCATAAGAGTAGGATATCCGAAATGGAAAAGAACGGCATCCTCCAGGGAGCCCTCCGGGATATCCGCATTGGAGAACGAATTGTTCGCACCCGGACAGTGCAGGAACATTCGGTCGATCCCTGGAATCGCAAGAACAACGGAGTAAGATGTGGCGCTGTCCTTATCGACGATCAGTCCACCGGCTCCATAGCTGGAGAAGATCCGGGCAAGCGTTTTCCCGAAATCATCGTCTCCGACTTTCCCCATCAGGGTCACCTCGTTCCCCAGAACGCTGAGTGCCAGCCCTGTATTGGATACACTCCCGCCCGAACTGACAGATGCCGGATCCATCTGGATAAGTTTTCCCGGAATCAAGACATCCGAAAGAGTTTCAAAAACCTTTCCCTGTGGGAATACCGGCGTGATATCCAGACAAACATGACCTGCTGAAATCACCTTTTTCGCCATCGTCTGTTCTCCTTTATTGAAACAATGCAAAGGATCCCGCCTCTGTCGGCCAGCGGACCTGATTCTGCTTCCCATACCGGCGATCAGGCTGCCGGTATGTTTTTCCGGACCGGCGGACCCGGAACGACCAGAAGTCAGGGAGCGCGTCCGGATCTGTTATAATCTCATTTTCCATACGTAAAAACCGTTTGTCAATATCCATGTCATTTCTCTCACCTCCCGTCCGGTCCGATCACCTCCTTATTCCGAGAGCGCCTGCGCAGCTGCTTTCCGGATCTGCATACTGTGTTCATTATCCGTTTTTCTTTTGTTCATCTTCTATTCATGCCTTCATGCTATTCTTTCCGCAACTCTTCCGGAAAGGAGCCCTATGAATGAATATCGAAGCGATCCTGTATCCGGGACGCCCTGAAGAAAACCGTTCGGAACAGGAAATGAAGTGCTACGATCTGCTGGACCTTCTCGGGATCGATTATCTTCGGATCGATCACGACCATGCCGATACTATGGAAGCCTGCCGCGAGATCGAGAAGGTACTCGGATGCCATATATGCAAGAATCTGCTGCTTACAAACAGGCAGATGACAGATTATTACCTTCTGATGATGCCTGGCGACAAACCTTTTAAAACAAAGAATCTCTCCCGCCAGATCGGATCCGCCCGACTATCCTTCGCTTCCAATGAGCAGATGCAGAGCCTTTTGGATATCACTCCCGGTTCCCTTAGCATCCTCAGCCTCATGAACGACACAGCCGGTCGGGTGCGCCTCCTGATGGATTCTGACCTCACACAGTTCGATCATATCGGCTGCCATCCCTGCATCAATACTTCAACGCTGAAACTGGATCTGAACGACATCCTCGACATTCTGATCCCGGCCATGCACCATGATCTTACTTTTGTGGATCTTCCCGCCGAATAACCTTTCTCCTGCTCATTCATGCAGAAAAAGCATGTTCACAGAGCGATCCCCGGCTAAAGCCGGCAATACTGAAGACAGGTTATGGCCGTCCATTCACCTCACAGGCTTTTCTCTGATTTCCCGGTCCGGAAAGACCGGGAAATTTTAGTTTTAAAAAACAGTGACAAATCATAGGGTAACAGGGTATGATGATTCTATTCCACTGGATTAAGGAGGATGCTATGAAACCAGTTGCTTTGGATGAGTTCTGTCGTTTTCGTTTTCTCTCACAGCCGCGTTTTTCTCCTTCCGGTACCTGTGCGGCATTTGTGCTGACGGAGATCGACCGAAAGAAGGACGCATATCGTTCTTTCCTGTATACCATGAAAAACGGGCAGATCTCCCGTCTTACATCCGCGGGAGAGGAGCGCAGCTTTCTTTTTTCGGACGATAACACCATCCTATTTCCCGCAGACCGCGAGAAGGAGGATAAAGGCATAGATCCGCTTACATCCCGTTATTATTCCATCTCACTCCACGGAGGCGAGGCAGTTCCCTCTCTTGTCTTTCCCATTCCGGTCACAAAGCTTCTCCCCCTCCCCGGCGGAGATTTTCTTGTGCTGGGCAAGACCGTGCCGGGATGGGAAGATCTTTACAAAGGCGACCGGAAGCTGCGGGGTGCGTTTTTAAAACAGCGGAAGGATAATGAAGACTACGAGGAAATCGCTCAGGCTCCCTGGTGGTGGAACGGTTCCACATATACGAAAGGAGCCTATACATCTCTTTTCTTTTACAGCGGGAAGAAAAAAAGTCTTTCCCGCCTCAGCGGCCTGAACGAATCCATTTCCGAGGTGGTGCTTACGCCGGATAAGCGCTCCGCGTATTTTCTGCGTGAACCCGTAAAACCTCTTCTGCCTCTCGGGGGATGCGCAGAGCTCTGTCGTCTGGATCTTCAGACGGGCAGCATTACTTCTCTCGTGCAGAGCCGGGAAGATCTGGATATCACCGGCATTGCGGCTGGTGATCATTTTCTGCTGGTGCTGGCCTCGGATCGACGTTACGGTCTGAATACCGACACGGATTTCTGGAAACTTTCCTACTTGGACGGGGCACTGACCTTCTATGCCCGCCACGGGGAATCCGTCGGTTCTTCCGTGGGGTCGGATATCCGTTACGGAGGAGGATATTCGCTTCGGATGTCCGGAGATGTCTGCACATTCATCTCCACCCGTTTTGACAGTTCTCACCTATTTCGTCTGGAAGACGGTTTGATCACACAGATCTCCGATGTTCCAGGTTCCACAGACTCCTTTGATGTTTTCGGGGACCGGCTCATCTGTGTCGCTCTCCGCAACATGCGGGGCCAGGAACTGTATGACGGAAAGGGCCGGTGCCTTACACATTTCAACAGTACGGTTCTTCGCGGACGTTATGTGGCAGAACCAAAAATCCTGAACATCGATCGAAACGGTCATTCGATCCATGGTTTTGTTCTTTGTCCTCCAGACTATGATCCGGCCAAAAAATACCCGGTCATTCTGGATATCCACGGAGGGCCGAAAACCGTCTACGGTCCGGTTTTTTATCATGAGATGCAGTACTGGGCCGGAAAGGGATACTTTGTGATTTTCTGTAATCCCACGGGCTCCGACGGGCGCGGTTCCTTCATGGACATCCGGGGGCACTATGGGGAAGAAGACTTTGCTGACCTCATGGCCTTCTGCGATGCAGCACTTCAGGCCTGGCCCGCTATGGATGAAGCAAACTTTTTTGAGACCGGCGGCTCCTACGGCGGTTTCATGACAAACTGGATCATCGGTCATACAGACCGTTTCCGGGCATGTGCCAGCCAGCGTTCCATCTCCAACTGGTTTTCTTTTTACGGGGTGTCCGACATCGGTGTTTCCTTTGCCGCGGACCAGTGTGATGCTGATCCCTGGTCGAATCCCGAAAAACTGTGGGAGCAAAGTCCTCTCCGCTATGCGGACCGTGCCCGGACCCCTACTCTTTTCATCCACTCGTTTGAAGATTACCGGTGCCCCGTCGATCAGGGGTATCAGATGTTTACGGCCCTCATATCCCACGGGGTGGAGAGCCGAATGGTCTGCTTCCGCGGAGAAAATCATGAACTCTCCCGAAGCGGGAAGCCTTCTCATCGTCTGAAGCGTCTGCAGGCCATCACCGACTGGTTCGATAGCCACCGCGGCTGATCTGGCAGGAGGGATCATGTATGGACCAGATAGAATACTGGAACAGGGTCTCGGAAGAGAAAGAGTTCACTACTCCTTTCCAGGAGACCGAATTCTCCCGCTATGTCCGTAAGGATGCCCGTATCGCTGATATCGGCTGCGGATACGGGCGAACACTCGACCAGCTTCACAGACTCGGTTATACAGACCTCATCGGTTTTGACTTTTCCGCCGGAATGATCCGGCGCGGAAAGCGTCTCTTTCCGGAACTGGATCTGCGAATAAATGACCCCTCCCGTATCGAGCTTCCGGATAACTCTGTAGATGCGGTTATCCTCTTTGCCGTTCTCACCTGCATACCCGAAGACTCTGATCAAGAGGCTCTTCTCGCTGAGATCCGAAGGATCCTTCGTCCGGACGGCACCCTCTATGTGAACGATTTCCTGCTGAATGACGATGCGAGAAATCTGCAGCGATATGAACGCTTTGCTGAACAGTACGGCTGTTATGGCGTTTTTGAATTGCCCGAAGGTGCGGTTCTCCGGCACTTCCGGCAGGAACGGATCCTCTCACTGCTCCATGATTTCAGCGTCAAAGAATTTGAGCCCCTTGTCTTTACCACCATGAACGGGAACCGTTCGAACGGTTTTTACCTGATCGGGACTAAGAAAAGCACTGCATGAACCCATGCAGTGCTTTTCTTTTCGTTTCTTTCTTATCTCTCTCTTCCCAGGAAAAACAGGGCTATGGTCCCCGGTCCGGAGTGGGCTCCGATGACAGGTCCCACATAAACGATCTTCGCCACCTGCACTCCGTAGCGCTCCCGAAGTATATCTGCCAGTTTCTGAGCATCCTCCGAACAGTCCCCATGGGAGATGAACACGGTTCCTCCGGCGGGGTCCAGCGCAAGTTCTCCGTATTTATCTGCGATGGCGGAAAGAGAATTTTTCCTGCCGCGGACTTTGAACATATTGATCAAATGTCCCGCATTATCCATATGGAGCACCGGTTTGAAATTGAGAATGTTTCCGACAAGTGCCGTTGCTGCGCTGATCCGTCCGCCGCGCTTGAGATAGACCAGATCCTCCACTGTGAACCAGTGGCAGAGATGAAAGCGGTTATCGAGTATGTACTGCTCATTCTCCGCAAGGGTCGCCCCTTCTCTTTTCTTTTCCACCGCCATATACAGCAGCAGTCCGAATCCCGCGGAAGCACCGCGTGTGTCGACACAGCGGATATCTCTTCCGGGGTATTTTTCAAGCAGTTCCTTCGCCGCAATGGCCGCGGCATCATACGTTGCGCTTAATCCTGAGGAAAACCCGATATAAAGGATATCCTTTCCGCTCTGGAGAATCGGTTCGAATCCGTCGCTGAATGCTTCCGCGTTTACCGCAGACGTTCTGGCTACCCCGCCTTTCCGGATCCGGTCATAAAATACCGGATAATCCAGCTCATAGTTGGTATACTGCCGGGGATCCCCTTCAAATATATATGTGAGCCAGCGATAATCTACCCCCCATTCCTTCAGGGTTTCAGGCGGGATATCACAGGCGGAGTCGGTATAGATCACATAGTCATTCATTGTCGTTCCCTTTTCGTTCATTCTTTTCATTGAGAAATACAGAGCAGAGTATCACTCTTCGTTTTCCATGCTATCTCATGTGGTTTATCTTTATACATAATATTGTATATTATTATATATTGTAAAGATGATTAAGTCAACTGTTAGCTGTACGCTTTCTTTCTTGTACTGTGCGACACAGTTTGCTATAATACGCCTGAGGTGAAGAAAAATGGCTTATGACAAGGCGCTTGTAGCAGGGAAACTGCGCCGCTGGGAAACATATCTTGAGAATTTCCGTCTTCCTGACTGGGAAGAGATCCCGGATTTCGGACTTTACATGGAGCAGGTGACTGCTCTGCTGAAAGACTATCTCGACTACCTTCCTCCGGAACTGAAGGAGGAGCAGTTCATCACAGCCGCCACCATCAACAACTATGTCCGCATCAAAGTAATGCCGGAACCGATTAAACGCCGCTATTACCGGACACACATTGCCTATCTCATCATCATTCTTACTCTGAAACATTCCATGAGCATTGCTCTCATTCAAAAACTGATCCCCATGGATCTTTCAGAAGAGCAGATCCGTACTCTCTATACGGATTACGTTGCCCGGCATCGGAAGGCCGCTCTTTATTTTATCGATCAGATACGTCTGCACGCCGGACCGATCCTGGATCATGAACTGATCACAGAGAATGCCATCGACAGCACGGAATCGCTTATTTTTTCCAATGCGGTTCTTGCAGGCTTCTCCCGGCTTCTTGCTGAAAAGCTCCTTCTGCTGGAAGGCAAGGATCTGAACACCGGCGGAAGCATTGAACGTTCCGGAAACTCTTCCCGAGCTTCCGGAAACAAGACCTGATGCGGAGGCCTGCCATGATGCGTGATAGAAAGTTTCTGCTCTCTTTTCTGACGCTCAGCCTCCCCATCATCCTGCAGAATGTGATTTCGCTCGGTGTGAACCTGGCGGACAATCTGATGCTCGGCCGATTCGCCGAAGCCGCCCTTTCCGGGGCTACTGCCGTAAACCAGATACAGTTTGTCTATCAGAATATTCTGATCGGCATCGGTGACGGCATGGTGATCCTTGCATCACAGTACTGGGGTGCCGGGCGTACAGAGCCGATAAAACGGATCGCTTCGGTAGCCATGCGTACGGCTCTGGTCTTTATGACTGTTCTCTTTGTTCTGGTTTCTCTCTTTCCTGCGCATGCAGTAGCGCTTTTCACCAATGATCCTGCAATCATTCTGGAAGGGACCGCCTATCTGAAGATCGTTCGCTTTACCTATCCGCTTTTCTGCATAACCACGATCCTTCTCGCCGTTCTTCGCTGTACAGAGGTCGTGAAGATCGCATTCTATCTTTCTCTCAGCACTCTGTTCATCAACTGCGGCATCAACTGGGTCCTGATTTTCGGGCATCTCGGGTTTCCGCAGATGGGTATCCGCGGAGCTGCTGTTGGAACTCTTGTCGCCCGTTTGGTTGAAGTACTCATCCTGCTTTTCTTCCTTGCGAAAAAAGAGAAGAACCTCCGCCTGCGTTTCCGCGATTTCTTCCTGTGGGATAAGGAAATGGCTTCCGACTATTACCGGGTCAGTGCGCCTATTATCTTCACGCAAAGCCTCTGGGGCGTGAACAACGCGATCCACACTGCCATTCTCGGTCATATGTCTTCTGCGGCCATCGCAGCGAACAGCATGGCTTCCAACCTCTATCTCATCGTTAAGACCATTGCGGTCGGTGCTGCTTCCGCCACCAACGTAACGATCGGGAAGGTCATCGGTGAAGGAGACGAGCAAAAGGTCCGTTCGTATGCAAAACGTTTCCAGGTCCTGTTCGTCTTTATGGGGCTTTTCTGCTCCCTGCTGCTCTTTGTTCTTACAGAGCCCGTTCTTTCGCTGTACAGCTTTTCCGATGAAAGCCGCAGTCTTGCCCGCTCTTTCCTGCACATCCTTTGTTTCATCATGGCAGGAATGTGTTATCAGATGCCGGTCAATGCCGGGATCATCAAAGGCGGCGGAGATACAAAATACGTGATGGTCATGGACCTGATCAGCATATGGGGTATTGTCATCCCGCTTTCCTTCGTGGCGGCATTCATTCTTCACGCGTCGCCCCTTGTGGTGATCTGGTGCCTGAATCTGGACCAGCTTTTCAAATGCATCCCAGCCTTCATAAAAGTCAATTACGGTAACTGGTGCCGGAAGCTGACTCGCGATGCCTGACTGCTTCAGGATTTTTCCCGATCTGCTGATGATCGAACAAACCGAAAAGAGAGGATACACCGATGACGGTGTATCCTCTCTTTTCAATTCCGGCAGCGCATATAGGTCGTGTATCAATACAAAGCATTCAGGACTTCCGGAAGGAGCTGTTTTTTCCGGCTCATGACCTTTGGCATATCAAAGACGTGCTCGCTCTTCAGCGAATACGGCAGATGTTTTTCCGCATAGAAATCTGTGCTCAGAAGGATACTGTGCTCCGTTATGACATCGGTGATCATCAGCAGGGCCCAATCCAGTCCCTCCCGCGTTTTCACCGTTTCCAGCGCGTTCAGGTACTCTCCGGCAAACTCGTTCAAATCATGCAGCGTCGTGACTTCACACTGTCCGATCCCGACCCTCAGGCCTTTTTCGCTGTAGAGCTTGAAGTCACCCGTGATTGCCGAGACAGGCTCTCTGCTTTTCAGGCCCCGGATATTACTGAACATTTTCTTTCCGTATTCGTCCACACTCGTCTGGCACATGGCTGCCAGTGCCGCAGCCGATTCAACGTCTATCTGCGTGGTGGTCGGGCTTTTCAGAATAAGCGTATCCGACAGGATCCCCGTGAGCAGGACGCGGGCTGTCTCCCTTGCCGGGCGGATCCCGTTCCGGAGAAAAAGCTGATAGACAATGGTGCATGTGCTTCCCAGCGGCTCTGCGTCTACAAACAGCGGCATCGTCGTTTTCATCGCGTTCAGGCGATGATGGTCAATGATTTCCAGCACATTTGCCGTTTCGACGCCTTTGATGCTCTGTCCCATTTCATTATGGTCCACAAGGATCACATTGTAGGCCGGTGTGTTCAGAAAACATCTCCGCGTGACATATCCTACGAATTCATCTTCGCGGAACACGGACAGGCCGCGGAAGCGGCTGTTGAGAAAAGCGTTTTTCCCCTCTTCGAACAGGCTGTCCGCCTGGAGACGTTCACCCTGTTCCCCCATGAGTTCACGCACGCACGGAATCTCGCGGATCGTTCCTCTGTCCGCCAGGTTCTTCATCGCCCACACAGCAATATCGTCTACACTCAGCAGTCCGCAGAACTCCTCTCCATCAAAGACCGGCAGTGCAGACGGTGTGGATTCGGTAACGAGTCTGGCGTATTCCGAGAGTGAAAGATCCGCCTGGATCTTCATATCATAGGGGAGCATCACATCCGCGACCTTGGGGCAGGCATTGCGAAGATATACAGGCTTTTCGATCCCGAGGGTTTCCAGCAGCATCTGCATGCTCTCCCCCATATGGGAACATCGCACCGGAATATAAGTATTGGCCGGATCGATGAGATTTTTCAGGTCTGCATAGGCGATCGCGCTGCAAATGCTGTCCATGTCCGGATTGCGGTGGCCTGTAATATATATCTCTGCCATATCGGTCTCCTTTTCAGACGTTTTTATCAGTATAGCGCCGCAGTTCCGGCTTCGTAAACCTTCTGCAGAAAAACCGGGACGACCGTCCCGGTTTTTCTGCAGATCTTCCGATCAGAGATACTGTTTTCTGTCCATTTTATCAAACCATTTCTCCAGGAAGGGTGCGAGCATGGAAGTGGCCTTCATGTCGAGATTGAAGAAATAGATAATGAACGTCACCACGAAGAAACCCAATGCGCCGAGAACGATCCCGAGAAGGATCTTCAGAGCCAGAGCGCTGATTTTTTTCATATTCGTTCTCCTTTGCTGCTTTAATATGCCTCGTTGTCCGGTATGATCTCAAGCGCAGGATCCAGCGGCTCCTCCCGCATGACCGTACGCATATAGGAGTTCACCTGATCACGGATCGCCTGACGGGTGAAGACACGCGGATCGCACAGGTCATGGGAGACCCACATGATATGGATACCGCGTTCGCGAGCCTGTTCTTCAAACATTCCGTGCATGCCAGTGAGCGCTTTGCAGGACATGTGTTCCCACATCATTACGATGTCTGCGTTCATCTTCTCGCAAAGATCCCACAGGTCATCCAGCAGTACTTTATAGCCGCCATGGGTATGGTTGCGCATGATCATCTCCATGTTCAGCATGGCCATGTCGCGGTAGGCCTGCTCGCGGTTCTCGGGCGTATCCTCTTCGGCGATCATATCCGTATTGATGATGGAAAGCATATCTGCCAGCGGGACGACGCCCCAGCACTGGACCATCCAGTAGAGCATATCGATGACGTACTGCGGCTGAACACCCCAGACAATGCAGCGATGACGGTATTCCTTCGCATACATTCTCTTTTCACGGTATCCCTTCTCGGCAAGCTCCAGAAGTTTGTGGTCAATAGCCACAAAGTCCGCATTGCGGCCGGAGTTCCCCATGTAGTTCGTATCGTTATACAGAGAGAAAACTGCACCGAAGAACTGCGGATACGGAGTGGAATTTATTTCCATCTGCGCGATCCGGCAGCGGGTCGCATCGTTGACACGCTTTGCCGCCCTGAAGTACACATCCCAGTCCCACTTTTCTCCTGTGTGTTCTTCCACGAAGGCGATCGCCTTCCGGATCTCCTCTGCCGCGTACTCCATAACATCCGGTTCCTTGTGACGGAGCGGAGTCGCCAGCTGGAACGTCGGGATGCCGTATTCCCGCTCCAGACGTTTGGCAATGATCCCGTTGCCCATGAGCGAGCCGTCGCATGTGGTGTTGTTCTGTACGGCGCAGCTGCCCAGAACGCAGAAATCATCCTCGATCGAGATGCCTGCTTCCGCTTCCGGCATCGGACATACATCACCAGGAATGCCGTACTGCTGTGCGATATCCAGATAATGCATGACGTTGAACTGATGGAAAATATTCGAAGCGAACATCGTGGGCACTTCGCGAAGGATCGTATGCACTTTCTGCGTATCAAAGCCCATCATGAATGTGACCATGGAGTTCTCGTCGGTGATAACGCATTTATCCGAGTAGGCCTTGTCGTTCCCGACACGCCGGTCACCCCGGAAACAGTTGGCGATAGCCTGCGTCACATCGGCGATGACGAAGTTCATGGCAGTATGGGTTATCCGCAGAGCCTCGTCACGCAGACCGATCGTGAACTTATCCATGCCATGCATAACGAACAGATAACTCATCATCCAGCGATAACGGAAAAATCCCTTGACATTACGGGGAAGCAGGATGAATTTTCCGATCACATAGACCTGATAGAGCCAGCGCGTATAATCGTAAAGCGTATCTTTCACACCGCGCCATTCACGGCGCGCACGAACCTTCAGTTTTTCATCGTAGATCCTGCTCGGGGACTGTTCACCTCTGCGGCGGACGGGATTCACCACTTTTTCGACCGTCTTCATGCTTTTTCCCCTTTCTGAATCTTCTTAATCTCAATGCTTTCCACAAAGGCCTGCACCCTTGTCCGCATCTGTCCGACGGAAGAGGATACATTATACGGCCGGTCCACCGAAAGAACGGGGAAGCCGTAATCCAACTGAAGCATGGAAGAGCCGAGCATCCGCTCATAAGCCCACGGGTCGCAGAATTTCACCTGTTCATATACGACTCCGTCGGCATGATATTCGTGTGCCAGATCCGCAACATATTTTTTACGGCCGTACACCTTGTCCATGCTCATCATACGGGGACACTGGCAGTTCCGGATATAGTGGCGGCAGACCTGCGTCAGCGCATCCTCTCCTTCATGGAGAACGATCGGCGTGCGGCCCGGATACGAACCGAAACAGAAACGATCGCAGCAAACGAATGCTCCCTGCTCCTCGATGAGTTTGATGAGTCCGCTGTCATCCACTTCGGAACCGACCAGCAGGACGCGGGCGCGCCATGCTTTATCGTCCGGTTCACGGTTCCTTACTTCTTCGATGGTCTCTTTCAGCTTATCCTTTACAAGGTATTTTGGGCAAACATAGGTCGCCAGGCAAAGAACATGGAATTCATAGCCTGTGATACGCGGTTTTTCTTCTTTGCGGAATTCACCCAGTTCCCGTATCAAAGCGCAGAGTTCATTATGCTCCGCCACTGCTTTGCGGATCGCTTCGTCCGATGTGTCGATGCCGTATTTTTCTCTCAGCGGATCAAGAATATGGTTTTTACACTGAAGAACCGCAAGATTCACATCGTTTTCCGTGTTTTTGAAGGCGATCTCCATATATGCATGGAAGAAGTTCGGATTGTCTTTTCCCATCGTATGGAGCAGTTCCATGTTCTCCACGGCACGGTTCATCATGGTGCATCCATCCGGTGTGATCACACAGTCGGCAAAATTGAAACCACCTTCCACTGCGCGTTCCAAAAGGGCCCGGCTAGGCTCACAAAGCAGGTTCGTCATATAATAGGTGGCGATGTCCAGTGATCCGGTGTTTGGTGCGGTCAGGCGGATCGAGACCGCCCGGTCGAGGTTCAGCAACGGTTCCGGAACGTTTTCACAGGTGTAGGCAACACAGACTTTTCCGTCCTTTTTTGCCTGTTCCACCAATTCGTTATTGGCCTGTTGCAGAAGATCCTCGAAATACTGCAGGTACTTCAGATCTCTCACAAATATTCCCTCATTTCCTTATGTTCTGCCGTCCGGCATTTCCGGACGCACAAGTACAAATTAATTGTACCAATGGAGAAAATGGCTGTCAATGCGAACGGGGATTTTCGTCAACCATGGCAAAGCTTATACCTCTTTTTTGTACATGATTACAAGAGTCACAGAGAAGAAAATACAGCAGTCCGACAGATAGGCATTCTATGTTTTCTGTGGTATAATGCCTGCGAATCGCACGAAACGGAAGTGAACGCATGGACCCTCAAACCATACTTGAAACAATCTGCGCAGCTGAACGCTCCTGCGCGGAACTTATGCTGGCGGCACACGATATCCTTACCCGGGACAAGGGATCGGTGAGGAATCTCGTCACCCAGTATGATCTGAAAATCCAAACCCTTCTCACCGCACATCTCTCCAGGGTCTTTCCCTCTGCCCATTTTTACTGCGAAGAGTCTGAGACGCCGGAGAGCCTTGACGCTGAGGAGATATTCATGATCGATCCGATCGACGGAACGATGAATTTCGTACATGCGCTTCGCCAAAGCTGTATCTCCATCGCATATCTGAGGGACAGGACGCCCGTCGTCGGAGCTGTCTATAATCCCTACGCAGATGAGCTGTTTACAGCAATACGCGGAGAGGGTGCCAGACTCAACGGTTCCCCGATTCATGTGACGGATCGCGGATTGGCTGAGAGTCTCGTTGCAGTCGGTACAGCTCCCTATAATCCCGAACTGTCGGATGTGACTCTTCGCATGCTTCGGACAGCACTGCTCAACAGCCTGGATATCCGCCGGATGGGTTCCGCAGCGCTTGATCTCTGTTCGGTCGCAGCCGGACGCTGCGGACTGTTTTGTGAGCCGCTTCTTTCGCCCTGGGATTACGCGGCCGGGGCGCTGATCGCCGAGGAGGCGGGAGCCGTATGCAGGATGCTGAACGGCTCTCCGCTCCCATATGACGGGAGCAGACCTTCTGTCATCGCCGGCGGACCCAATACAGTGGAAGATTTCTTTCTGCTGTATAATAAATCATAGTAAATCTGAAAAGGGAAGGAACGCTCATCGCGTTCCTTCCTTTTTCTCACGGAAAGACTCAGCTTAAAAAACCCAGGCCGAAGCTTCTTCCTCCTCTTCATCCGAAAGCTTTATTTCAAAATGGAAGGGAGGGCTGTATTTCAGTACAAGAGGCAGGAGCTCCTCCTGCAGGTTTTCCACACTGCGGCACCTGTCATCAAACACCATGGTGACCATCCGTTCGTCTGTGCAGGGTTCCCATTCGGGAAGTCCCTTGATATTCGGATTTCCGGTCTTTGCGAACTGGACGAACGCTCCGGACATGACCCGGTCCAGATAAGCGTATTTCTTCTGATGGCAGACCGGGATCATCTCCCCATTATGCAGGAAATACGGGATATCTGCGCAGTGCCACGCTGCTTTGCCTCCATCAATATCGAAGACTTTTGCAAAGAGGTAATTGTATACCGGTGCCGAAGCGGCCGCGGCCTTCTTTTTCACGTAATCTACCGTGGCCGGCAGGAACATGGTATCGATCTCGCAGGCATAGACCTCGTTCATTCCCGGATAAGCCTTTCGGAAAGCACGCAGGATCGCTTTACCGCCTTCCTCTCCATAGTGCTTTCTTACCGCAGCCGCGCGCTGTGCCTTCGTAAGCTTCTTTCTGCTGCCAAGTTCCTCACAAGGACTGAACTCACTGAACACACTGCCGACCATGGTGGGTATCGTCAGAGCATGGGCGGTAAAATCACCGGAAAGCGGATCGCAGAGATAATAGTCATTCGGTTTCGGCGACCAGTTGATTCGCTGCCCCTTCCCGGCAAAATAGCGGGTCGCTTTGTTCACCGCCCACATGAACTGCGGTTCAGGAACTTTTGCCAGCTTCTCCACGTTCCTGTCTTCGATCTTCAGGTATTCCATGGTTTTCTCCGCCAGTTCCGCCGGATCACAATCTGTTCCGAAATGGTCCTCCGGAATGACTCCGGACATAACGATCATTTTGGCAAAGAGACCGTCCGCCTCCGGGATCTGTGCAAGAACGGTCGCCTTTCCGCCCCCTCCGGATTGTCCATAGATCGTGACATTATCCGGATCTCCCCCGAAGGCAGTGATATTATCCCGTACCCAGCGGAGCGCTTCCACGATATCTGCGATCCCCACATTGGCCGAATTCCGGTACTTCTCTCCAAAAGCAGAAAGGTCCATATGGCCGAAAGCATTGAGCCGGTGGTTCAGTGATACGAAGACGATGCCGTCTTTCTTCGCCAGGTTGAAACCGTCGTAACACTCCTGTTCGATCGCTGACCCGGCAAAATATCCGCCGCCGTGTATCCAGAACATGACTGCCCTTTTCGCTTTATTATCCATGGTCGGCGTCCAAATATTCAGGAACTGGCAGTGTTCGGATGCCGGCCAGAATCGATGCGGAGTCATGACTTCGCTGGTCGGGACCGGTTCGTTAAGGACGGGACAGTTCAGCCCGTAGTTGGTCGCATCTTTGATCCCCTCCCATGCCTCGACCGGTTCCGGCATTTCAAAACGCTTTGCTTTCGCATAGCGGATCCCTCGAAAGATGAAAACGTCGTCAAATACGAACCCCCGGAGCTTTCCCTTCGGTGTCTCCGCTACCGGATAATCGGAACGGAAAATGAATTCTTTCATGTCCGGATCTCCTCTCTCTTTTTACTGATCTGTATTAAGATTATAGCAAGTACCGCGCTTCCGCGGCAAGGACTTTTCAATAAAAGAAGCAGCAGATGCGTTTGTCTGCTGCTTCTCGCGGTCATTTCAGTTCTGATTTCCCGGTGTACAGTTCGTAATAACGGCCCTTTTGCTCCAGCAGATCATCATGGTCGCCGCGTTCGATGATCTCTCCGTTTTCCAGGACCATAATCGCATTGGCATTCCGGACCGTGGAAAGCCTGTGAGCGATAACAAATGTGGTTCTCGACTTCATGATACGGTCCATGCCATGCTCTATATGGCGTTCCGTACGGGTATCGACGGAAGAAGTGGCCTCGTCCAGAACAAGGATCGGCGCTTTTGAGATCGCCGCACGTGCAATATTGAGCAGCTGGCGCTGTCCCTGGGAGAGATTCGTACCATCTCCTTCGATCATCGTATCGTATCCGTCCGCCAGACGCATGATGAAACTGTGTGCAGAGGCGATTTTTGCTGCCTCCACGACCTCCTCATCTGTTGCGTCCAGTCTTCCGTAACGGATGTTTTCGCGCACCGTTCCGGTGAACAGGTGTGTATCCTGCAGAACCATAGCGATATTCTGCCTGAGAACATCCCGCTTAATATTCTGGACATTTACACCGTCGATTGTGATCGTTCCCTCCTGCACATCGTAAAAACGGTTGATCAGGTTCGTGATGGTGGTTTTCCCCGCACCGGTCGACCCGACGAAGGCGATCTTCTGGCCCGGATGCGCGTAGAGACTGATATGCTTGAGCACCACCTTGTCCGGGTTGTAGCCGAACGTTACGTCATTGAATACCACGTCACCCTTCATGGCCGGCATGGGATCGGCGTCCGCTGCATCCGGCTTCTCGGGTTCTGTATCCATAACTTCGAACACGCGCTCCGCTCCGGCAAGGGCGGAGAAGATCGTTGCCATCTGGCCTGCGATCCGGCTGATCGGCATTGAGAACTGGCGGGAATAGCCGGCAAAAACCGTCAGTCCGCCGGGTGTAAGGCTGCCTGCAAACATCAGCAGACCTCCCACGCCCACAACTACTGAATAGGAGATCTGGGAAATATTCCCCATCACGGGCATGGTAATGCCGCCCCAGAACTGTGCTTTGAACTGCGTGTTCCGCATGTCATCGTTCAGCAGGTTGAACTCTTCCACGCATTCATCCTCATGGTTGAACACCTTTACGACCTTCGCACCGGTAACCGTCTCTTCCATATATCCGTTCAGCGCGCCGAGCGCCGCCTGCTGGCTTCTGTAATAGCGGGAAGAGAACTTGCCGATAAATCCGGCTACTACAGTGATAATCGGAATGGAGACCACGATTACCGCTGTCAGGATCAGGTTGGTCGTGATCATGAACACCAGTGTGCCGATGAGCGATACGACCCCGGCGATCAGCGCCGTAAGTGTATCCCCCAGCATCATTTCTATATTGTCCACATCGTTTGTAAAGCGGGACATGATCTCGCCGGTCGGTTTTGAGTCGAAATAGCGCACGGGAAGCTTCTGCAGCTTCTCAAAAAGCTCGTTGCGGATGTTTTCGATCATGCTGTGTGTGATGGCGGTCATCAGACGCTCCTGACAGTAGATGGAAAAAACCGCGATCAGGTAGATGGACCCGAGAAGGATCGCCGCTGCCATGATATAGGTCATCGCTCCCGCATCTGCTCCGACCAGCGATACGATCGCGTTATCCGCGATCCGTTCGAAGGTGCTCATCCGGATCTCTGCGTTCGGCGCGACTGCAACCGTGAGCCGGTCAATGATCGGAGCCATGAAGTATCCGCCGATCAGCGAGGCAGCCGTATTTGTGAACATCAGGATAAGAACGAGCGCCAGTCTGAGCCGGTATCCCTTGTAATAGGAGAAGAGTCGCTTTATGGTCATCCCCATGTTTTTGGGTTTCCCGGTCGCCCCCCGGATAGTTCCTCCGGGTCCGCCGTGATTCTGGACTGCTCTGGTATTGTACTGCTGCCGCAGTTTTTCAAGTGTTCTGGCCATCGATTACGCCCCCTTCTTTATTCCGGACTGGGATTCGTAGATCTCCCGGTATTCCTCATTGGAGGCAAGGAGTTCGTCATGTGAACCGATCCCTGTGATCGTTCCTTCGTTAACTACTACGATCATATCTGCATTTTCCACAGAACTGATCCTCTGTGCAATGATGATCTTTGTCGAGTCTTTCAGTTCATTTGCAAATGCCTCGCGGATCAGCGCTTCGGTCGCCGTGTCCACCGCGCTGGTGGAGTCATCCAGAATGAGGATCTTCGGTTTCTTGAGCATAGCTCTGGCAATGCAAAGGCGCTGCTTCTGTCCGCCGGAAACATTGGTCCCGCCCTGCTCGATCTTGGTTTCGTATCCCTCTGTAAAGCTCTGCACAAAGCCGTCCGCCTGCGCGGCCGCTGCGGCGGCACGCAGTTCTTCCTCTGTTGCGTTCTCATCGCCCCAGCGAAGATTGTCTGCAATCGTTCCGGAGAAAAGCAGGTTGTTCTGGAGGACCATGCCCACTCCTTCACGAAGATTGAAGAGCGAGTAATCTTTCACATTTACGCCGTCTACGAGCACTTCACCGCTGTCGCAGTCATAGAGGCGCGGGATCATGGAAACAAGCGTGGTTTTTCCGCTGCCTGTAGATCCGATGATACCGACTGTTGTTTTTGCCGGGATCGTGAGGGAAACGTCGTTGAGAACCGTCTCCTCACTGTTTTTATAATAACGGAAGTTCACATTTCTGAATTCGATCTCTCCGTTTTCGATCTGCTTTTCCGGATATGCAGCATCACTGTCCGAGATGTCCGGTGTTTCATCGAGCACTTCGACGATTCTTTTCCCGGATGCGATCGCCCGGGACGCCATCATAAGGATGAAGTTGATCGCCATCAGCGACATCAGGATCTGCGTTACGTATGTAATAAACGCAGAGAGGTCTCCTACGGCCATATCCATATTCAGAACAATAGGTCCTCCGATCAGGATCACAGCGATGATGGTCGCGTTCATGAAGAACGTCATGACCGGTCCCATCAGGATGATCACACGCACTGCCCGAAGGCTTGCTTCCTTGAGTTCCCCGTTCGCATCATGGAACTTTTCAATGCTGAACTTTTCCCGCACAAAGCTCTTCACGACCCGTACGTTGGTCACGTTTTCCTGTACGGTGGAGTTCAGTTTATCCACCTTGGACTGTGTGATCCCAAAGCGAGGGAAGGCAGTCCGGGTGATTTTGCTGATGCACAGCATAAGGAGCGGAACGCTTACCAGAAACACCACGGAAAGAGACGGCCGTATGGAAATAGCCATGATCAGAGCGGCAATCATCATGCCGGGAGCACGCAGCGCCATCCGAATCACCATGCCGACGAAATTCTGAACGCGCGTGATATCGTTGGTAAGTCTGGTTACCAGCGAGCCGGTGGAGAATTTATCGACATTCGCAAAGGAAAAACTCTGTACTTTTGAAAAAACATCGGAACGGACATCGGCTCCGAAATTGACCTGCGCCTTCGTTCCGGTGAATGTGCCCAGAATGCCGCCCGCCATCATGCACAGCGCAGTGATGATCATTTTCAGCATGACCCGCATGCTCTCGGCATTCGTAAGAGTCCCGGCGTTTGCACTGTTGATCAGCGTGGCCAGCTGCCGCGGCATGATCACTTCACCGATCACTTCCACCATGATGAACAGCGGTGTGAGTGCGAAATAATACCAGTAGGGTTTAATATACTTCAGCCATCTTTTCATAAACTTTCGAGCCTTTCCTGTTCCGTTTTCTGTTTCGCGGAAATCTCCGCATCACCGTTTTCCTGAACGCTTTTCATGTTTTCCGCCATGCGGTCGAGAAAGTCCTCCAGCCGGGTGAGATCACCATCGGAAAACCCTGCTGTCAAGGCTTCGTCTGCCCTGTCGATCATTTCCCGGGAGACCCGGACGATCTCCTCCCCTTCCTCTGTGAGGCGGACCTCTTTCGCCCGACCGTTTCCCTTTCGGGTGACCCGCTCGATCAGGCCGGCACCTTCCAGTTTTTTCAGCGTGACCGCCACCGCAGCCGGACTGATCTCAAAGATATTCGCGATATCCTCCTGCGTAGGGGCCTCCTTGCAGAAGTGCAGATACATCAGCACATTATGCTGACTCCGGTGTATGCCGAGGCGGTGGACCTGCGCATCGATTATCGCCTTATGGCTCCTGTCGATCCGCCAGAGCCGCTTGATGATTCCCTGTACACGGGTCTGTTCTTCGTTACTCATTCTGTATCCATCCATAAGTTAATCCGTTAACAATTAAATCGCTTAACAGTTAATGCGTTAAGTATACTGCCATACTTTTCCGCCTTTGTCAACTGTTTTTTTAAACTTTAAAGAAAATAGTTGACAAGCCTTGACGGTTTGATTGATTTTCTCTGTTTTTCAGACTATAATACTGGAAAAGGTGCCCGATTCCCACTATTTTTCAGCAAGGAGACCGAATATGACAAATGCACCGAAAACGATTTGGAACCGGAATTTCATCCTGCTGTTCATCGTAAACTGCATCGTGAATTTCGGTCACAGCATGGTGGCGAACCTGTTGCCGAAATACCTGGACTCCATCGGGCTTGCCGGCACTGCCATCGGTTTCATCATTTCTCTTTTCTCCTTTACAGCGCTGGGATTCCGTCCCGTCACCGGCCCTCTGATCGACGGATGGGACAAAAAGAAACTCTATATGCTGATGCTGGGGGTCCTGATCCTCTCCTTTGCCGGTTACACCTTTTTCCCGATGATGTCCGTAATCGTGATCTGCCGCCTTCTTCAGGGTCTTGGCCAGGGATGCATTTCCGCTCTTGCGCTCACCATGGCGACCGACTCTGTTCCTCCGGAGAGGCTCGGTTCCGGTCTTTCCCTGTACGGCATCGGTGCGGTACTGGCCAGTGCGCTTGGTCCCGGACTGGGATTATCGATCATGGAACGTTTCGGCTACTCCTATGCCTTCCTCGCACCGCTTGCGCTTCTCCTGATCTCTCTTCTGATCTCCACACTGCTGCAGAGTACCTATATTCCGGGTACCCGGATCCGTTTTTCTCTTTCCGGGATGCTCTGCAGAGAGGCCTTTCTTCCTGCAGTCCTCACTATGCTCACCTGTCTGGTCCGCGCAGGCCTTTACACTTTTCTGATCGTATACATCACCGAAAACCGGCATATTGAAGGAATGTCCTGGTATTACTATGTAAATGCGCTGGCCATGATCGTCTCCCGCCCGTTTTTCGGCAGGCTTGCAGACCGGAAAGGGCTTCACATAGCTCTGATCCCTTCCCTGTCATTTTTTGCCGTTGCTCTTGTGCTCACCGCGCTGTGCCGTAGCACAGCAATGCTCATGGTGATCGCCGTACTCAACGCCTTCGGTTTCGGCTCCGCTTTTTCTTTTGAGCAGGCTCTGTGCATGAAGGTCGCTCCCCCTGATCACCGCGGGGCTGCCAGCACCACTTCATTCATCGGTGTGGATCTGGGTGATCTGATCGGGCCCATCGTTTGCGGAGCGTTGGTGGACTGGTTCGGATATGCGCCGATGTTCCTGTTCATGCTGATCCCAGTCGTGCTTTCCGCCTTCCTTCTCTTCTTCTGGGTGCCGAAGCACCGTGAGATCCTGCGCCCCTGATCCCATGCTGCAGCAAGAGAAAAGCTGCTCCTCACGGAGCAGCTTTTCTCTTTTATTCTGTTTTCCCCGGCCGCTTTACAGGCCGTTGACTACATGGACCGGATGGCCTTCCGCAAATGCCTTCAGGTTTTCCGCACTGACCGTCATGATCCTTTCCCTGGCCTCTTTCGGGGCCCAGCTGATGTGCGGTGTGATCAGACAGTTTTTTGCCCGGAGAAGCGGATTGTCCTCCCGGATCGGTTCAGAAGAGACCACATCCAGCCCTGCGGCAGCAACTTTTCCCGATTCAAGGGCTTCGGCCAGATCCTGTTCAACGATCAGCTGTCCCCGGCTGTTGTTGATGAGGATCACACCATCCTTCATCCGGGCAATCGTCTTTTTGTTGATCAGCCCGTTCGTCTCCGGGAAAAGCGGACAGTGGAGAACCACTACGTCTGCACGGGCAAACAGTTCATCCGTTTCCACATATTCAGCGATCTCCTCTCCTTCCGGCACCGGACGGCTTCCCGCGGCAAGGACCGTCATCCCCATTGCTTTTGCGATCCGGCCTGTGGTCCGGCCTATCCTTCCGAACCCTATGATCCCCATTGTCTTTCCTGCCAGTTCGATCAGCGGGTAATCCCAAAAACACCAGTCCGGGTTTGAAGCCCATCTTCCCTTGTGGACCTCATCCGAATGGTACTGCACATGGTGGCAGATCTCCAGCAGCAAAGCGATGGCAAACTGCCCCACCGAAGCGGTCCCGTAAGTGGGGATGTTGGAAACGGGGATCCCTCTCTCGGCAGCGCATGCCGTGTCCACGATATTGTAGCCGGTTGCCAGCACGGATATGAATTTCAGCTTCGGGCAGGCTTCGATCGTCCGCCGCGAGAGGGGGCATTTGTTAGTGAAAACCACCTCCGCATCTCCGATCCTGCGGATAATTTCCCCTTCATCGTATGGAGTCCGGTCATATACCGTGAGTTCGCCGAATTTTTCCAGTTCGCTCCAGGACAGATCTCCTGGATTTTCCGTATAGCCATCCAGTATCACAATCTTCATGCGCTCATTTCCTTTCTTGATCGGTTCAGCGGTCTTCTTTTCATTCCAGCAGGAAACATCCGGTGTAACATACTGTGCCTTCTCCGTGGTTGTACGGGATCTGGTTGGCTTTGCATATCCTGCTGACAAAAAGTCCGCAGGCCTCCATGGAGTAGACAAGGCGCTCGGGAAAGCGGCACGGAGCATCCGGATATGTGCAGGTTTCACAGATCGTGCAGGTCCCTGCGCCAAGAGTCAGGACATCCGGATATTCTTTCTTAAGGATACCGTGCATCTTTTCCTGGTTCTCTTTATGCCGCGTGCCTGCATCGGTCATCCCCTTCCAGTCAAAGCTGTTTTTCAAAGTGCATACAGTCTGTACGATCACACCGGCACTGTATCGCAGCACCTTTTCTTGCAATTCCTCCAGAGTTCCGCATGCGGGCGGGCATGCCCAGGACTTCCCGTATTTCCCGCAGCGATTCTCCGCACACATATCCCGCACCGCAGGAAGAAACTCCAGCGTCTGCAGATCCAGCTTCACGCACGCAGCAAATCCGCACTCCTCCGCCAATCTGGCGATTTCCTGAAAATCCGGCATGTTTTCTCCTTTATCCGAGTCGTTCCTCCGGTGTCAGAGCCGTGGCGAAATACAGCATATCGCTGTAAATCCGTTCCCATCCGTAAGGGGTCACCTGTGTGATCCGCTCATTATTGATCAGAACGATCGCTGTCTGTCCCCCATCCAGAGCGTAGGCTTGAAGGCAGCCCTTCTCCGCCATGGCGTCACGCAGTTCGTCCAGCCGCACGTTCCGATACGCGCCAAGACTGTCGTCCAGATTCATCACCAGCATCAGATAATGCAGCTTTCCCAGCTGGCCCATAGCTGATCGGGCATATTCATCCATGATCTCTCCGATGGGGTAGTCATAGTTATAATTGACGACCCCGTTTTCGATCAGGACCGGTCCGAACGCCATAGAGAACATGATATTGTTCTCATCGATGAACTGCTGGGCTGAATACCAGTCTGCAAGCTGATACCGGTATGAGAAAAGCATATCCCCTTCATCAGTGATGAAGCAGGAATCCACCGCGCTGGCAGAAACCCGGAAAAGCTGGCCCCCGTATGAGATGATCCCGTGGCTGCGGAAAGCATACAGATCGCCTCCCGTGGCTACCACGGCATTCACCTCGGTACTGAGCGGCGTGGCTTCCTGCCAGAGGCTGGTGGGTGGATTGAAGGAATCGGTAACCAGCTTGCGGCGAAGCTGGCTGGCGTCCTGGACTTTTATCTCCGCAAAGGTCGCACAGCTTCCTTCCCGTTCCTCTCTCCAGACGATAGCCAGAATCGTGTCATCATAATAGTAATGGATCTGAGAGCCCGGAAAGATCTCTATTCCGGGGTTCCAGCTGAGTGTCTGTCCGGCGAGGAGATCCGAAGCCTGTTCTACCACTTTCTGAACTTCCATAGGGTCTGTCGTTACCCCGAAGCGTTTTCTGTCCGGTTCCGGAGCAACAGGATCGTAAAAATCGATCGTATAGTGCTTCTGTACATAGCGCGCTTCCAGCCGGGTCTTTTCTCTCTCTGCAGCGATCCGGTTCTCAAGCGCCTCTGACACACTCTCTTCTCCGGAAAAATCCACCGCCTTCCTGACCGCTTCATACAGCACCCGGTCATTCACGATCTGCCAGGTCCCGTTTTCACAGACGAGAGAAAGGCGCAGGCGGGCCTGCACAGTTCCGAGCGGTTTGGATACGCTTGCTGCAAGAGCCGGATCAAAAAACTCGGCGGCCACAGACGCCATATATGTCTTGTCCGCATTATAGATCCGGCTGCGGGGCCGTTCGCCTCCTGCCGCCTCCATCCCCGCTACTGCGATCTCTCTTGCCGGGTCAACCGCCGTGCAGACATTGGGGAAACTCATCACCACATACTGCGTAGCAGTGATCCAGTCCACTTCCGGCTCTCCATCCGGCTCAAGCCGGATATTCCGGATCAGGATCTTCAGCATTTCGGCGGCCGCCGGATCGTCACTGGTCTCTTCATCAAGCGTGAAGCTGTGGCTGCGCACTTTCTTCGCGGCAAGCTCAAATTCCTGCTGGGATATCGCATCACAGTAGTAGGAAACGGTATCCTCCGGAACGCCGTTTGGTATGTTCAGGTAGGCCCGGCTCTGCGGGAGAAGGAAGCAGAGGACTGCAGTCCCGTAAAGGATCACCAGGAGCGCTGCCGTGAACCAGATTTTTGTTTTCTTTTTTATGAAGAGCCAGCCCGCGATGACCGTACCGGCCAGGACCAGCAGAAAAACAGCAATGATCTTTGTAAACATCCGTTTCTCCAAAAATGCCCGCTTTGAACTGATGGTTATTTTCTTATTATAATCATTCCGGCCTTCCGCGACAAGATGGAAATACGTTCTCCCGCTTCCGGTTTCCTGCACCTGAGCCTTCTGATGAGGAAGAAACCGGCAGGGGAGATCCCTGCCGGTTTCTAAAACTTCGCTTCAATTATTCGATCTTCTTTCCGTTGATGAATACCATCCTGCACACGGAGTCGGAAACCATCGGATCGCCCTCATAAACAGCAAAATCCGCATCCTTCCCCGGTTCGATGCTTCCTACCCGGTCGGCCACGCCGATCTGCTCAGCCGGGTGGATGGTAATGGCCTTCAAAGCTTCAAACGGGTCCATCCCGGCTTTTACAGCCAACCCTGCACACAGCGGCAGATACTCCTGCGGAATGACGGGGGAATCGGTAATGATCGAAACCCTGCATCCTTTTTCGGCCAGTACAGAGGGAGTCGTCCAGGATTTGTTCTGAAGTTCGAACTTTGTAGCATGGGTCAGACTCGGACCGACAGCCACCGGACAGTTTGCCTTTGCCACATGATCTGCGATCAGATGGCCTTCCGTCACATGCTCCAAAGTGAGCAGTACGTCAAACTCCCGGGCGATCCGGATCGCCGGGAGGATATCGTTCGCCTGATGGGCATGGATCTTCAGCGGAATCTCCTTTTTCAAAACGGGGATCATTGCCTCACACTTGAAATCAAACCCCGGCATCTTTGCGATGTCTCCGGCTGCCGCTTCTTTTTTGGCAAGGTACAGCTTTGATTCAAACAGCATTCGGCGGATCACAGCGGCTGTGGACATCCGGGCTCCGTTGCCCTTTTCCCGGTAACAGCGTTTCGGGTTTTCCCCCAAGGCACATTTCATAGCCACCGGATCCCGGATGATCATATCGTCGACGCACACTCCGTCTGTCTTCACAGCAATCCAGGTACCGCCGATCGCATTGGCGCTTCCCTGTCCTGTGGCAACAGTTGTGATCCCGGCAAGTGCAGCCTTCTTCACGGACGGATCCAGCGGATTGAAACTGTCGATCGCACGCAGATGCGGAGTGCAGATATCTCCCATCTCGTTGTAGTCCGCCCCTTCAAAACCGATTCCATACCCGTCCAGGCCGAGATGGCAGTGTGCTTCCACGAACCCCGGGTAGATCTGCAGTCCCTCGGCATCAATGACTGTTCCTTCCTCCGGCAGATCTGTTCCGATTGCTTTGATCCGGCCTCCCTCCACCAGAATGTCCGCCCGATACGGCTCAGGCCGGACTGCATCATGGATCCATCCGTTTTTCAGTAACATATGCTCTCCTTTCCGGTCCTCCCCCTGTCCGGAGCAGGAACCTTTGCAATTCATTCTGCCTGTATTATGACGGAATTTCCCTTCCTGTCAAGAGCTCCCGCCGCAGAAAGAGGGTGGAAATCCGCCGGAAAGTCCTTTATAATATCCTTTATAATATTATATACTGGAAAAAATAGAACAGATGCAGCCGCTGGAAAGCGCGACGGAGGCAAAGATGGCAACAGGAAGCGAGAAGCGTATGAAACTGAATAACCGGATCGTGTTCAAGAGCCTCTTCGGCATTGTGCTCCTGCTCACGGTCTTCTCTGCGATCGTAAGTGCGATCGGGTCCCATGTATTCACGGAAGCCCTGCTGAACCAGTACTCGGACGGTGCGTTCCGGACGGCAGATGCCTCTGCTCTGGCAGTGGACGCAGATCGGATGGATATCTATGCCGCCAGCGGAGGCACCGGTGAAGAATATACAGCGATCTGGAACCGGCTGGATCAGCTCTGCAACGCCACCGGCGCCACATTTATTTATGTGATCCAGCCTGATCTTACGGATTACGCCCACATAACTTTCATTTTTTCCACCATCAATCACGAAATGCATTATACCCACTATAATTTCGGTTATGTGCGAGAGACGACCAATGATGAATACCGCGAGAAATATCGCGCGCTGTATGCCGGGGAATCGAATCAGGAACTGGTCGTACGTGACCGCGGTCCCATCGAAACAGATCCTCACATTACCGCCATGATCCCGCTGAAAGGATCCGACGGCCAAACGAAAGCGATTCTCTGCGTGCAGCGTCAGATGGATGTCCTCTCCAATGCGCGCAGTACATATCTGCGGCGGGTGACTCTCGTTCTGATCGCTCTGGCCGCAGCGGTGATCATCGGTCAAAGCCTTTATCTTCACATTGTGCTTCTAAAGCCGCTCAAGCAGATTTCGGATGAGGCGGACCGCTTCTCCAGGGAAAATGTCCCCGCCTCAAAAGCCCTGCATGAAACCATCCGCAACCGCGACGAGATCGGGCAGCTGGCGGGTTCCATCGATCAGATGGAGGACCGCATCTCCCGGTATGTGGACGATCTGACGCAGATCACCGCGGAAAGAGAGCGTATCGGTACAGAACTTTCTCTGGCGACACGCATCCAGAGTTCCATGCTTCCCCATTCTTTTCCTCCATTCCCCGGACGCACGGAATTCGATCTTTTTGCCAGTATGGACCCGGCCAGGGAGGTCGGCGGCGATTTTTATGATTATTATCTCATCGACGACGACCACTTGTGTCTGGTGATGGCCGACGTCTCCGGAAAAGGCGTTCCGGCTGCGCTGTTTATGATGGCATCAAAAATCATTCTGGAAAACAACGCTCATATGGGAAAATCTCCCGCGCAGATCCTGACTGACACCAACACGACGATCTGTTCCAACAACCACGTCGATATGTTCGTGACCGTCTGGCTCGGGATCCTGGAGATTTCCACCGGCCGTCTGACCGCCGCCAATGCCGGGCACGAATACCCGGTGATAACACAGCATGACGGTTCGTTCGCGCTCCTCAAGGACCGGCACGGTTTTGTGATCGGCGGGCTTGAAGGCATGCGCTATCAGGAATATGAACTCCAGCTGGAACCCGGATCCCGGCTTTTCCTGTATACAGACGGTCTTCCCGAAGCGACGGATGCCGACGGCAACATGTTCGGAACGGACCGCATGCTTGCAGCACTCAACGAAGCCCCTGCGGCTTCGCCTTCCGAGATCCTTCAGACCGTACGGCAATCTGTCGACCATTTTGTGAAAGATGCGGAGCAGTTTGACGATCTGACCATGCTCTGCCTCACCTATTCCGGAAACACGGACCCGAAAACTCCTCCGGATATCGGATGAAACAGATCAATGAATAAAAACAGACCGGATGAACCGATTCATCCGGTCTGTTTTCTGCTCTCAGCTGCAGATCAGTTCTCCGTCCCTTTCATCGACACGGATGGTCGAGCCGGCACTGATGTCTCCGCCAAGGATCGTACGGGCGATCAGCGTCTCCACGCTGCTCTGCAGATACCTCCGAAGCGGCCGGGCTCCGTAAAGAGGATCGTAACCACGTTCGATGATCAGCTGCTTCGCGCGGTCTGTGATCTCAAGTCCCAGTTCTTTCTCCTCAAGTCTCTTCCGCAGGCCTTCGACCATGATATCAATGATTCCGTTCAGGTTCTCCTTTGTAAGCGGTCGGAAGAGGATCGTCTCGTCGAGCCGGTTGAGAAACTCCGGACGGAACGCACGATGCAGCTCCATGTCCACCGCTTCCTTTGCCTCTTCGGTAATACTGCCGTCTTCTCCGATCCCTTCCAGCAGATACTGGCTGCCCAGGTTTGACGTAAGTATGATGATGGTGTTTTTAAAGTCCACTGTTCTTCCCTGCGAGTCGGTGATCCGTCCGTCATCCAGGATCTGGAGCAGGATATTAAACACATCCGGATGCGCCTTCTCCACTTCGTCGAACAGCACGACGCTGTAAGGTTTCCGGCGGACCGCTTCCGTTAGCTGACCGCCCTCGTCATAACCGACATATCCCGGAGGCGCTCCGATCAGGCGCGAGACAGAGAATTTTTCCATATATTCCGTCATGTCGATACGGACGATATTGCGCTCATCATCAAAAAGGCACTCCGCGAGCGCTTTGGCCAGTTCTGTCTTTCCCACGCCGGTGGGACCGAGGAAGAGGAAGGAGCCGACCGGCCGGTTCGGGTCGCCGATTCCCGCACGGGAGCGAAGGATCGCTTCCGTCACCCTCTGCACCGCTTCATCCTGACCAACTACCCTCTTATGCAGAAGATCGTCAAGATGCAGCAGTTTCTCACGCTCGCCCTCCATCAGCTTGGAAACCGGGATTCCGGTCCACTTGGCCACGATCCCGGAGATCTCCTCTTCCGTCACTGTGTCATGGACCAGGGATGACCGGCTGCGTTCTTCACTGTTTTTTTCCGCTTCTTCCAGTTTTCTCTCCAGAGCGGGAAGGTCGGAATACTTCAGTTTCGCCGCTTTTTCATATTCATAGCGCAGCTGTGCGTTTTCGATCTCAGCATGGAGTTTTTCGATCTCGCTCTTAAGGTTTTTCACCTCATCCACACTGTTCTTTTCCGCCTCCCAGCGTGATTTTGTCTCGTTGAAGCTGTCTTTCAGATTGGCCAGTTCCTCCGTGATCTTTTCCAGCCGCTCACGGCTGAGCCGGTCGTCTTCCTTTTTAAGCGCCATCTCCTCGATCTCAAGCTGCATGATGCGGCGGCGCATATCGTCCAGTTCCGAAGGCATGGAATCGATCTCGGTCCGGATCAGGGCACACGCCTCATCCACAAGATCGATGGCTTTGTCCGGAAGAAACCGGTCGCTGATATAGCGATTGGAAAGGGTGGCCGCGGCAACCAGCGCACTGTCATGGATCCTGACTCCGTGATAGACCTCATACCGTTCCTTCAATCCGCGCAGGATGGAGATCGTATCCTCCACCGTCGGCTCATCCACCTGGACCGGCTGGAACCGTCTTTCCAAAGCCGCATCTTTTTCGATGTATTTGCGATACTCGTCCAGCGTTGTTGCACCGATGCAGTGGAGTTCCCCGCGGGCGAGCATAGGTTTGAGAAGATTTCCGGCATCCATGCTTCCCTCGGTCCTGCCCGCGCCGACGATCGTATGCAGTTCATCGATGAACAGAATGATCCTGCCTTCACTGCGGCGGATCTCCTCCAGAACCGCTTTCAGTCTTTCCTCAAATTCACCGCGGTATTTTGCTCCGGCGATCAGCGCGCCCATATCCAGCGAAAAGATCGTCTTGTCTTTCAGTCCTTCCGGCACGTCTCCCCGGACGATCCGCTGGGCAAGCCCCTCCGCGATCGCCGTTTTGCCTACGCCCGGTTCCCCGATAAGCACCGGGTTGTTTTTTGTTTTCCGGGAGAGGATGCGAATGACGTTCCGGATCTCTGTGTCCCGTCCGATGACCGGGTCGAGCTCGTTTTCCCTGGCCCGCTGCACCAGATCCGATCCGTATTTGGTCAGCGCATCGTATGTATCCTCCGGATTGTCCCCTGTTACAGGTCCGGTCTTCACTTTTGCCAGTTCTGCCTGAAATGCCGATCTTGTGATCGCATGGTCTGAAAAGATCCGCTTGACAGCCGGGGTGGCGGCTGCAAAGATGCCCAGCATCAGATGTTCAACGGAGATATAGCCGTCTCCGCCTTCTTTTGCACTCTTCTCCGCTGCGTTGAGCACCTTTCCGGTTTCGGGAGACATATATACTTCGCTGCTCCCGCCGCTCACACGCGGCAGTCCCGAAATCACCGTATCCAGTTCCGAAAGCACCGTGTTGCAGTCGACACCCATCTTTCCAAGGAGGGAAGGGATCAGTCCTCCGTCCTGGTCGATCAGTGCGTATAGAAGATGCTCCGGAGTGATTGTGCTGTTTTTGTTTTCCTCTGCCATCGAACGCGCTGTCTGCAGTGCGTCGATGCTTTTCTGGGTAAGATTCTGTGTATTCATCAGATATGCACCTCCGAATTGATCATGTGCGAATAATAGGCCGCCTCTACTTCGTGATCATCCATCCTGCCTGTCAGATAGTTCTTCATCAGGCGGTCGAACAGCTTGATATACTCCGCGAGAGCGGCAGCCAGTTCATCCGAACTGCAGTTTCTGTCCGGTGCAGAAAGACTCCGGACAAATTTCCCGTCATAGAGCGCGTAGGTCGCACGATTGCCTGTCAATGGTGCAAGATGTGCATCCTCGATCCGCTTCCAGAGACGGAAAAATTCGGTCATCGCCGCGATCAGAGTGCCGGACTGCGTACGGAACACGACCGACAGCTCCCCGATCGACTCCTCTGCTCCCCGGTATAACTCCACCTCATACTTTACAGTAGGTCTGTATTTATACTCCAAAGAGCTTTTCAGCGACATGGAGAAGGAGTTCGGCGCAAAAAACGGAACAAAGTCTCTGGAAGGAGCCATCAATTGTTCAATTGCCGAAAGGACATCATTGATCCGTCTTTCCGGAGTCGTGTAATTCACGTACTCAGCAAGGATCTGATTGATAAGGTTGGACCGGTTGGTCCCGAGACGATGGGCCAGTATATCGACCTCACGCACCACTTCATCGTTCAGCATGAGACTGTAGAGTGTTTTTTTCATAGTCTTCGATCCTTTCCAGTTCTTGCTTACAGTATACATTCCGCTGCTACTTTTGTCAATATATTTATATAACATTAAACGCAAATTATTGAATCTCTTCTTCGCTTTTGTGCTTCTGCAGAAATTGGACTCTTGATTTTTGCCCGGTGATTGGATATAATGGCGGAGCGTGAAGGGCAGTCTCCGCCTTTCTGCATAACTTATTACATGTACTTATATGCAGCGGTATCGAAGAGGTCATAACGGCCCCGACTCGAAATCGGGTAAGCCCTTAATCGGGCCCGTGGGTTCGAATCCCACCCGCTGCGCCATCAAAGAAACCTCTTTTGTCTACCAAGGCAAAAGAGGTTCTCTTGTTGCCTGTTTCATGTTTGTGCGGTATGATGATACCGACGATTTAGGATCAGAGGAGTTAGAATATGATCGAAATAAAAGAAACGACAAGGGAAGACCTCAAAAACGTCCAGCGTCTTTGGGCAGACGGAGACGTGATGCGTTTTGTGGGTTTCCCCGACGGACTGCACGAAACGGACGAAGCCATGGAAGCGTGGGTGAATGGGCTCAGCGCCGACAGATCTGCGGTGAATCATTATTCCATCTATGAGGACGGCGACTACTGCGGTGAGGCAGGGTATGGCGTGGACAGGGAATCCGGCAGCGCATGGCTGGATATTAAGCTGTTTGATTTCGCGCGCGGCCGCGGTATTGCCACGCAAGCTCTTTCCTATGTAATGGAAAAAGCTATTGAAAACGGCGCAAAAACTTTGTGGGTGGATCCCGATCCGCAAAATGAAAAAGCGATTGCCTTATATGAAAGATTGGGCTTCAAGCAAAAAGAAATGCCTCAGCACGTGATTGCTATGGGTGAAGATCCGGAAACAAATATATATTTTGAGCTTTGCAAAGAATGAGCGGGAATGTCTTTTAGGCGGTCTTTCTGTGGTTTTGTGCCTTTTACGCGGTTTAAGACATAAAAGCACGGTAATTCTGATAGAATTGCCGTGCTTTGTTATCTGTGTTATGATGAACACAAGGACGAGGCCGAGGGCTTGTCTGCATTTCTGGATGACGAAGTAATCAGGCAGATAAATCGGGATTTGTATGGATAAAAACTGGGGGATTATTATGAACGAAAAACAGATTCAAGCTGCTCAGGAGAATATGCTGAAATGGCTGGCAGATCCGCATGAGCTGGGTAAAATGCCCCATAAAATCGAATTGGCTGGAGAATTTGACCTTCATGGTTTGCACTATTGCATTTTTAGATTCAAACCCGGTTTGTTGTCCAAATGGATTGTTGGAGTGAGCGGAGGTTTTGAAGAGGATGACTTGGAACCATGCGGACATACATTTAGTGATATGAAGGAATTTCGTGCTGAAACTGCCCAAAACGATTGCATGGAAATGGTAGAAAAAATCAGAGCTTACTGGATGGAACAAGCAAAGAAATACGCTCAGCAGCAGTGACAAATTCCTAATTTGCAGGAGTAGGGATATGGAACACAAATTTGAGATCTATAAGCATATAGGAGACATTTCACATCCAAATAACGGGTGGACAAAAGAACTCAATTATATCAGCTGGGATGATAGAGAACCTGTTTATGATATACGTACATGGTCGAATGATCATACCAAATATGGAAGAGGAGTTACGATTACAGCAGGTGAAATGCAGGCTCTTCAGTCGTTGATAAAAGACAAAGTTGTGTTTTAGTAATTCCCGTTTGTCAGCGTACCCCTATCGTTCAAAATGCACCCCCTTTGCCGTTTGCACCCCCCTAAAGTGAAATGCACTCCCCTGAACAGGCGATGCAACCCCCTAAGCGTTTTTCTATCAAAACGCGATACCTTTTCCAAAAAAGAACGGTAATTCTGATTGAATTGCCGTTCTTTTCTTTTTGTGCTACTATACTGGCAGTATTTGTTTAGGCGGTCAATTGTCGATTCAAGATAGGAGCGAAGACATGAAAAACGAAGGCTGTGGTACAAAGTATCCTGTTTTGATGATTCATGGAGTTGGCTTCCGAGACTTAAAGTGGCCTTTGTATTGGGGGAGGATACCAACTGCTCTTTCCAGTACTGGAACTGTTTTATTCTATGGGCAGCAAGACTGCTGGGCGCGCATTGAGGACAATGCCAAATCAATCAAAGCAAGAATAAGGCAGATACTGGATGAAACAGCTTCCGAAAAAGTCAATATCATTGCTCATTCCAAAGGTGGATTGGAGGCGCGCATGGTCGCGTCGTCTTTGGGTATGGGTGAGTATATTGCCAGTATTACGACAATCGGAACGCCTCATCACGGGTCAAAGACAATCGACAAATTGCTGAGAGCCCCGGGTTCGCTTTTTAACATCGCGTCTTTTGCCGTTGACAACTGGATCGGCCTACTTGGTGACACAAAACCGGATTTCTATGCCGTATGCAAAGATTTTTCCACCGAATACGCCCTGAAGTTCAACCGGGAAAACCCGGACGTTCCAAGCGTGTATTATCAGAGTTTTGCGGGAGTAATGAGAACTCCTCTTTCGGATATCAATTTGTCAACAGCAAACCTGATCGTTAAAATGCTAGAAGGCGACAACGATGGTTTGGTCAGTGTCGAGTCCGCAAAATGGGGAGAGAAATTTACGCTGTTGACCGGCCGAACGAACAGGGGCGTTTCTCATTATGATGAAATTGATTTCAGACGCTCTCCGCTATCGTCGAAAAGCGAAGGAGATGGCGTGGCAGATATCTGCGATGTTTATAGAGACATCATAAATGACTTAGTTGTGCGGGGGTTCTGACGGGAAATCTCACCCCTATCGTTTAACATGCACCCCCCATACGAAAAAAGCCGCCGCGGAGTCGTTTCCGCAGCGGCTTTTTCGTGTTTTTGGAGCCTTTCGGCCTGTCCCTCACAGAAAAACCGTTCTCACAGCGGGCAAACCGTTACTCTGCCCTTAGACCGGCGGTTATTTCATCGGGCCGTCAAGCAGATTGCCGTCATAGTCCCAGTATTCCTCCCGGCCATCCGGGAATTGGATATAAACATAATCTTCGTGGAACTCGCCCACAGGGTCCACAGCACCACTCCATCCCGGGAAAAACTGTGACCGCGCCTCATATAGAGCGTACAGGTAGCCGGGAACAGCCTCCGCACCGTTTTCTTCCTCTGTCCAAATGACTTTACCGTTGATGCTGAACGCAGTACATACACCGCCATCCGGGGCTGTGGCATCAAAAAACAGATATGCGGTTTTGGCCAGGTCCTTTGTGTTCGCAAGACTGAATATGGTACGCTTTAATTTAAGATTCAAGGTGTAAGCGTCTCTGACCGTATCCCGGACAGGCGCCCAAGTATCCCTTCCATTCCCGTAAGAAAAGGATTTATACAAGATGAAAAATCTGGGTCCTTCCTCTGTTTCAAAACGATAGAGGCGCTCGACGGAAATATCCTCTTCGGAAACATTCAAAACTGCCGGCTGTGTTAAAAAAACGCCTATGCCGCTTATCACGGCAACAGTCAAAACCACCGCCATAATTACAGCTGCAATTCTTTTGCGTTTCTGGCGACCCATCAAGGCAAGGAATTTCTTTTTAGTGGTAGGCTCCTGCGTTGTTCCCGTTGGCAGTTCCTCGCACAACACTTGATATTCCGATCGACAGGCTTCGCAGCCCTCCAAATGCTCCGCAACCGCATCCGCGGTAACCGTGCTGACTATGCCGTCGTGATACAGGGGAAGCAGATCACGGACTATATCACAAGGCAGTTTTTTTATGTCCTGTTCATTCATAGGTATTTTTCCTTTCTCAGCTTTTCGATAATCATTTTTCTTGCCCGGTGGTATGTAACCCGCGCCCAGCTTTCCGATTTGGAAAACAGCGCCGCTATATCTCCAAACGGGAGCTGGCCAAACACCCGTAGAGAGAATACCTCCTTGTAGGGCTCGTCCAGTTGGTGAAGCACTTTATGGATCTGAAAAGATATTTCTTTATCCTCAACCAACTGCTCAACAGAAACTTCAATTCTTTGGAACTGGCTTTCTGCCTGCTCCAAATCCACTTCCCTGCCCTGTTTATGACACTTGTTGAGCCATGTGTTTTTTGCTATGGCGCACAGCCATGAATACAGGCTGCTGCCGCCCTCAAAACGATCTGCAGCTTTCATGGCTTTCAAGAAGGTCTCCTGCGTAATGTCCTGTGCGTCGGATTCATTATGGCAAAGGCTCAATGCGAAGTGATATACCGATTCATACTCGGCAAAAAGAGCTGAATCTGAGATTTCCGGCTTTTTCTTCGCTTTTTCCAATGGCCTCACCACCTTCCTGTTTATTAGACAATCGAAAATGAGAATCGTTACAAAAAATCCAAACAGGATCGTGAGATAGCGGAGAACAGGAAAAAGGAGCGGGCGGCATCCCGGACCTGAAAAACCGCGGACTTGTCAAGAAAAGTGCCGTCGAGAAACACCTATCGCAGACGGGCTATTACTTCCCCATGTTTCTTATTCCACTGCAGTGAGTTTCCCGGCTCTACCTACATACTCCACCTTGCTCTGCAGTCTCTTTGCCGCTCGTGCCTCCAAAAAGGAAATTCCTCCCAATGGCAAATTCTATCAAAACGGAGTACCTTTTCCATAAAATAACGCTCTTTTGTCTGCCATGGGCAAAAGAGCGTTATTGTTTTTCATCCGCAGCACATGGTATAATCCCTTCACATATCGGGAGTTGCGGGGGAAGGGCGTATGCGGTTGCTTTTCTGTTTGGATAAAAAGGACTACGCTGACTGTACACATCTGTTTTCTCGTAATTCGGCAAGAAGCATCGTGATCAGGGATGGAAAAATCGCCATGATTCACAGTCAGAAATATGATTACTACAAATTCCCCGGCGGCGGCATCGAAAAAGGAGAGGATCCCATAGACGCGATGATACGGGAGACAAGGGAAGAAACAGGGCTCATCGTTATACCGGAAACTATACGGGAATACGGATACGTACATCGAATACAGAAAAGTGACTACGACTCTACAGAATGTTTTGTTCAGGATAATTATTATTATTTTTGTGACGCCTTGGAAAACCTTTCTTCTCAAAATCTGGATGATTATGAGGCCGAAGAATCTTATCACCTGCTGTTTGTTGATCCTGAGACGGCGATCAATGCAAATCGCAGCGTAAAGGGAAGTCCATACAATCCAACGATGTTTGAACGGGAAGCACGTGTGCTTGAGATGTTGATTTCACAAGGTGTGGTAAGATGACTTCTTCAGTCGATGAGCAGAGTGTTCGTATCTTTTAGGTGTGCTTTTCTATTTGTAGAATTATAGCGGGCAGACGGGGCCGGGGGTTTATCTGCCATCTGGAAAGAGAGGAAAATGCAGCTGCGGCCGCAGTTTGCAGGGAGTATTATGGAATACAGAAGAATCGTTTGTTCTGAAATCGAAGCCTTATGGGATCTCCAGAAACGGTATAAGGCGGAAATAGGAGAACCTGAGCCTGACAGCAATGGAAAAGACCGTCTGAAAGATGCGATGAACAGCGACCGTATACTTTTTTATGGTGTTTGGATAAACGGCCTTCTGATCGGCTGCTGCTCTGTTACCGCAGGCTTTTCGACTTTTGATTATAACCCGAGCGGTGTATTCGAAGATTTCTTTATCCTCCCCGAGTATCGTCATCAAGGCATAGCGCGTCAATTGGTCGATTTCGCATATCGCGAGAGTGGAGTATCCTCATTAACGGTCGGCTGTGCAGACTGTGATGTCCCGATGTATCAGTCACTTGGTTTTACCATTTCCCTTGGAAATCTGCTGGCGTTTGAATGATCGGTTCGGTCTGTCGGCTTCTGCAGCGATACGTTTGCTTTTGACACGGAAAGATCATCCTTCCGACATGAACAGAGGGAGCGGTGCCCGGTACGGGTACCGCTCCCTCTGTTATCTCTATGCATCAGCCGGGATCTATTCCGGACGCTGCTCCCAGCAAAGCAGGCGTACCGGGCCTTCAAGAAGATGCTCTTCTGCGAATTCCTCCATCGGCATGATCACATCCTCCTTCCCGTCACTGACATTGAAGAAGCGAAAACCCTCTTCCGTCCGATAGTATGCCACAAAATGAGGGACTCTCTGCTCATGATAACGATACATGCCCATCCGGCTGTTTTCTGCTGCCCGAAGTGCATTTTCCCTGCCTTCGATCTCTTTGAAACCCGGCAGATATTTCCGGAAATAACGGCGCATCACATACATAAAAGTCGGTCCCGGAAGACACAGCAGATGCATGCTGTCCATTTCACGAAAAACATCCCCGATCTCCGGATCCTGTTCCGCAGCCTTTCGAAGATCAAAAGCAGCAAGAGGCCCGCATCCGTTGTAGCAGGCCGGAATTGTCCGGTATGTCATTTCCGTGAGCGCGTCCTGGTCCTTCAGATATCCGTCTTCTGTCCAGGCCTCCGCACCCTTTTCCGCTTCCGGCAGCTCTTCCCTTCCCTCGTAACGGAGTATGACCTTCCAGATCAGGGAGGAAACTGCAGCGATCAATGCCAGGAGCAGTACAAACCAGAGGATGCTCAACCACAGGGGCTGTTCATAGATCAGAAAAAACGGATATGGCCCGCGAATCGTCCGCGTCACATTCAAAATGAGGAGCACCAGTGCATACAGACCCGTCGGAATAAGCGGAAGCACTTTCACCCGCTTGTCCGGAAGGGCTGTGCGATCGATGCACACGAAGGATACGAATCCGGCAAGCGGACCAAGGACCCGAAGAAAAATACCGGGCGAACGCAGCAGCAGTTCCGGGCCGGAACGGATCCCGCCAGACAGGGGCATGAGCACAAAAATGCCCGCAAGAAGAACCACCGCAGCACAGCAGACGGAGACATACTTTAAAACATGCACGAAACTGGGAACGAAAGATCCTTTGTTTCTCAGGATCCGCCCTTCAAAAAACGTCTGCACGCCGGAGGCCGCCAACAGGAAAAGACTGCTGTATAGTGCAAAGGTCCGCAGCGCGCCCCACCAGGGATGCGACTGCAGAAACAGCATGACCACACCGGTCAGGGCGAGAGCAAAAACAGCGATATCTGCTATGAAGCCGTACAGGGCGGTTTTTTTCACCGGATCCATCGGCCAATCGTCCTTTCCGTCAATAATATATCCTGCCCTATTTTGCTGCGATCTCCCGGATCACATAGGTCCAGAGCACGAACCATACCAGAGCTACAAAAGCCAGCAGAAGTACAAGGCCTGAAAGTGCCCACCGGTCCACCCCGGGCCGGTGCAGCACCTTTTTCCCAAAAGCCGCCCGTCGGAGTCCCATCAGGAGAAGATCGATGACTGCGGACGGAAGCAGCAGGAAAAGAAGATAGTGCTGAATGTGGAACCGGATCGCAAGTCCGGGCATCTGAGGGAGCATCTCCCTGCAGTAGAGGAAAACCCAGACTGCGAATGCCGCATACAGCAGCACCCTGGCGATCCGGAAGACTTTCACAAGCAGCGGTGTCCCTTCCCCGCGAACCCTTCCGGAGCGGGCATCCCCGTTTTCCGCAGGAACATTTTTATCGTTTTCTCCGTTCCGGTTGAGATCCGGATATCGCACGGCAGGACGGTTCTTTTCGGCAGCCCTGCCTGCCTCATTCTGATCGAGTTCTTTCATTGCACCGCTTCCGCATTCAGGGGATCTCCGCGCTGCTGATCCAGAAGTCGCAGTCCCAGGTGTCCGTTTCGACCGGAACTTCGAAAACGATGCGTGTATCCTTTTTTGCCTCCATCAGAACATCTTCTTTGGTCAGATCGCTGATATACCCGCCGTTTTCGTCAAAGTAATTGAAAAACAGAGTAACTGTCAGGGTATAGCCTGTATTATTCGGGATATCGATGTACTGCTCCGTTTCCGAAAGATAGGTGGACTGCTCGATTGCATCGATTTCTTTCGCCATTTCAGGGATCAGTGAAGCGATCCTGTTCCACTTTTCGGAAGAGTCATTGTATCCGTACATGTCCGTCCAGACTTCATCCTCGAAGGGATACAGATCATTGATCGTTTCCAGACATTCGCTCTGAACCGCATAAGACCCATAGAGACGCTCTTCATACTCATAGGCATACATGGTATCCGATTCTCTGTATTCATTCCGGAGCGCCTGTTCATTTTCCAGGGCACCGATGTATTCTTCCGCAAAAAACGCCAGTTCTGAATCATGGAAAGCGTCCAGATCGATCTGCCGGAGAATCGAGAGCGCCTCTTCGAGTCCATCGCCCGCATTTTCCGCATCCATCAGCGCATAGTTTGCTTCTGTGAGCGCCTCAAGGAAGCGGCTGTCGGAAGAGGAGCGAAAATAACACTGTCCCCGCAGATCGTCGCTGTCAGCAAAAGCTGTCTTTTCAAATTGAGCGGCCGCTTCTTCCCATTTTTCTTCCTCCATGAGCATCACTCCGTAACGGTAAAAGACCTCGTCAAGGAGTTCCGCGCATTCCGGATAATCATTTTCTTCGAGCAGAGCGATCGCTTCTTCATAATTCTGTTCATCCGCTGCCTGCTCAGCCAGATGGAAACGGCACTCATCCAGAAGTGCTTCGGCTTCTGCCGTTTCGATATCGCGCAGATATTCCACAGCAGCTTCCCACTCTTCATTTTTCATGACATTCCTGGCAAGAGCGGTCGCTGCCATCCCCGCGATCCGGTCAGCTTCTGCACTTTTTTCCGGAACACTGCGCGCATACATCAGCGCCTTGTCCGGATCTTCCGCGCTCAATGCATACAGGGCTGCTTCTGTAAGCGCTTCTGTCGACTCATCGCCGCTGCGGCTGAGATACTTCTCATAACTTTCCAGCGCACCGGCATAGTCTCCTGCTCCAGCCCTGCGCGAAGCCGTCATCCGGTCGAATCTCCCGGTAAAAAAGAGCAGTGCAGCTGCGGCAAGGAGAACTGCAAGAACGGCCAGGATGATAACGAGCCCTGTCTTTCTCTTCTTCTTTTCTCCGACTCCCGCCGAGGATGCTGCGTAAGAAGACGCTCCTGTCCCGGATGCAGCTGTTGCGGCCTGCTCAGCGCCTGTCCCGGAAGGAGTCGACTGATCGGTCAGGTCCGGAAAACGTTTGCCGCATTCCGTGCAGAATCTGGTCTCCGCATCATTTCTGGTCCCGCATTCCGGGCAGAATTTATACTCCATTTTTCGTCCTCCTTACAATCTTTTTTCTTTTATGATATCCTATAATACTCTATTCCGCAAAAAACAGCAACTGTATCCCCGGAAAGCGACCTGTTTTCGTTCCTTCCATGTGCGGCAGGACCCTTTCCGGAAACGGACTGCAAACCCTGTCTTTATTCTTTTCCGGTTTCATGCTACAATATATAAAACAACATATAAAACAAGTGAAAGGAGGCGGATCGTTCTTTGAAGGCCAGGAATACTGCTGTGCTCTTTTCCGCTTTCCTTTTTTTGTTCTGTTCCTGCGGCTTTCCTGCAGGCGCCAATTATTCTCCGCAGGCGGTCACCGCTGATGCGGTCACTGCGGCGGAGCCTTATGCGGATCCGCCGGCGGAAGGAGTCGCGCTGCCGGAACCGTCTGTTCTTTTTCCGGATACAGTGTTTCGGATCACGAAAGAGCCTACCGACGAGAGTGTTTCCCCGGGCGGCGGAGCATGGTTCGTGGCAAAGGCGCAGAATGCCGCTTCCGTCCGCTGGGAGTTCGTGGATACATACGGTGCCGTTTTTTCTGCGGAGGAAACACAGGCTGCCTATCCGGGTCTGATCATTTCAGGCGCCGACAGTGAAGCTCTCTCCCTGAACAATATTCCCCTCTTCCTCGACGGATGGAAAGTACAGGCTGTCTTCGAAGGAGAGGGCGGTCCCCTGACCAGCATCCCCGCACGCCTTGCGGTGATCGATCATGAGGATCCGTATTCCTGTGTGCTGATGCGCTATTCCCGGGCATTTCTTTACGGACCTCCCTCTCTGGAATACTGCCGGACAAACGGCATCAGTGAACGTGCGTCCGCATGTTCCGGGGTAGCTTATGCGCTTTGGGATATCGATGAAAACGGTGTGGAGGAGCTGCTGATCGCTGCTTCCCTTCCGGAAGAGAGCGATTATCGGAAAAACCGGGTTTTTGATCTCTATACTGTGGCGGACAGCGCGCCTGCCCGGATTTTCTGCTCAAGTCTTTCCACCGAACTGTTTCTGCTTAATGAAGGCCGCATGCTCACGGTCAGCGGCGGAAACACGTTTCTTTCCTACGGGATATACCATCTTTCGGGTGATTTTCTGCTTTATGATGAAGTCTATCTTGCGGAGTGGGAGCCGGACGATCCCGGTGCGAAGGTATGGCGGCACCGGATCGACAGCAGCATAGGGTATTCAGATGACAACCCTATCGCTCCCTCAGATGCGCTGCAGGCTGTGGACCGTCTCTGCGCGCTCACCTTTCTTCCCGCTCTGACACAGATCTATTGAACGAAAGGGGATCTGACATGCTGGAAAACTATCTGATCGTACACAAAAGCATCCTGCCCGACTATTATGACAAAGTCCTGGAGACCCGCCATCTGCTCGAATCCGGCAAAGTGAAGGAAGTCAGCCAGGCCGTCAAACTCACCGGGATCTCCCGGAGCACCTATTACAAATACAAGGACTTCATCATGGAACCCGCTGAACTGGAAGGCGGCCGGAAAGCTGTGCTGTCCATGCTGCTGACACATGAACCGGGAACCCTCAGTGCCTTGCTGAACCGGGTCTCTTCTGCCGGTTACAGTGTTCTGACCATAACCCAGAGCCCGCCGATCCATGGCCTGGCAAGCGTCACCCTCTCCCTGGACACGAGCGCCGCCACCGCTTCCGTCTCTGCACTGCTGTCTTCCATTTCCGGAACAGCCGGTATCGAGAATGTGAAACTGATCGCCATTGAATGAATCAAAAGAAAAAACAGCTCCCCTGAACAGGGAGCTGTTTTTCTTTTACAGTGCTTGTGTCAGGAAATCAGATCTTCATGCAGACATCCCACGCGCGCCAGATAACTGTGCGCAGGTTGCCGATGGCAACACAGTCGCCCACTCTGTGGACGTTGCTGCTCTTTTCGCCGATCGGTGTGGGAACAAAGCCGATACCGTTCACGACCGCGTCACACTCGACCTTGAAAGCTTCGTTGCTGCCTCTGGTCTTCACCATCGCATAGCCGTCGCCGATCTCCGTAAGGGTGGATCTCAGATAAACGGGAACTTTATGGTATTCCATGGCATCACGCAGGAAGGAGGTGTTGGCAAGGCAGGTTGCCTGTGCATTGACCAGGTCATCCGTGTACTCAACGATGATCGGGTGTTTGCCGTGAAGGATCAGATCGTACGCCGCTTCGCAGGAAGACTGGCCGCCGCCGAGGAAGAGGACCTTGTCGCCAACATCGAGTTCCTTCTCACGGAGGAGCTGCGTGAAGTTGAGGGTCTTCTCAAACCCGGGGATCGGCATGGATCTGGGCACGGAGCCGGTGCAGACTACGATCTCATCGAAGGCGCTGCGGATCGTTCCGAGATCATTGACCTCTGTGTTGAAGCGGACTTCGATGCCGTACTTCTCGATTTCTCTCCTGTACCACTTGATAAGATCTTTGTCATTCTCTTTGAAGGACATGGCAGAAGCAGTCAGGAAAAGGCCTCCGAGCTCATTGCTCTTCTCAAAGATGACCGGATTATGTCCGCGTTTCTTCAGAAGCAGAGCCGATTCCATACCGCCGATACCACCGCCGATGATCGCGACTTTCTTCGGGTTCCTGGTCGGGACGATCTTATAGCGGTTATGCTGCATGGTGGGCGGGTTCAGAGCGCAGCGGGCAAGATGCATCGAGTCTTCCAGGGACTGGATGTTTGCCGTCTTGCTGTTCTTGGCAAAGTTGAAGCAGCCGTTGTGGCAGCGGATGCAGGGTCTGATCTCGTCCTGGCGGCCTTCTTTGATTTTGGTGACCCAGTCCTGATCGACCAGGTTCTGACGGGCGATCGCAACGGCATCCAGTCTGCCGGCAGCGATCTCTTCTGCCGCTTTGACAGGATCCATACGACCGGCGCAAACGACAGGTGCGTTCGTGAACTTTTTGATATGCTCGACATAATCAAGGTTGCAGTTATCGGGCATATACTGAGGCGGATGTGCCCAGTACCATGCATCATAGGTGCCGTTGTCGCAGTTGAACATTGCGTATCCGGCTTCCTCCAGATACTTGACTGCCTTCTCGGACTCTTCCATGTCACGGCCGAATTCAACGAAATCGGTCTCATACGGCATGGCTCCCTTGCACCAGTCCTTGGTTTTCGAAACGACGGAATAACGCAGAGAGACCGGGAAATCATCTCCCGCATATTTGTGGATGCACTGCACGATCTCGACCGGGAAACGATAGCGGTTTTCGAAGGATCCGCCGTACTGGTCGGTACGGAAGTTCCAGTTCTTCATCGTGAACTGGTCGAGCAGGTATCCTTCATGTACGGCATGGATCTCGACGCCGTCCACACCTGCTTCGCGCAGGAGCTTCGCCGTCTTACCGAAGGCCTCGACCATCTCCTGGATCTCTTCCACAGTCATCGGACGGGATTTGAGTTCCGGATACCAGCGGTTCGGGGTCTCCGAAGCGGAAGCGCAGCAGTAGTCAACATCCAGGAACGGAGAAGCCAGTTTGCCAAGTGTTTTGTTCTTGAGGAGCGCAACCATCATCCCGTTGATAGCCATGGACCGGCCAAATCCGGCTGCCAGCTGGATGAAAAGTTTTCCGCCGGTCTTGTGGTACTCATCCATAAACGGCTTGAGTTCCTTGAACATCCGCTTGTTCTGATAGAGCCAGCGTTTGCCCATCGTATCGCGCACGCACTGCATGCCGGGCAGAACGAGACCCACACCGTCCTTGGCTCTGCCGAGCAGGAAATGAGCCGCTTCCTTATCGAAGTGGCAGGGTTCCAGCCAGCCGAACAGGGACGTGCCTCCCATGGAGCACTGGACAATGCGGTTCGGAATTTCCACATTGCCGACTTTCCATGGAGTAAACAGGGCACTGTATTTTTCGTCCATAAAAATCTTTCCTTTCTCTTATATTGTCCGGACAATAATCAATCACGAGACAGTAATTAATTATTTGGGTAGAATATACCATATTTTCCGTTTTTCTGCAAGGTCTATCTGTCTATTCTGTCTTATCTGTGCTGCCCTGTTTCCCGGAAGGTATTGTAAAGCCTTCACCGATTTGTTAAGATTAGTCATACCTTCCGGGTACCGGCCTGTCCGCGCTGCCCGCATTATAAAATGTATATTCAGAAAGGACAGAGACTTATGAATGATATCGTAAAATCCATCCTGGAGCGCTCTTCCGCGAGGAAATACCGCAGTGAACATGTAAAAAAAGAGGATCTGGACCTGATCGTTCAGGCCGGACTGAAAGCTCCCTCCGGAGGAAATAAGCAGACTCCGCGTTTTTTGATCATAACCAACGATGACATCCGCGACCGGCTGATGAAAATGAATGCGCAGGTCGCCGGTGCGCCGGAGGGTTTTGACGTGTTCTACGGCGCCCTTGACGTTATCGCCGTTCTTGCGAAAAAGGAAGGCGATTATGTCTGTGACGGTTCTCTTGCCATGGGAAACATGCTCAACACCGCGTATGCCATGGGACTTGGCGCCCGCTGGATCAATCGCGCCCGGCAGGTGTTCGGCACCGAGGAAGGCCGGAAGATCCTTGCGGATGCAGGGATAACGGAAGATGTGGAAGGGATCGCTTTCTGCATTGTCGGTTATCCGGACGAACCGCTTTCTCCGAAGCCTGTCGTTCCGAACCGGGTCTTCCGTATCGAATAAGCGCTTTCTCCTGCAGGCGGCCGTTTCACATGGCCGCCTGTTGTTTTTCCCTTCCTTTTGTATTATAGTGATACTGTTTGAGAAATACAGTGTTTGCGGGATGACGTACGAATGAACAGACCAGAAACAACGGAAAAAAGAAAAGAACGGGCAGTTCTTGCCGGACTCAGCGCCTCCAGTATGGATCTGCGGGAACGTTCAACAGAGGTTTCAATGGAGGAACTGAGTGCGCTGGTTGAAACAGCCGGCGGAGAGGCAGCCGTCATCGTCATCCAGAACAGGCCCGCTCCGGATCCGCGAAGTTTCATCGGAGACGGCAAAGTACAGGAACTCAAGGAGCTCATTGCATCCAACGACTGCGATTTCGCTGTTTTTGATAATGAACTTACTCCTTCTCAGATGCGTGTTCTGAGTGAGGATCTCGGCGTAAAGGTGATGGATCGCTCCGGTCTGATCCTGGATATCTTTGCTCAGCGTGCAAGGACCCGCGAAGGCCAGCTGCAGGTCGAACTGGCACAGTACAAGTATCTGCTTCCGCGCCTGACCGGTATGTGGACTCACCTAGTCCGTCAGACCGCATCCGGCGGTTCTTCTCCGATCGGGACAAGAGGTCCCGGAGAGACTCAGCTGGAAACCGACCGGCGCCACATCAGACGTAAGATCCAGAAACTGGAAGAGGAACTGAACGAGGTCAGGCGGATACGGGATACTCAGCGGCGAAGACGCGAAAAAAACGCCATGCCCACGGTAGCCCTCGTCGGCTATACAAACGCGGGAAAATCCACCCTGCTCAACTGTCTCACGAACGCCGGCATCCCCGCCAACGACCGCCTGTTCGACACGCTTGATACGACTACACGCAGGTTTCGTCTGGACGAGACCTGCGAGGTCCTCCTGAGCGACACGGTCGGCTTTATCCGCAAGCTTCCCACTCATCTGGTCGAGGCCTTCAAGGCAACGCTTGAAGAGCTGACCTATGCGGACGCGCTGATCCATGTGATCGATATTTCCAATCCGGAATGGGAGACCCAGGCCGAAGTTGTGGATGATCTCATCCGGCAGCTCGGTGCGGAATCCACCCCCTGCCTGCGTGTCTACAACAAATGCGATCGTTACACGGGCATCCTGCCCCATGGGGAGAATGCCGTATGTATGTCCGCCCGAAGCGGCGAAGGAGCCGACCGGCTTGTGGAAATGCTGCTGGACCTTCTCTCTTCGGAACGCAGAGAGTTCATGCTCAGGATCCCGTATTCCGATGCCGGGACCGTGGATCTGCTCAAGCGGGAAGCTGTTGTCTCCGGACTTGAATACACCGAAACCGGGATCGAACTCCATGCTGTGCTGACCCCTGAGCTTTTCGGACGGATGAAAAAGTATATTCCGGATCTCCCGGAGGAAAAAGAGGAGTGGGACTTTTGACGGAGTTTTTTATTCCTTCCGGAGAAGGACGCGCTGAATACACGGAAAAGCGTTCCCGTTTCCTCGGTGTCGTTCATCCTGCGGAAACGGAAGAGGACGCCAAAGCATTTATTGCCGGGATCCGGAAAACGCATTATGATGCCAGACACAATTGCTGGTGCTACCGTATACAGGACGGTACAGAACGCTATTCCGATGACGGAGAGCCGCAGGGGACCGCAGGTCTTCCGATGCTGGAAGTGCTTCATCGTGAGAATGTCACCAATGCGGTCTGCGTTGTCACCCGGTATTTCGGCGGGATCCTCCTGGGTACGGGCGGTCTTCTCCGCGCCTACACAAAAGCGGCAAAGGACGCACTCCACGCTGCCGGGATCTCCGCGGTGCGCAGCTGGACTGCCTGCAGGGTGACCTGCCCGTATGCTCTGTTTGAGCGTGTCCGGGCCGTGGTCCCGGTTTTTTCCGGGGTGACCGAGGCCGTGGATTACGGTGCTTCCGTCACTCTGTCACTGGTCGTTCCTGCTGAAGAAGTACCTGCTTTCCGGGATCGGATCATCGATCTCAGTGCCGGCTCCGTCACAGTCGAAGAAGGGAATAGCGTACAAAAAGCCGTTCCCATATCAAAATGAAGCAGGAGTCCGAATGAAACGATCATTTCTTTCTGCGGTATTCATTCTTTTTTTTACAGCGATCGCAATACTCTTGCCTGTTCCGGCCTCCGCGGAGGAATCCTCTTCTCTCTGTGACTGGGATGCCTGTGTTCAGGCTTTTCTCCTTGAAAACAACTGTCCGGAAGCTTCTGTTGCTCTCGGATACTACAATACAGTGACCGGAGAGCAGCATTACTACCGGGGCGACAGCTATATGGAGACCGGCAGCATCTATAAGGTCCCGCTCAACATGGTTTATGCCGAGCGCATACATAACGGGGAGATGTCCTTCGACACCCCCGTTCTCGGCGTGCCCTACCGGACGCAGCAGGAGGCTACTCTCATCCGTTCCGATAATTACTACGCCACCCTGCTCTGGCAGAATCTCGGCAGCTATATGCAGTTCCGCGATCTCATTGCTCCGTATATGGGCGTGGATCCGGCATCGGTCGATCCCCTCTACTATGAAAACCGTTTCTTTACCGCGCAGCAGGTCATCCATTGCCTGCGCGTCCTTTACGAAGAACCGGATCGTTTCCCGGGTGTGATCGACTGCCTTCTGGAGGCTGAGCCGGAGGATTATTTCTGCTTTCATGAACAAAGGGTACCCGTTGCCCACAAATACGGCTATATCAGTGAAAACGGCAGTTTCTTCGTGTCTGACTGCGGGATCTGTTATACAGAGGATCCCATCCTGATCGTGATGTTCACATGGGATGTCCGCCTTCCGAACAACCTGCTGGCGGACTACTGCACGCTGATGTGCGATTATGCGGACCGCACGCGGTCGGCACGCCTTTCCGCGGAAGCCGCTCCTGCTGATCCGGAACCGGAATCGCCGCCTGCCGCCGTTCCGGCCGCTGAAACAGCTGCGGATCCGGTCCCGGCGCCTCCGGAGGAAACAGAGCGTCCGCTTCCTCTCCTGCTTTTCCTGGGTGTGCTTTGCCTCGGTCTTCTGACCGGCGTCATTATTCTTTCAGTCCGCAGGAAAGCCCGTCTGCTCTCCGCCCTTCTTTCCGTACTGTTTGTCTTTGCGGCTGCCGCAGCCTGTGTTATCGGGCGGACAGAAGGTCTCCTCTTTACGCAAACAGAGGGTGACCCGCAGGATACGGTCATATGCTTCTTTGACAGCATACTGGATCATGACTGGGAGACCGCCTGTTCCTGTCTGTCCGACTATTCTTCTCTCGGCATGGAAGAACCGCCGGAAGATCCTGCTGAAGCCGCTCTGTATGAAGCACTGCAGGCCAGTTACGCCTATTCCCTGAGCGGGGACTGCAGCGTCACCGGCCTGAACGCCGTACAGGAGGTCCGCTTTACCTATCTGGATCTGCCTTCTCTCTCCGGGAGCCTGCAGGCTGAGACGGTTTCCGCCGTCCAAAGGCTTGTGGAAGAACTGCCCGCCGGTCAGATCTATGACGGACAGGGCGGTTACCGGGAAGACTTCATATCTCTCGCTTATCTGGATGCGGTCCGTACGGTTCTCCTGCATCCGGATCCATATCTCCGCACTGCCGTTCTTCCTCTTGAACTGCACTATACAGACGGGATCTGGAAGCTTTCCGCTTCACCGGCTCTCCTGACTGCACTGAGCGGCGGTTCCGTATCCTGAAACTGAAGCAGCTGTTCCGATATCAAAACAGGAGGATCTCCATGCATTCCGATCCTGACCGCAATTTGTCCCCTCATCCCGGGCCCGCATCGGCCCCGGCACAGATACTGGTCTCCCTTCTCTTTTTTCTGCTGCTCGCGGCCTTCGCGCTTCTGCTGCTTACGGTCTCTCCGGACCCCTATGAAGACCATACTGTCCCGTCCCGTCAGACGACTGATCTGTACGGACGTTTTGAAGCGCTTTCCAACAATCTGAAAAGCGATGCTCTTTCCGACATCGTATATATCCGCAAACTCTACCGCATCCCGGAAGATGCTTCCGTCGCCCCGGAGCCGGCGCGTGCCCGTTTCGGGGAAACCACGGATCCCTCCGTTGTGGAGGCTGTGATCGCGGACGCCTCCGAGCTTCTGGAGGGACAGGCTCTTTCCTGGAACCGCAGCATTCCGGTTTTCCCCGGATCTGTCATCCGTTACTACTGTGATGATACGATCCTGTCGATCGTCTGGAAAGAAGCGATCGGCAATACGGTCTGTACGTTTGCCGAAGTCAAAATCGCCGACGGAAGCCAGCTCCGGCGTGCCATTGCAGGCGATTCCTACAGTTCCAGCATCCAGCTCAAAGCTTCCGACATGGCCAGAGGCGTACATGCGGTCACTGCGATCAACGGCGATTTTTATGCCTTCCGTTCTATCGGCGTGGTCGTATACAAACGGGAGCTCTGCCGGTTTGTTCCCTCTGTTCTTGACACCTGTTTCTTCACTGCCTCCGGGGAGATGCTCTTTGCCCATGCGGGAGAACTGACGGATGCCGCTGAGACAGAGCGGTTCATTGCGGAGAACGATATCCTTTTTTCAACTTCTTTCGGTCCCATCCTGGTTGAAAACGGGAAGATCCGCGAATTGTATTCCTATCCGGTCGGAGAGGTGTTTGAGTATTTCGCGCGTTCGGCGATCGGAACCACCGACCGTCTCCATTATATCCTGATGGTCACCAGTTCCGAAAACAGCCGGATGTATCTTGACGGGATGTATGCCTCCACTGCAGCGCAGATCATGCTCGACAAAGGCTGCCGTCAGGCTTATGAACTGGACGGAGGCCAGACAGCTGTCATCGTTTTTGACGGTACCCCTGCCAACGGGATCGTTTACGGATCGGAGCGGACCATGAGTGATATCCTGTATTTTGCCACGGCACTTCCTGACGGGGAGGCGATCTCATGAATGCGATCCTGTACAGTTCCGGAGATTTTTCTGTCTCCTACAGCAGTGTGATCCTCGCTTTCGCCGCCGCTGCGTGTCTCAGCCTGACCTGGTCGCTCTTCCGGGCACGGAACGGCCGTGCTGCCGCGCTCTGCCTGTTTCTTCCCCTGTCCGTCATCTTCTCTGTCCTGTTCTCCCGCATGCTCCACTGGTACTGCCATACGGAGCAGTATGCAGGTCTTTCTTCTGCTTTTACGAATTTCCGCGCCGGCGGTTTTGTTCTGACCGGGGTCCTTTTTGCGATCCTTTTTTCGGTCCTTCTTCTTTTCCCCTTCCGGTTCCGCAGTGAGGTCCCTCTGCTGCTTGACTGTCTGGCTCCGGGAACAGTGCTCCTGTTCATTTTCATCCGGCTCTCCTCTCTTTTCAACACCTCCTGCCGGAGCAAGATCACGGTGACCGCTCCTTCTCTCCAGCGTCTTCCGTTCGCCGCAGAGATCCTGGATGCCGCCGGCAACAGAGAATACCGCTTCGCGACCTTTTTCGCCGAGGCGATCGTTCTTGCTTTCCTTCTGGCTGCCCTTCTGATCATCCTTTCAAGGCAGGACACCTCGTCAGAAAAGACTGCCCAGAGCCGCAGAGGAGATATCTGGCTGCTGTTTCTCACCTGGTACAGCGCCATCGAAGTCCTTGCCGACAGTACGCGTTATGATTCCAGCTTTACCCGTCTCAACGGCTTTGTCAGCATCGTACAGACTGTGTGCGGTGTTTTCATGCTCGCTGTCCTTGTGATCGCCAGCATACGCGTGATCCGGAAAGAAGGCTTTCGCCCGCGCTTCGCTCTGGTCTGGCTTCTCTGGCTTATCTCGCTCGGAGGAGCAGGTGTCAGCGAATATCTGGTCCAGCGGCACGGAGACTGGTATCTCTCCTGTTATATCTCCATGGCCTTCTGGCTGGTCATGATGGCAGGGCTCACCACGCGCCTGATCCATCTTGCACGAGCGGACAGAAAACAGTCCCGTTCATCCGGATGATCGGAGGACGATTTTCTTCCGTGTTTTTCTTGAACAGCCAAACCGCTGTATGCTATACTGCATTATCTCTATTATCCTTTATTTTTTTCGAATTATCTTTGGAGGTCAATGATGAAAACAGTCGACGATTATGTGAAAAGTATTCCTGATTTTCCGGAACCCGGGATCATTTTCCGGGATGTCACCTCTGTCGTTCAGGATCCCGACGGACTGAAACTCGCGATCGATGAACTTATCCGGAAACTTGACGGTGTGGATTTTGATGTCGTGGCTGGTCTGGAATCCCGCGGTTTCGTTTTCGGGATGCCGGTAGCCTATGCGCTCGGAAAAGGTTTTGTGATGGTCCGTAAAAAAGGCAAGCTGCCCCGCGAGACGGTTTCCCGCAGCTATGACCTGGAATACGGTTCTGCCTCGATCGAGATACACCGTGATGCCATCCTTCCCGGCCAGCGCGTTGTCGTGATCGACGATCTGATCGCTACTGGAGGATCTGCGGAAGCCGCCTGCAAACTGGTCGAAGAGCTTGGCGGAACGGTCGTAAAGGTGCTTTTCCTGATGGAACTTGCCGGACTGAAAGGCCGGGAAAAACTGAAGGACTATGATGTCGACAGCGTCGTCATCTATGAGGGGAAATGATTTCGAACCGCATTTCTGAACGAATATGAGAAAAAAGAAGAAAAAAACCTTCGGCCATGTCCTGTTTTCCGTGATCGGCTGGATGTTTCTGGCCGTGATCCTCGCTCTTGCCGCAGCCATCTTCCTGATACGGGACAAACTGGCGAAGGAACCTCTCGTTCTGGACGATATACGCACCTGTGCGGAAACAGCATCCACCGGTTCGGCAGATCACCTCTCCTTCGATGCCGATGCGAACATGACCCTTGTCTTTGACAAAAACGATCTCTGGTACTTTCTTCTGCACTATTACGGTGAAAACTGGATAGAAGAGAAAAACGAATCCCTTTCAGCCATACATCTCCGTCTCACCGGACTCGGCCTTGAACTGACGGAGGAGGACGGGATCGTTCTGGATGTGGAAGCGGAGCTTTTCAGGTCAAGGCTGGCATTCCGCGTCCCCTGCAGGATGACATTTTCCGACGGCACGCTTACCGTCCGCCCTGTCGATGTCGTGATCCTGGGACATGCGGTTTCCGTAAACCGGCTGCTGTCCTCCCGGCTGGCAGGCATTCTGCAGATCAAAAAGGAAGATCTTCTATTTACCTATACACCGGAACTCACCTTTCTTGAGAGCATCGATTCGGTGCATATCGGGAACGGTACGGCCAGTTTCAAAGGAAGACTCGCGACCGGATGGCTTGAGCAGAGCGTCATCTCACGTTCCCGTATCACCGTGATGCGGCTGATGCAGGAAAACTGCCGCTATATCGGTCCGGTTCTGGATCGTTATCTGTCCGATCCTTCCGGCTGCTATGAACCTCTTCTTCCCGTTCTGATGGCTGAACCCGGTGTTTTTACAGAGTTCCTGAATGAATACTATACGCTTATTCCTTCCGCCTCACGCGGTCTTACGGATAAAAACGAAGGCATGCTCCGGCGCTGGTATCCGGATTTTCAGGACGATTTCACCGCCGACTCTTTCCAGGTCCGGGAAGAATACGAGATCTGCTTCAAGATCCTGAAAAGCATCTCATCCAGGGCGTCAACACTCTTCTCCGGCAGATCGCTCACTGTGCGAAAGGGTCAGCTTCTCTATAAAAACAATCCTCTTTCGCTGGAATCCGTCTTTTCAGAGTACTACGGCACGTATTCCGCATATTTTGATCTGGAAAACACCCGTTTGTGTTTTTATCTCCGCTTTCCGTACGGTTACCCCGCCTATACTCCTCTCTCCAAGCTGATCGACGAAGAGAGCAGCGTTTCCTCCCCGCCTGAAAAAAGCATCTCCTACGCGCCATCCCTTCTGCTTCGCGGCGCGGACGGTTTTCCTTACCTGCTGGCCTTCACCGGCAAGGATGAATACGAGATCCAGGAGATCGACGAAGCGCTCTACTTCGCACTCCATTCTTCCGAAGTCGTTCCCGTTGCGGATCTGCGGGAACCGGAACCCGATGAATCCTGAGCTGCTGCCGGGAAACAGGAAGGGCGAACCAATATGGTTCGCCCTTCCTGTTTCTCTTATTCTATCGTTATATCGTTTCCCTTCAGCGTTCTTCCCTGAAGTACGCCAGTCCGAGGGAAGCGGGTGGCTGATTCTCTCTCTTTTTCTTCATGCTCGTCAGGACCAGTACAATGATCGTCACAACATAGGGAAGCATCTTGTAGAGCTCCTTGATGGCGAAATTGCTGCTGGGGATGAACAGATAAAGGATGTACAGGCCTCCGAAGAGGATCGAAGCAAGCACTCCCACATTCGGGCGCCAGATCGTGAAGATGACCAGCGCGATAGCAAGCCAGCCGCGGTCTCCGAACGCATCGTTTGACCAGACCCCGTTGGCATAATCCATCACATAGTAGAGTCCTCCAAGTCCCGCAACCATACTTCCGATGCATGTCGCGCGGTACTTGTAACGGTTCACATTGATGCCGGCCGCATCCGCCGTTGCCGGATTCTCACCGACCGCGCGAAGCTGCAGACCTGTGCGGGTCCTTTTCAGAAAATACGAACTTACCAGAGCGATCACAACGGCCAGATAAGCAAGAAAACCATAGGAAAGAAAGATCTTGCCGAACCAGCCTAGATCAGACGCGAACGGAAGACTGGCCCTGTAATAATTGCTTGTGGAAGAAAGCGCCAGTGAAGCGACCTCCGACCCTGTGAGCTTGATAAGCGATCCTCCGAAGAAGTTTCCGAAGCCCACACCGAAAGTCGTCAGCGCCAGACCCGTGACATTCTGGTTCGCCCGAAGAGATACTGTGAGAAAACAATAGAGCAGTCCCATCAGCAGAGAACCAAGCAGGCAGCAGACAAGGGGGATCGCGATCGCAAGGAATCCGTTCATTTTTGATGCCCCTGCACCGTTTTCATACAGAAACGCTCCGATAACGCCGCAGATCCCTCCGACATACATCACGCCGGCAGTTCCCAGGTTCAGATTCCCCGACTTTTCAGTCAGCGTCTCTCCTGTACAGCCGAGCATCAGGGGGATCCCCTGCATCACGGCGCGGGGAATGAACGCAACAACATCAAACATCACTTTTCCTCCTTTGCCGTCTTCCGGAAGTTGACTTTATACTGAATGAAGAACTCGCTTCCGATAATGAAAAACAGGATGATTCCGGTGAGAATATCCGAGAACGACCTGTTCAGCCCGAAATTCGTGGAGATCTCTCCCGCTCCTCTTTCCAGCAGAACAAGCAGGAAGCTTGTAAGGATCATCATCAGCGGATTGAACTTTGCCAGCCATGAAACCATGACCGCTGTGAAGCCGCGCCCGCCGGCTATGGAGGTGGTGATGGTGTGATCCGTTCCGCCCACCAGCAGCAGACCGGCCACGCCGCAGATCGCTCCGGAGAGAAGCATGGTGCGGATGATCACCTTCTCGACTTTGATCCCGATGTATCTTGCCGTTCTTTCACTCTCTCCGACAACAGAGATCTCATACCCGTGTTTGGAATAACGCAGATACACGAACATGAGGCCTGTGATGACCGCCACCACAAGAATGTTCAGCAGATACTTGCTGGAACCGATCTGTGGCAGCCATCCGATCTGCGTGTTCTGGTTGATGATCCCGATCTTTCCCGCTCCCTTGGGGACTTCCCAGAGGATCACGAAATATGCCACGAGCTGTGTGGCAACGTAATTCATCATGAGCGTGAACAGCGTTTCATTCGTATTGAACTTCGCCTTGAACAGTGCCGGGATCCCGGCCCAGACAGCTCCGGCCAGGATCGCGGAGATGACCATTACAGCGATCAGCAGCCATCCCGGCAGCGCATCACGGAGAAGGATCATGCAGGAGGCCGTTGCCAGGCCGCCGATCAGGACCTGACCTTCCGCTCCAAGGTTCCAGCAGCGCATTTTGAACGCAGGCGTTACCGCCAGGGAAACACAGAGAAGGATCGCCATGTTCTGCAGAAGCATCCAGATCTTTCTGTTTGTTCCGAATGCCCCCTCGAAGATGGCCCCGAATACCGCGAACGGATTGATGCCTGTCGTGAGCGTAGTCACAACGGCACAGACGAGAAGCGCAGCAATGATCGCACCGACGCGGATCGCCCAGGCACGCCCCGGAGCTACGGCACCCCGTTTGGTGATATGGATCAGAGGTTCTTTCCTTTTATCCACGGCCTTCTCCTCCCAATCTGGTCATCATTGCTCCGATCTCCCGCTTGTTGGTCTTTCTTCCGTCCACCACGCCGCTCACCCTGCCTCCGCAGAGGACAAGGATCCGGTCGCAGAGTTCCACCAGCACATCCAGATCTTCGCCGACATAGATCACGGCAACGCCCTTTCTTTTCTGTTCAGAAATCGTTTCGTAGATCTGATAGGAAGAGTTGATATCCAGTCCGCGGGTGGCGTACGCGGTAAGCAGCACCTTCGGTGCGTTTACGATCTCCCGTCCCACCAGGACTTTCTGGACGTTTCCTCCGGAAAGCCTGCGCACCGGGGTCTCGACAGAGGGAGTCACCACATCAAAGTACTCCACGATCCCTCTGGCAACTTTATAGGACTTCTTCCGGTCTGTAAAAACACTGTTCCCTTCACTGTAGGAACGAAGCATCACGTTGTCCCCGAGGTCCATCGATCCCACGAGTCCCATGCCCAGCCGGTCCTCCGGGACGAAGGAGAGCGCGACGCCCATCTTCTTGATATCCAGCGGGTCTTTCCCGATCAGGCTTTCTTCGCTCCCGTCGGATTCGACATAGGAGATATCGCCGGTCTCCACCGGCTGCAGGCCCGCAATGGCTTCCAGCAGTTCCTTCTGTCCGCAGCCGGAGATGCCGGCGATCCCGAGGATCTCCCCGGAACACGCGGTAAAACTGACATGGTCGAGCTTCAGCGTTCCTTCCATATCGCGCACCGTAAGATCCCGGACCTGGATCCTGGGTTTCGGATCTTCCGGCTCCGTACGGTTTATGTTCAGTGCGACAGGACGGCCTACCATCATATTGGTCATTTCCTGCGCATTTGTATTCTTTGTCAGCATATCGCCGGTAAACTGCCCTTTCCGGAGCACGGCGACACGGTCGGAGAGGTCTTCGACCTCATGCATTTTATGGGTGATGATCACGATGGCTTTTCCGTCATCGCGCATATTGCGAAGAACGGCAAAAAGCCGGTCTGTTTCCTGCGGTGTGAGCACCGCAGTCGGTTCGTCCAGGATCAGGATATCCGCTCCGCGATAGAGCACCTTTACGATCTCCACAGTCTGCTTCTGTGAAACAGACATATCGTAGATCTTCATATCCGGATCCACTTCAAACCCGTATTTCCCGCAGATCTCCCGGATCTTTGCGGAAGCAGTACGCATATCCAGTTTTCCGGGCAGCCCGAGAACGATATTCTCCGCGGCTGTAAACACATCCACGAGCTTATAATGCTGATGGATCATGCCGATCCCCAGATCGAAGGCATCCTTCGGGGATGCGATCACCACCTCTTTTCCGTCGATCGCGATCGTCCCCTCGTCCGGAAAATAGATCCCGGAGAGCATGTTCATCAGTGTGGTCTTCCCGGAGCCGTTCTCTCCCAGAAGCGCAAGGATCTCGCCCCGATAGACATCCAGCCAGCACTTGTCGTTGGCGACTACGGAGCCGAAACGCTTGGTGATGTTTCGCATTTTAACAGCAGGGATACGGTTATCCATTCATTTCCTCCAGAGAGAAACAGAGTCAAAAGAAAGCCCTGCGGGTGCAGGGCTTTCTTTAGTTCAGTCCATTTTATCGGTTCTATCAGAATGCTACGTCGAGGAGGTCGATCCCATCGATCTGGAGATCGAAGTACGGGGCGGAGCGATACTCGGACTCGTGGAAATAGCCGCCGGAGATAACTTCCGTATCACCGGTATAAGCCGCATCGGTATCGACATCAGCAAGGTAACTGTCTTTCGCTGCGCCGTCCACAGTGAAGAAAGAGGTGTCAAACACATGGAGAGTGCCGGCCTGAAGAGCTTCCTTCACTTCGGCGATCTTCTCGACAGTGCCTTCCGCGGCGACATTGGTGTTCACATCCGTGAGTACGACGGAACCGGTCTCAATGGTGCCTGTCCAGTCGGCCGGAATAGCCTCGCCGTTCTGGGTGGCCTTGATGGCAAACTCAAAGTACGGGGTCCAGTCGATGCGGGAGGAAACGATGAAGGTGTTCGGCGCGACCTTTTCGGTGGAGCCGTTATAGGAGACATTGGGGACACCGGCGTTTTCGCAGGCAGTGGGCGCGCCCATGGAGTCGGCATGCTGGGAGACGAGCTTGCAGCCGTCGTTGATGAGCTTGGTGGCGCCTTCTTTTTCAGCCGTCTCGTCATACCAGGAGCCCGTGAAGGTCACTTCCATGGTCACGGAGGGGCAGATGTACTTGGCACCGAGGTAGAAAGAGGTGTAGCCGGAGATGACTTCCGCATAGGTGAACGCACCGACATAGCCCATTTTGGCTTCTTCCGCGGTGAACTCGCCGTTGGCGATCATCTCGTTGAGCTTCATACCGGCAGCGACACCGGCGAGGAAGCGGCCTTCATAGATGGAGGCAAACGCGTTGTGGTAGTTGGCCAGGCCTTCGGTGTGGGCTTTGGTCCCGGTCGCATGGCAGAACTGGACATTGGGGAATTCCTTTGCAGCCTGGATCATATAGTCCTCATGGCCAAAGCTGTCCGCAAAGATAACGGAGCAGCCGGCATCGACGAGCTCGGCAGCCGCTTCATAGCACTCCTGACCTTCGGGAACATTGGTCTTCAGGATGCCGGTCACGCCGAGGTTCGCGCAGGCGGCGTTCGCAGCATTGATGAAGTTTGCATCATAGGTGGAGTTCTCATCATGCAGGAAAATAAAACCGACTTTGAAGCCGGATTCGTCATCTTTCTTGCCCTGGGATGCGGAACCGCAGGCGCAGAGAGCAAAAACCATGACAAGCACAAGTGCAAGAGCAAGGATCTTTTTCATTTCATACTCCCAATAATTATTTATCAAACCGCCGGGCGGTGTTGATACAGAAGAAAAACGCCGAAAGGAAGAGGATCCCTTCTTTCGGCACAGGAAAAAGAAAAGAAAGCGCAGAGATACGGCTGCGCTTTCGATGAATTCTCATCCCATCCGATAGTCCGGCATTTACGGTGCCGGGTAGAAACACAAAACCTTATTTTTTGCTTATATCGAAAGCTGCTGTTCACTTTTTGAAAGGTACATGAATAGACTATCACAACGGGGCAAAAAGTCAATAGGCTTCTTATTGATTTTTCACATTTTATCCTTCAAAATTTAGTTATATTCAACAAAATTCAAGGTCGTCATCCGTCATGGAGGAAATGCGCGCAAGCGATTCGATCCGAAGGCCTTCCGCCCGGAGCCGGTCACCTCCGCCCTGAAAAACCTTCTCGATGGAGATCGCTGCTCCGATGACCTCGGCTCCTGCCAGCCGGCAGATCTCCCGAAGGCCTATCAGCGCTGCCCCTGTCGCCAGAAAATCATCTACGATCAGGATCCTGTCCTGACTGGAAAGCACTTCTTTGGAAACCATGATCGTGCTGACATTCCCGTGTGTGAAGGATACCACTTCACTGGCATATACGTCTTTTGCGATATTGCTCGTGCGGCTCTTCTTGGCAAACACCATCGGGCATCCCATCACATAGCCCGTCATGGAGGCCAGTGCGATGCCGGACGCCTCCACCGTGAGGATCTTGTTCACTCCGCAGCCGTCGTACAGTCTTGAAACTTCCAGCGCCATGTCGTGAAGAAGCTGCGTATCGATCCTGTGATTCAGAAAGCCGTCCACTTTCAGGATCCCGCCCGGCAGGACTCTTCCTTCCGTCCGGATCCTTTCTTCCAGCTGCTTCATAGATAAAAACCCCCCTTGAACCGAAAAAAGCCCGGTCGGTTCATAAAGACTGACAGGCTTTGTTCGGGTAATTTTATGATATTAAATTACACAGCGCGGGTGACCTTTCCGCTGCGAAGGCAGCGGGTGCAGACGTAGACATGCTGAGGAGTTCCGTCCACGATGGCCTTGACGCGCTTCACATTCGGCTTCCAGGTACGGTTCGACCGTCTGTGGGAGTGGCTGACTTTGATGCCGAAAGCCATATCCTTATCACAGAACTGACACTTTGCCATATTGCTGAAGCACCTCCTTGCTTGTGTTCTCTGCCCTTTTCAGAACAGCTTTTATATAATAGCAGACCGGATTTGCAATTGCAAGGAAAATTTTTGCTCTGTTCCCTTCTTTCTCCGCGCTTTCCTTTCCCGCGGCTCTGTACGGGCGGTACGGACGGCATAAAAGCATTGCCAAAGCATGGGAAAACGTTTAAAATATATGTATATTGCAGGATGTTTTGCATACTTTCAAAAAACGGGGGGTTCTCTATGGAAACCGGAAAATACAAAGTGGAACTGCAGGTGATCGTGGAGGAGAACAATCTCAGGTTCCTTCATAAATCCTCCAGCTACGAGACGACCTTCCTCACCACCGCTGATGTCAACCGTCCCGCTCTTCAGCTCACCGGTTTTTACGACTATTTCGATCCCGCCAGGCTGCAGCTCCTCGGGATCGTTGAAAGCACCTATCTCGCGACGCTCACACACGAGCAGAGGCTGGCGGCGTTCGATGAATACATGAAAAACGATTTTCCCGCACTTGTTCTCTGTCATGGAGTGGAAGCCACTCCGGAATGCCTGGAGATGGCGGAAAAGCATGACCGGAACCTTCTGGCGTCTGAGGAAGACACCTCTGATCTGCAGGCGAATATCATCACAGCGCTGCACAAGTATCTTGCTCCGCGCATCACGACCCATGGTGTGCTCGTGGAGGTCTACGGAGAAGGCATGCTCATACTGGGAGACAGCGGTATCGGGAAAAGCGAGACCGCTCTGGAACTCATCAAGCGCGGACATCGCCTGATCGCGGACGATGCCGTGGAGATCCGGCGGATCGATAAAAACACACTGCTCGGCAGTGCTCCGGCCAACATCCGGCACTTCATGGAACTTCGCGGCATCGGCATCGTGAATGTCCGTTCCCTTTACGGTATCGGTGCCATCAAAGGCGCTTCCATGGTCGAGATGGTCGTAAAACTGGAGTCCTGGCAGGAAGGGAAGGCATACGACCGGCTCGGTCTCATCCAGGAATACCAGGACATCCTTGGCCTCTCCATACCTTCTCTGACCATACCGGTCCGTCCGGGCCGGAACCTTGCTGTTATCCTGGAGGTCGCCGCAATGAACAACCGTCAGAAAAAGGCCGGTTATAATGCCGCGGAAGCTCTGGCTTCTTCGATCGATGACGCTATCGACAGGGGGATGTTCTGATATGGATCTTCTCACCGCTCTCGACAATGCCGTCCGTGAAATCAAAGAAACGCTTCCTTCCATGCCTCTGCTTGAGAACGAACCCATGGCCGCCCATTCCTCCTTTCGGATCGGAGGTCCGGTCAGGGCCTTCGCCCTTCCCGGAGACATCACTTCCTTTTCCCGGCTCACACATATCCTGAAAAAGAACAAGCTCCTGCCGCTTGTCACCGGCAACCGTACCAACATCCTTTTCCCGGATGAGGGTCTTCCGGAGCTTTTCATCATCTCCACAGAAAGGATGGACAGGCTTTTCCTTCTGCCCGACGGAGCGATCTATGCGGAGGCGGGCGTCTCCCTGGCAAAGCTGTCCAGTTTTGCCTGTCAGCATTCCCTGTCCGGGCTGGAATTCGCCTCCGGAATCCCCGGGAGCGTCGGCGGCGGCATACTGATGAACGCCGGAGCATACGGCGGGGAGATGAAGGACGTGACAGAAAGCGTCGTCACCTATTATCTTCCGCAGCAGAAGCTCTATGAAACCCTGAATGCGCAGTGCGGTTTCGGATACCGCAAAAGTGCGTTCCAGACCATTGCAGGCTGTGCGATCGTCAGCGCGGTCTTCCGTCTGAAAGAAGGCGATCCCGAAGAGATCTCCGCAAAGATGCGGGAACTCAACGACCGCCGGCGCGAGAAGCAGCCCCTGGATCTCCCCTCTGCCGGAAGCGCGTTCCGGCGCCCCGAAGGATACTATGCCGCCGCCCTGATCGACGAGTGCGGTCTGAAGGGCTATACGGTCGGCGGCGCGCAGGTTTCTCCGAAGCATGCCGGTTTCATCGTCAATCTCGGGAATGCCACCTCTCATGATGTGTATGACCTGATGATGCACGTTCGCAGCACAGTCTATCAGCAGAAGGGCGTCCCGCTGGAACCGGAGATCATCCTTCTTTCCCCGGAATACAGACTTGTCGATGAATCTCCTGCCGCTCCCCTTCATCATGTTTACGGAAGTGCTTTACAGTCTTCCCCGGAAAACGGAGAATGAGGTTTATGGAATTTCTGATCATCACCGGCCTCTCCGGCGCCGGTAAAAGCCGCGCCGCGGATGTTCTGGAAGACCTTGACTTTTACTGTGTGGACAACATGCCTGTTGCCCTGATGGAAAAGTTCGCGGAATTCTGTGTCGCGGCCGGCGGAAGGTACGAAAAGGTCGCCCTGGTCACAGATGTCCGTGAAAACGAGGATTTCACCGCGCTGCTGAGTACGCTCGACTCCTTCGGCCGCTCCGGTTACGACTGCCGGATCCTTTATATGGACGCCGATGTACCGACCATCGTTCGACGCTACAAGGAAAGCCGCCGGCCACATCCGCTTGCGCAGGACAAGCGGTCCATCGAAGATGCCGTACGCCGTGAGATCCGTCTTCTGGCCCCTGTTCGGGAGCGGGCAGACTACATCGTGAACACCTCCGGTCTTACGCTCGGTATGCTTCAGAACCGTCTTTTCAGCCTGTTCGCGGCAGAAGGGCAGATGCGTGCCCTGAACATCACGGTCCTCTCTTTCGGATACAAATACGGTATTCCTTTGGATGCCGATCTCGTTTTTGATGTGCGCTTCATGCCGAATCCGTTCTATGTGGATGAGCTCCGTCAGCAGACCGGCCTCGATCTTCCTGTTGCCGAGTATGTTTTCGGACACAGGCAGGCCAGACTGTTCATGGAAAAACTCGAAGATATGATCGAGTTCCTGATCCCGATGTATGTGGAGGAAGGGAAACTGAGCCTTACTGTCGCGATCGGCTGTACGGGAGGACGGCACCGTTCCGTGGCGATTGCGCACGCGCTCAGCAATCATCTGAAATCCAAGGGTTTCTCTTCCGACAACATCGACCGTGATCTGGAGAAATGAACCATGTCTTTCGCTTCTGATACAAAATCCGAACTGTGCCGGGTCCGTCACGAAAAAGACAGCTGCGCCCTTGCAGAATGCTATGGCGCTCTTCTGTTCGCCCATACTTTTTCGTCCGGTGAGATCCGGATCGTTACGACGAGCACAGATTTTGCCTCACGGATAAACACCCTGCTCCGCCGCCTGTTCGGCTTTTCCTTTGAGCCCGCCGTCTCTTCTTCCGGAACATCCGGAAGACAGAGCCTGCTGATCCGGGATCCTTCCAGGATCCTTCAGATCTTTGACCGCTTCGGGATCTCCCCGCGTTATACCCTTTCCCATCATATCAATCTTGCTGTTCTTGAGGAGGAGTCCTGCCGGCCTTCTTTTCTTCGCGGCGCCTTTCTGGCCGGAGGAAGCGTGACAGATCCGGAGAAACACTTTCATCTTGAGTTTTCCACGCCTCACCGCAGTGTAAGCCGTGAAGCCTGCTCGCTTTTATCGGAGCTGGGCTTCACCGCGCATGAATCCGACCGCAAGAACAACAGCCTTCTCTACCTGAAGAAGGCCGATCCGATCGCCGATCTTCTTACCCTTCTCGGCGCTCCTTCCGCGGCAATGACCGTCATGACCGCAAAAGTGGAAAAGGAGATGCGCAATACGATCACCCGCCGGGTCAACTGCGACAGTGCCAACGCGGATAAGATCGTCTCCGCCGCTCAGGAACAGATCGAGTCGATCCACCGCTTTGCCTCCGCCTTCGGACTGGACGCGCTTCCTGAAGCGCTGAAGGATACAGCGCTTCTCCGTATAACGAATCCGGACGCCAGTCTGTCCGATCTTGCTCTTCTTTCGATCCCTCCTGTATCCAAAAGCTGTCTTTCCCACCGTCTGAAAAGGATCCAGGAACTGGCTGACGCCGCGGACAGACCATCCCTTTCTTCAACCGACTGCGAGGATCTGACATGAGTTTCGTACACTTACATGTCCACAGTGAATACTCTCTTCTGGACGGGGCCTGCCGCATCGACCGCGCTGCGCGGCGTGCGCGGGAAATGGGCCAGCCTGCTCTTGCCATCACCGACCATGGCGTGATGTACGGTGCCGTAGCTTTTTACAAAGCCTGCAAGGATGCCGGGATCCGGCCTGTGATCGGCTGTGAGGTCTATGTCGCTCCCCGTTCGATGGAGTCCAAGGAGCACGGGATCGACAACAACTACTCTCATCTGATCCTTCTCTGCAGGAATGAAACCGGGTACCGCAACCTCTGTCATCTTGTGAGTGAGGCCTTCACCCGCGGCTTCTATGTGAAGCCGCGGATCGACTGGGAACTTCTCCGCAGTCATGCCGAAGGCCTCATCTGTCTTTCCGGCTGCCTTGCCGGCGAGATCCCGCAGGCGATCCTGCAGGGCGACATTGCCGCAGCCAGGAAACGGGCTCTCGAACTTCAGGCGCTGTTCGGCCCGGACGGGTTTTATCTTGAGATCCAGAAGCACGGCATTGAGGAGGAAGACCGCGTCTCACCGGAGCTGATCCGCCTTCATGAAGAGACCGGCATCCCGCTCGTGCTTACCAACGATGCCCATTATATCGAAAAAGAGGATTCATACTATCAGGATATCCTGATGTGCATCCAGACCGGAAAGACCTACAACGAGCCGAACCGCCTCCGTTTTGAAACGGATGAGTTCTACCTGAAGAGCGAGGAAGAGATGCGGGCCCTCTTCCCGCAGTACGGCGAAGCGGCCGACAACACGGTGAAGATCGCCGAGATGTGCAGTTTTGATTTTGAATTCGGTCACTATCATCTTCCCCGCTTCCGGCTGCCAGCACCGTATACCGACAGCTATGCCTATCTGAGGGATCTCTGCGAAAAGGGCTTCTCCGAACGTTTTCCCGACCACCCGGAGGTACACGCCCAGCTGGACTATGAACTGGAAATGATCCGGAAAATGGGCTTCGTGGATTATTTCCTGATCGTTTCAGACTTCATCTCCTATGCCAAGTGCCAGCGCATCCCGGTCGGTCCGGGGCGCGGAAGTGCGGCGGGAAGCGTTGTTTCCTACTGCCTGCATATAACCGATGTGGACCCGATCAAGTACAGTCTGTTTTTTGAGCGCTTTCTCAATCCGGAACGGGTCTCCATGCCGGATATCGACGTGGATTTCTGTGTCAACCGGCGCGGTGAAGTCATCGACTATGTGAACCGGGTCTACGGCGAGGATCATGTCGCCCAGATCGTCACATTCGGCACCCTTGCCGCCCGCGGAGCGATCCGCGATGTCGGGCGCGTGCTGTCCATGACATTTGCGGAAACCGATGTGGTGGCAAAGCAGGTCCCCATGGCGATCAACATGACACTGGATGAGGCGCTGAGCATTTCAAAGCCCCTGCGGGATATGTATGAAAACAACGAGCGAGTCCGTCAGCTGATCGATATATCCAGGGAACTGGAGGGCATGCCCCGCCACGCTTCCACCCATGCGGCCGGTGTCGTGATCACGGAAAACCCGGTCATGGAATATGTTCCGCTTGCCCAGAACGATGAATCGGTCGTCTGCCAGTATCCGATGACCACGCTGGAAGAGCTCGGTCTGCTCAAAATGGATTTTCTCGGTCTCCGGAACCTTACCGTCCTGGAGGATGCGGCCGCAATGGTCCGCAGGCGCTTCCCGGATTTCTCCATCGACCGTATCCCGGAAGACGATGCGCCTACCTTTGAAATGCTCGCCGATGGACATACCAGCGGTGTCTTCCAGCTGGAAAGCACGGGCATGACCGGGGTCTGTACCAGCATCCGGGCGAAAAGCATCGAAGATGTCAGCGCGATCATCGCCCTGTACCGACCCGGTCCGATGGACTCCATACCGCGTTTTGTGGAATGTTCCCAGCACCCGGAAAGAGTCTCCTATAAACACGAACTGCTTCGTCCGATCCTGTCCGTCACTTACGGCTGCATCGTGTACCAGGAGCAGGTCATAGAGATCTTCCGGCGGCTGGCCGGATTCTCGCTGGGGCAGGCGGACATCATCCGACGTGCGATCTCGAAAAAAAAGCACTCCGTGATCGACGCGGAGCGGGTCGCCTTCGTGCACGGAGATCCCTCCCGCTCCATCCCGGGAGCCGTGGCCAACGGTGTTCCTGAAACGGTGGCAGACAGCATATATGACGAGATCATCGCTTTCGCCAGCTATGCCTTCAACAAGGCGCATGCTGTCAGTTATGCCATCGTCTGTTACCGCACGGCCTACATGAAAAAGCATTATCCCCGCGAATACATGGCCGCGCTTCTCACCAGCGTGCTCGACAGCAGCGTGAAGGTCGCCGAGTATATTGCCGAATGCAAAGCGATGGGGATCGCTCTTCTCCCGCCGGACGTCAATGAATCCGGCCCGGACTTTACCGTCTCGGGAGAGAATATCCGCTTCGGACTGGTAGCGATCAAGGGGATCGGACGAAGCGTGATCAGGTCTCTTGTTTCCGAGCGGGAAGCGAACGGTCTTTTCTCTTCCTTTGAGGATTTCTGCACCCGGATGTATTCCTCTGACATGAATCGCCGCACACTGGAAAACCTTATCCGGGCAGGAGCTTTCGACAGCATGGGCTGCAACCGCCGGGCCCTCCTGCAGACCGTTCCTGTGCTTCTGGACAGCTTGTCCCGCGCTTCCAAAGAGGTCATCGAAGGACAGTTCGATCTTTTCGGCTCCTCTCCGGAAGGATCCGCCGCGGTCTCTGTTCCCCTTCCGGATGTTCCGGACTTCTCTCCGCGGGAAAAAATGGACATGGAAAGAGAGATAACCGGTCTGTACCTTTCCGGGCATCCCATGGATGAGTATCGCGAGCGCATCCGGGGAAGCGGAGCCGTTCCCATCGGATCGATCCTCAGTGATCTGGCTTCGGACGGACCGCACCGCTTTGCCGATGGCCAGCGCGTCACGATCGCCGGTGTCGTATCCTCTTCCAGGACCCGTACCACGCGGAACAATTCGCTCATGTGCTATATCCAGTTCGAGGATGAGACAGGAAGCATGGAACTGGTCGCCTTCCAGCGTGTGCTCGATGTAAGCGGAGACTCGATCAGCAGCAATGCCGTGCTCATCGTTTCCGGGAGGATCTCTCTCCGGGATGAAAAGGAGCCCCAGCTGACCGTGGAAGAGATCACTCCGGTACAGGAGCGGTACGCCGCGCCGGAGGCCCCTGTCCGCTCCGACGGGACCGCACAGCACGAAGACGCGAAAAACATCTCCGTGCAGGCCGGTCAGATCCTGTATGTAAAACTCCCGTCTTCCGGCGACCCTATGCTTCACCGGATCGAATTGCTGCTCACCATGTTTCCCGGAAACGGCAGGCTGGTGATATGGTGTGAGAAAGAAAACAAACGCATCGGCGCAAACTGTCTCCTGCATCGCGCGCTCATCGCCGAACTCACCGAACTGCTCGGTGAGGGCAATGTCATTCTTAAATAGTCCATCCCTGCACAGAACGGAAAGACTCCGGGCAATCGGTCATGCCCGGAGTCTTTCCGTTCTGTGATTTTTCCGCCGCATGCGGCCGGATCCCCTGTTCTCAGTTCAGGAAATCCTTCAGCTTTTTTGACCGGCTGGGATGGCGCAGCTTTCTCAGGGCTTTTGCCTCGATCTGCCGGATACGCTCTCTTGTGACATTGAATTCCTTGCCGACTTCCTCCAGTGTGCGGGTACGTCCGTCAATGATGCCGAAGCGAAGTTCCAGCACTTTTTTCTCTCTTGGAGCCAACGTTTCCAGAACTTCCTCCAGCTGTTCCCGCAGCAGGGAAAACGATGCCGCTTCAGACGGTTCCGAGGCATCCTCATCCGGGATGAAATCGCCCAGATGCGAATCCTCTTCCTCGCCGATAGGCGTTTCCAGAGACACAGGCTCCTGTGCGATCTTCAGGATGTCACGGATCTTCTCCACCGGCAGATTCATTTCTTCCGCTATTTCCTCCGCCGAAGGATCGTGCCCGAGTTCCTGCAGGAGCTGCCGGGAAACACGGATCGTTTTGTTGATGGTCTCCACCATATGCACCGGGATGCGGATCGTGCGCGCCTGATCCGCGATCGCCCTGGTGATGGCCTGACGGATCCACCATGTGGCATACGTGGAGAACTTATAGCCTTTGGTGTGGTCAAATTTCTCCACAGCCTTGATCAGCCCGAGGTTGCCCTCCTGGATCAGATCAAGGAACTGCATCCCGCGGCCGACATAACGCTTGGCGATAGAAACGACGAGCCGGAGGTTCGCTTCCGTCATGCGATGCTTGGCTTCCTCGTCGCCATCGGCCATCCGGATGGCAAGCGAGACCTCTTCTTCCGGCGTCAGCAGGCGGACTTTTCCGATTTCCTTGAGGTACATACGCACCGGATCGTCGGTCGCGAAGGTATCCACCATGGCGTCGGTATCGAGCATCTCCTCTTCCGTGATCTCTTCCAGGTTCTCCATGTCGTTGAGATCCGGGTCGGTGAGCAGGTCATCGTCCAGCAGCGGGATAACATCATCCAGGTTCGCATCCAGATCCACATCTCCCGATCCGGCTACGATCTCGATGCTGTTCGCCTCCAGGGTATCATAGAATTTCTCGATGGCATCGCCTTCCAGTCCCAGTTCTTCCAGGCATTCCAGTTCCTTTGTTGTGAGACGCCCCTTCTTCTTCCCTTTCTCGATCAGTTCCGCCAGTTTTTCCTCCGGCGTTTTTGCTTCCGTCTGCTCCGGAACGGCTTCCTCCTCCTGGGCTTTTTTCTTCATGGAAGTTTTCTTCCGGCGGGGTTTTGCCGGAACGGACTCTTCTCCCGGCGCCTGCGGAGCTTCCTCAGGCGGAGCTGAGATCTCTGCTTCCGCCGTCAGGACTTCCTCTGTCACAGCATCGCGCTCTTCGGATGCTGCCGGCTCCTCTGCAGTCTGCTCCACGGGGAGGATCGGTTCTTCCGTCTTTTTTCTTGCCATCGTCTATTGCTTTCCTTTCTCCTGATTTTGTTTTTCTTCCAGTATGTCCTTTATGGTCTTCGGTGCGGCTTTCTTCATCGCCGTCAGATAATCTGCCAGGGTCTTCGCGCTTTCGGAGAGGTTTTCCGGTTCCTCAATGATCTGTACCAGCAGGGACATCTCTCCGCTGTCCAGCAGTTCTCCCATCGTCGCTGTGCTGACAAGTTCTCCTCTTCGCAGTTTTCCCGTAAGATGCTCATACAGTTTCGCGAGTCTCCTGTCCGTGAAGGCGCCCGGCGGAGGAAGCCCTTCCGTATGGATCAGGGAAGGTTCCAGGTAAAGCAGCCGCACTATTCCTTCCTCGGCGATCGCTGAAGCAGGATTCTCATACTTCCGCTGCTTCGCTGTCTGTCCGATGAGCTCGCGGTTTTCTTTCTTCTCGGTGCTGCGCAGCAGCCTTTTCCGCTGGCTCTCCACGTCGCTCTGCACTGCATCCGCCCGCACACCGATCCGTTCCGCGATCACCGCGCCGTAGACCTGACGTTCCGCCTGCAGCGGGAGTCTTGCAACAAGCCGAACGGCCTCCTCGGCAAATCCCGCTTTCTCCTCCGGACGTGACAGATCATACTTCTCACGGATGCTGCGCAGCTTGTATTCCATCCGGTTCTCTGAGCCTTCGATCAGTTTCTGGAACGCTTCCGCCCCTCTCGTCTGGATGTATTCATCCGGATCTTTCTGGGCTCCGTCGAGCCGGATCACCCGCACTTTCACGTCCAGTTTCTCAAACATCCCGATCGCGCGCGAGGTCGCCTTGGATCCGGCCTCGTCGTTATCATAGGCGATGATCACTTCGTTTTTATAGTGTGAGAGGAGCTGTGCCTGCTGTTCCGTCAGAGACGTTCCCAAAGACGCGACCGCGGAATCGAACCCTGCCTGATGCAGCGAGACCACATCGACGTTTCCTTCCGCAAGAAGGAAGTAGCCGGCTTTGGATCGTTTTGCGCGGTTGAGCGCGAACAGGTTCCGGCTCTTGCTGAAAACAGCCGTCTCCGGGGAGTTCAGGTACTTCGGTTCGCCATCGCCCAGGATCCGTCCGGAAAAAGCCACCACATTGCCGCGCACGTCGATCACCGGAAACATCAGGCGATTGCGGAACGCGTCATAGACCCCTCCGTTCCTTCCTTTTTTCACCAGTCCGGCATCCAGGAGCTCGTAGTCCGTGTATCCCTTCTCTCTCATGGCATTCCGGAGGCTGTCCCAGGTGTCCGGTGCGAAACCGAGTCCGAAGTCCGTAGCCGTTTTCCGGCTGATCTTCCTCCCCGCCATGTATTCTCTGCCCCTGCTTCCGCCGGGTGCGTTGAGACATTCATAGAAGAATCGGGCAGCGTCTTTATTCAGAGCGAGGATACGCTCCCTTTTCCGGCTTTCCGGATCATCCTCCCGTTCCGGCATCTCCATTCCGGCCCGTTTTGCCAGGATCGCGACCGCATCCACAAATCCGACGTTTTCGATCTCCATGACAAAATTGATCACTCCGCCCCCTTTCCCGCATCCGAAGCAGTGATAGATCTGCTTGGATCGGGAGACGGAGAAGGAGGGGGTCTTTTCGCTGTGGAAAGGGCACAGCCCGAAAAGGTTGCTCCCGCTGCGGCGGTTAAGCTGCACATACTGGCTCACCACATCCACGATGTCGTTCCGCTCGATGAGTTCCGTAAGAAATTTTTCTGTAAACAGCGGCATTTTCTCCCCTCACTTCACATTCCAGGCGAAGGGGATGAACAGCCGTTCATAGATCTCGATCGCATAGCTGTCTGTCATCCCGGAAATATAATCCACAGCTGCCCGTTCGATGCCTTCTTTCTCCATCACGGAACGGTAATCCGCGGGAAATGCATCCGGATGGGTGATATAGTATTCAAAAAGATGCGTCAGGATCCCCTCTACCTTGCTTTCTTCTCCTTTTGCCAGCGGATTCACATAGATATCCGAATACATATACGCATGGAAATAGTCGAACACCTTCTGCATCTCCCCGGACATCCGGAGTTTTCCTCCCGCACTGTTGCGGATCAGGTCCGTCAGCAGGGAGTTGATGCGTTCGCTGTTTCGTGTCCCGCATTTTTCCCGGATCAGCGGCGGGACCTCTTCCTCCGTCAGGATCCCTGCTCGGATCGAATCGTCCAGGTCATGGTTGATATACGCGATCCGGTCGCACAGCCGGACCACGGTCGCCTCCGGTATGTCATCCGCGGTCCCGTGTGTGTGGTGGAGGATCCCCATCCGGGTCTCATAACAGAGATTCAGCCCTCTTCCATCTCTTTCCAGCACATCCGTCACACGCAGACTCTGCTCGTAATGCTTGAATCCCTCTGAATAGATCTTGTTCAGAGCGCGTTCCCCGGCATGTCCGAACGGCGTATGTCCAAGATCATGGCCAAGGCTCATCGCCTCCACCAGATCTTCATTGAGCCTGAGCGCACGGGCCACTGTCCGTGCAAGACGCGTCACTTCCAGCGTATGCGTCAGGCGCGTCCTGTAATGATCTCCTTCCGGCTGCAGAAAGACCTGTGTCTTATGCTTGAGACGGCGAAACGATTTGGAATGGGTGATGCGGTCCACATCTCTCTGGAAACAGGTACGCATCTCACATTCTTCTTCCGGGATCAGTCTGCCGCGGGAGTTTTCCGAAAGCAGGCCGTACTCCCCGATGATCATGTGCTCCAGTTTTTCACGTTCTTCTCTGAGGCAGGGCATCTGTTCTCCTCTTTTCCTCTCCTGTACGATAGGACGATTTCTGTTATCCCTCTGTTTCATCTATACGTTTTATTTTTGAAAAACCCTTTTTTGTTTTTCAAAAAAGAAAAGAGTCCGGATCTCTCCGGACTCTTTCATCCTGTCCCGCCGGCAGCAGCGTTTTTTTCCGCTCTGCCGTCCAGCGCGCACCAGACTGTGATGGTAACGATCACGATCAGTCCTCCGAAAAGGGCAAGGAGACCTGGCGTTTCTCCGTCAAACAGCATCACCCAGATCGGATTGAGCAGCGGTTCCAGTCCTGCAAGGAGGCAGCATGCCAGAGGCGGACAGCTCTGTGATGCCCGGACATACAGGATATAGGAGATCCCCAGCTGGAAGATCCCCAATGCGCAAAGGCTCAGCAGCGTGACTGTCGTGAATGCCGGCTTTGTCGCGATTACGAAGGGGAGGCCTGCCAGAAAGGTGAAAAACTGCCCGATCGTGATGCAGCTGAAACGGCGGTCTCCATCCATCTCGCCCACGGCAACGAACATCCCCGCCATGAATACTCCCGCTGTGATTGCCACGATATTGCCCAGAAGAAATCCTTTTTCCAGCTTGTCGAAGAAAACGAGCGTGATCCCCGCCAGGGTCAGGAGGACCGTGATCAGATCGCGCAGGAAAAGCCGCTTCTTCAGCATCACCGCCGAAAACAGAAGCACGAACACCGGACTGGTAAACTGAAGGACAATGGCGTTTGCTGCCGTCGTAAGCTTGTTTGCAACGGAAAAGCAGATATACACGCAGCCTGTCATGATCCCCGACAGGATCGTCAGGCGGTCAAAGATCAGTTTTTTCCGTGTTATACCCATATAGAAAAGGATCGTGCAGCCTGCTATCAGACTTCGCAGTGAAGCGACTGCAAAGCCGTTCCACGGAAGAAGCTTGATCAGGATGCCCGCGCTGCTCCAAAGGGCCGCGCAGGCCAGCATTTCAGCGATCCCCTGTTTTTTTCTCTTCTCTGTCAGCATTTCTGTTTTTCTCCGATCCATCCGATCTGTGCCGGGCGCGTATATGGCCAAGCGTCTGCGTCAGCGCCTCTTCCCGATCCACATCCGCCAGCCGGAGTTTATGCAGATATGCCAGGCCCTCCCGGATATCCGGTCCCGGCTGTACTCCCGCTTCCAGAAGATCCTTTGCCTGCACATAGGGTCTTTCCATCAGTCTCCGGTATCCCTCCAGCTGTTCACGCAGTTTTCTCTCTGTCTCCCGGTAGCTTCCCTCTGCAAGGCTGGCCAGATAATCCGCTTTTGCAAGCAGAAGCAGATCTTCCGGAACACAGGACTGATCGAACAGACGCCGGTATGCTTTGTCCGAAGCCTTCTGCTGGACCAGCATGTTCGGACGCATGTGGAGCCGGACCGCATCGCAGACATAGGCGATCAGACGCTTTTCCGCCGTGATCTTCCGGAGAAACCGCTCCGCGGTCGCCACACCGCCTTCGTCATGGCCATAAGCATGGAAGCGTCCGTTGATCTCCTGCGTAGCCGCCGGTTTGCCCATATCATGGCAAAGCGCCGCCAGCATGAAATAGAGCGGCTCCCGTGCCATGCTTCGCAGCTTCGCGGCTTCATCGACCGTTCGCATCGTATGGTTCCATACATCTCCTTCCGGATGAAAAACAGGGTCCTGCGGCACACCGATCATCTTTTCCAGCTCCGCAAACCAGACCGCAAGCCCATCCATCCTCCGAAGCTCTTCAAAAAAGACCGACGGACAGTCTGCCTGGAGGAGCGCCTTTTTCAGTTCTTCAAAAACTCTTTCCCCCGGCAGCGCCGAGAGATCCATCTCACGGCAGAGGGCGACCGTCTCCTCCGCGATCGAATAGCCAAAACGCGCGGCGAACTGACATCCCCGCAGTGCCCGGAGCGGATCCTCTCCGAAAGAACGGGGATCGACATGCCGGATGATCCTGTTCCGGATATCCGAAATCCCCCCGGTAAAGTCCAGGATCTCACCGGTGAGGACATCCTGCATCAGTGCGTTCATCGTAAAGTCTCTCCGCGCCGCCGCTCTCTCTTCTCCGATGAACGGATCGACATCCACGGCAAAATCCCGGTGTCCCCGGCCGGTCGTTTTTTCCGTGCGCGGCATTGCCACATCCAGCCGGAAGCCTTTCAGACTGAAGATCCCGAAACCGGCTCCGATCACGATGCACCTTCCTTCGCTTTCCAGGATCTCCTGAAGCTTCTCAAAAGAGATCCGGTGCACCTCCATATCGATATCCTTGTTCTCTTCTCCCCGGATCCTGTCCCGTACGAAACCGCCGACAAAGAAGCTCCTGCCTCCCTCCCGGGCGACCTTTTCCGCGATAGCCAGGGCCTTTTCCATATCCTTTCCCGCCATATTCCTGCTCAGCCTTCCGCATGAATGTTTTACTCTGTTTAACACGGATCCCGCTGTTCTGTCAATCCCTGTACGCCGCAAAAAAGATCCGGGACGGCAGGAAGGCCGTCCCGGAAACTGTTTTTTCTTCCCGTTCACACGATCGGGGTGAGCGTCATAGCCGTTATACTGCTTTCAAAGGTCACGACCGCAGCGTTGAACGTGTCGCTGCTGATCGGCGTTGCGGCAGCGCTGTTCCTGTCCCCTCCGGTGACATAGAAATAGCCTTCCGCCGTATTATACACGCCTTCCGATACCGTAAGCGCTCCCTTTGCGTAGCTGCAGGAATAGAAATCGCTCTCCGAAGCGCCGCTTGAACCCTCACGGATAAAGCCGGTCCCTGTGAAGTACAGACGGTCCCTGGCAGAACTCTTGAACACCTTTACAGGTTTTCCGTTGTCCAGTGTGAATACCGAATAGACGATGTGGTCCCAGAGCGTTCCCGTCGTCCCTCCGATCTGTCCGAACAGGATCTCCTGCGTTCCGTCCCCGTCCAGATCCTTCAGGAAATACCCGAGAAGGATACCGTTGAGCGTCAGATCCGTGGCGAGATCATAGGTATCGGTCCCTCCCCCGACAAGAGCAAGATAGTTTTCGAAAACACTGGTATATGCCGTTCGGAAATCCGTGATCGCCGTTACCGTGATCCGGGCGGGATTGGAATAAAGAGTGCTTCCTGCTCCGGTGAATCTTGCCCGTGCGGACCAGTTGTTCATGCTGATCGGCACATTGCCGATACAAAGCGACTCTCCTCCGTCATAGATGTCCACAGTAAGGCCCGGATTCTTTGCCTTTGCCTCTTCCACACTGTTCGCGGCCCCGGTTGCGTCGAGAAATTCCCATGTAATGGAATCCGCGTTGTCCGCTCTGGCAATGAACCACGCCTGGCCTCCCTGCGTAAAGCTCTCTCCGGTAGGATGCTTTGTGATCGTCAGCATTTTCGGAGTCGGTGCCGGGGTAGGTTCAGGAGCCGGTGTGGAAACAGGAACCGTCTCCTGCGTCTGCTGTGCGAACGGCGGCACGGTAGCGGTGATATCCGCCGCAGTTGCAGCCGGATCGAGCCCCCAGCTGTAGGCGCAGCCTTCCGGGGCTTCCGCTCCGGTCCATTCGTTGCACGGACAGTAAATATAGACCCAGGTGCCTTTCTCCAGACGGATCACACCGTTTCCTTCCAGCGCGCAGGAATATGCCTGGGGAATGTATCTCTCTGCGTCGGTAAACTCCCGGTCGAGAATATAGACCTTCCACTTCACATTGGCCGAATTGCTTTCCGTAAAACGGTAAATGCCGCTCTCCAGGCATTGCTGATGCCGGAATCCGTAACCGGAAAACAGTTCGTCCGCCAGTACGACCGTTGGCTGCCATGCTCCTGTCCCGGCCGGAGACTGCGTGCCCGGATCAGAGCTGTTCTCCACGGGTTCCGTGACAAGGACGATATCGTATCCGTCATCCGGCACCGGCACGGTATTTCCGCAGGCGGAGAGGAGCAGCATCGCCGTGAGGATCAGTGCAACTGTCGCGCGTATTTTCATCTTTTCCGTTCCTTTCACCTCATGAACATTGAAAAGAGAGACCGCCTTGAAGCGGTCTCTCTTTTGCTTCGGGTCAGTCTTCTTTCGGTTCTTCTTCCGCCGGAGCTTCTTCCTGCGCGAATTCCGCATCAACGACGTCTTCAAAATTCTCTTCCGGCGTCTTATCGCTCTCGGACACTTCTTCAGCGAAATGCACCACACGCTCCTGGACCTTCTCTACAGCAGCCTGGACTTTTTCGACCACCTCAGGTGCCTTCTCCTGCGCCTTTTCCACGACATTCTGTACGGCCGCGGTCACACCGGGCATCTTCTCGGCTGCAAAATCCGATACCTGCTGGACGGTCTCATTGACCTTTTCCATCACTTCAGGAGCTTTTTCCTTTACATATTCGGTCGTCTCTCCATAAACCTCGCGTGCAGCCCTCTTGAATTCCGTGATCTTCTCGTCTGCAGTTCCGACGCCTTCCGGATTGTTTTCCTTATAGCGGTCGACGATCTTCGCGGCTGCAAAAACCGCTCCTGCTGCAAGTCCGACTTTAAGAAGTCCCTTTATGAGTCCCATTTTTCTGTCATCCTTTCTGATATTACTGCGTTTTCTTCATTATATATCCGGTTTTCCGGAATTTGTAAAGCAATCATGAACTTTTGCAGTTCATTCCGCATCCGTTCCGCTCTCCGGGACCTCCTCCGGATCTCTCAGATCCTCCGGCAGGACCTGCATCAGATCTTCCTTTCCCGGAGCCTCCATTTCCGCGACCCGGTTCGCCTGCCGGACGATCATATCCTCAAAACAGTTCCGGACATCGCGTCCGTTCCCGAAGTTTTCCGTCCGGTTCTCATACATCTCGTCAAACAGCTTCCGGGCTTCTTCCCTGGCCTCATCAGACAGCACATAGCTGTTTTTCTTCAGCTTTCCCTCGAAGATGGCCATCAGCTGCTCCCCGTTATAATCCGGGAAAAAGAAATATTTGTTGAAGCGCGACTCCAGTCCGGGGTTGGAGGAAAGGAATTTCTCCATCGGATCGGTATAACCCGCGACGATCACGATCAGATCGTCGCGATGATCTTCCATCGCTTTCAGGATCGTCTCGATTGCTTCCCTGCCGAAGTCGTTCTCCCCTCCCGAAGAAAGGGAATAGGCTTCATCGATGAAAAGCACGCCTCCGAGGGCCGCGCGGATCACTTCCTGGGTCTTCAGGGCCGTCTGCCCCACGTATCCCGCTACGAGACCGGCCCGGTCCACTTCCACCAGCTGCCCTTTGCTCAGCACCCCGATCGCGGCGTACAGCCCGCTTACGAGCCGTGCGATCGTCGTTTTTCCGGTACCGGGATTGCCGAGAAACACCATATGCAGAGACATCGGTGTGACCGGCAGGCCGTTCTGCTCCCGAAGCTTGCGGACTTTTACGAGATTCATCAGATTCTTGATGTCTTTCTTGACCTCTTCCAGTCCGACCAGCTCGTTGAGTTCGTCCATAAGCTCATCCAGATCCGGTTTTTCCTGCTGGACCGCTTCCTTCGCACTCTGTGTCTCAGCGGCGGAACCGCTCGAAGACTGGGTCCCCCGTCTGGCAAGAAAGCCCGGATCGCTGCTGGTCACATAGTCCAGCGGGTTGAGCGTGTCCTTGCTCTTGCGGACGCCGGTCGTGTCGCAGATGGCTGTGAGCTTGTCGATGGCTTCCGTGATAAACTCCGCTTCCGCATAGGTCACATCATCATCCGTGGCAGCCAGATACATGAGGATATTCGTGAGCATCCGGATGAAGGTCCGCGATGTCTCGGATCCTCTCTTCGCGTCGCTCTCCGCAAGATTCCAGAAAAAGGCGGGAGGGGTGAAGAGATCCTTTTCGCATACCGATGAGGTAAGGTTCCACAGCAGCCACTTCGGCTGGGGGCGGTTGCGGGAGTAGATCTGGTTCGCCATCTCCACATGTCTTTCCGTGATCCCTCCGGAACGGTTCCACAGGCCCAGCGCGCAGCTTGTCAGGAATTCATCCAGCTGCGGGGCCAGACTGCTGCTGCCCACCTTGTAAAAGGCATCGGTATTGGCGATATAGATCTTGTGGAATTCCTCCGGTGAGCGGTTCCATGTCGTCGGCATTGCTCGGTCCTCCGTTCCTTCTCTGTTTTTCTTCCGAATCATAATACTGCAACTATTTATTATAATCCTTTTTGCAGTGTGGTCAAGGGTGCTTTGCTTGTTGCAAAACCACCGTACTTGTGCAATAATGAAACGGCAGATCTGACACAGATGAAGGAACGAACGGAGGAAATCATGCCCAAGTTTTTTATCGCAGGAACCAACATCCGGGGAGGCATGGCTATCATGAAAGGCCGCGATGCCGAACATGTGCGCGTTCTCCGGCTCCGTCCGGGAGATGATGTGATCCTCTGCGACGGGGAAGGAACGGATTACAAATGCCACATCGTGCTTGCCGACAGGGATGAAGTTCAGGCCGAAGTCGTGGAGATCGTGCCCTGCAAGGCGGAGCCGAGCGTATCGGTCACACTGCTGTGCGGACTTCCCAAGGGAAATGAGAAGACCGAATACATCATTCAGAAGGGTGTGGAGGCCGGTGCCTCCGAGATCTGTTTCTTCCACAGCACCTACTGTGTGGCAAAAGCGGACGAGCCCGAGAAAAAGCTGGAGCGCTGGCAGCGGATCGCTGAAGAAGCGGCCAAACAGTCCGGCCGCGGGATCATCCCTTCCGTGTTCTGGACGGGGGAGCTTGCCGACGTATTCAATGTGGTCCTGAAAAAGGACCTGGGTCTGTTCATGTATGAGGCCGGTGAACGCGAAAGCCTGAACAGCGTGCTTGAGAGCAGCCGGTCGATCCGTTCGGCAGCCATCGTCACCGGACCGGAAGGGGGATTTGCTCCTTTTGAAGCGGACCTGGCCAGAGCGGTAGGCATGCATGTGTGCTCTATGGGCGAACGCATCCTTCGCTGTGAGACAGCCCCCATCGTGGCGCTTTCTGCTCTGATGTACACTACAGGCAATCTTTCCTGACTCTGAAACGGAAAAGACCTTTCCATGGATCATCCATGGAAAGGTCTTTTTTTCACCATGACGGGCGGATCATTTTCTGTGTCCGTTCCGGTAGACCAGTCTCGGACGGTAGAATTCGAAGATCACGGCAGCTCTTCCCCTTTCGTTCCGGACCTCGTGGGAAGTCCAGCCCACGTTCATCGCACCGAGCGCGCAGCTGAACCTCACGGAGGGCGGCCGGCGGCCGATCTTGTAAGCGATAAAGTGCGGCCGGCTGAGGAAATTCAGCAGCGTATGACTCAGCAGATAAGCCGTGAACCTGTTCACTTCTCCCTCGTATTCCGGAACCGGCGCAGCCAGCTGTCCCCTGAACACCTCTTTGGCATGCTTCCGGAACCAGGAGACGATCACGGGGTTGAAACTTTCGATGCAGTAGTCGCCCTTGTAATTCTTCAGGATCTCATACGTTTTCTCACAGAGTTCCTTGTTGCGCTTCCCGTTTTTCAGTTCCACGATCAGAGGGCCCCTGCCCCGGATAACTGCCAGCGCATCCGTAAACAGCGGGATCTTCTCCTCTGTGTGAAGAAGCTGCAGCTCCTGCAGTTCCTCGAAGGTAAGATCCTCCACTTTCCCCTTCACACCGCAGACCCGTTCAAGTTCCGCATCGTGGAACACCACCACCTGTCCGTCGCGTGAAAGCTGAACGTCCAGCTCGATCCCGTATCCGGCAGCCGCGGCCAGTTCGAATGCCTTGAGTGAGTTCTCCGGTACGGTAAGATCCCTGGAGTGCAGTCCCCGATGGGCAAAGTTCCGGCGAAGGAACGGAGCCTTTTTTTCTTTCGTCGCGAAACCCGGTGCAAGGAGAAAGACCGGAACGGCCGTTGCGGCAGCCGCGATGCAGCCGATCGTGGCCAGATCCTTCCTGTCCATTCTGCTCAGGCTTTTTAGTCCCGCAGCGGTGCTTTTCAGCAGCATTTTCCCGGCAGCACCGGCTCCTTTCAAAGCAGTTTTTCCGGCAAACCCGGCTCCCTTCAGCAGTCCTTTCCCAAGGCCCGCTGCCGTGCGGAGGGCAAGCTGTCTGATCTCTTCCTGTTTCATGGAATTCCATCCTCCCTTTTGATTCCGGTTTCTTTTTTCTGCTTGTATCCATCATATCACTTCATGCACAGGGCCGTCAATTTTCAGTTGCTGGAACCGGGGAAATATTGTAAAATCGGATTACCCGAAACAAAACTCAACAGAAAGGACAAACCTATGACTCTGAAGCTGAATGTTAAGCGGACCGCGCTGATCGGCTTTGCCTTCTTCGGCATCCTTCTTCTCTGGCAGGTCTACGATTCCTGGTGTCCGACTTTCCTTACGGATATCTTCGCCCGGAACATCTACGAAATGACCTCTGCGGAGCTGAAAGCCAGTGATCCCGCAAAGATCCTCAACGTGCAGTGGATCGTGGGCATCATCATGGCCTGCGATAATCTGGCCGCTCTGATCCTGCTGCCGATTTTCGGCAACCTGTCCGACCGGACGAAAACCCCCATCGGCAAGCGCATGCCCTATATCCTGATAGGCACTTTCGTTTCCGCGGTCGCATTTCCTTTCATTCCTGTTTTCTTCCACACCAATAACATCGCCGGCATGGTGGCAATGATGGCTGTCGTCCTCATTTTCATGATGATGTACCGCAATCCCGCCGTTTCCCTCATGCCGGATATCACCCCCAAGCCTCTCCGCGCGAAGGCAAACGGCATCATCAATATCATGGGATACTTCGGCGGTGCCTTTGCCACGGTGCTCGGCCTTGTCTGTGTGCTCAGCCGCTACATCAACTCCCCCGCCGCCGAACGGAATATCTGGACCATCGAACTGCCCTTCATCATCGCTTCCGTTCTGATGGTCATCTCCGCACTGGTCCTTTTCTCCACCATCAAAGAGAACAAGCTGGCGGAGGAACTCCGGGAGGAACTGGAGGAAGGCGAGCGTCTGGCCGCGGTGGAAACGCCCATCGATGATGACAAGCCCATGAGCCGCGCCAACCGCAACATGCTGCTGGCCATCCTCGGCGCGGAATTCCTCTGGTTCATGAGCGACAACGCGCTCGGGACCTATATCGGAAACTACGTGATCTATCACCTGCAGTCCGCTTCCAGTGCGACCATGATCCTCACCATCCTGGGCGGTCTCGCCTCCGTTGTCGGCTTTGCCATCGCCGGCGGGATCGCGGACCGGATCGGGCGCAAATGGACCATTTCGACCGGTCTGATGATCACTTTTGCCGGCCTGCTGCTGATGTGCTTCGTAACGCCCACGCACAAGGCTGTCGGCGAGCACGGGGAATTCAGCTTCCCGGTGCTGCTCTATGCTGTCTGGGTCCTGAAGGGATTCGGAATGGCCCTTGTGCACAACTGCTCCTTCCCGATGGTGGTGGAACTCTGCTCATCCAAAAAGATCGGTCGCTTCACCGGATATTATTATGCCGCCAGCATGTCTGCGCAGACGGTCACCCCGGTGCTTCTCGGTCTCGTGCTGAACATGAGCAGTGCCTGGCGCGCCCTGCCCGTGTACGCCTGCATCCTCACAGCCTGCAGCTGCACCGTCTTTACGCTGCTTGTGAAAAACATCAAGGCAAGCAAGGTCGCCAATGCCAAAGGGCTGGAAGCTCTCGGCGAGGACGACTGACCGTTCCCGAAAGAAAAAGAGAGGGAAGAACCGTGTGTTCTTCCCTCTCTTTTTCTTTCATTCTCTGTCCGCGGGGGACTTTCTACCTGTCTTCCCGTTCGGCAACGATCCCGTCACACTCAGGCATGAGTTCATGGTTGATCGTCCTCAGGAAGCCTGCGAGCGCTTCCAGCTCAGCATCCGTAAAACGCTCGCCGATCCGTTCGATCACGGTGTTTTCATAGGAATTCATATACCGTTTATAGTCATAGAATTTCTGGGAAAGGACCAGATGATACTCTCTCCGGTCAACGCTGGAGTTTTCCCTTTCGATATAGCCTTTTTTGATCAGGCAGTTCACTTTATACGTCGCATTCGACTGTGAGATATTCAGAAAATCGGCGAATTCACCGACCGTGGGCCGTCCGAGCATGCGGATCACTTCCAGGGAGAACGCTTCCATGGCGGACAGGGATCCCTCCCGCTCCCGGATCACATCGAAGATGCCCCGATAGGACATCAGTTTCATTTTATCGTAAATCTCGATAATATTCTTTTCCGCTTCGATCCTGTTATCCATCTTCTGATCTCCTTTTTTGGTTCCATGCCTGTATTCCCAACGGTTTCGACGTTTTTTATTTTACACCTCTGTTTTTTATTTGTAAATCCACAATTCGGGTTTTTCCGGATTATTCAGTCCCCCTGCCTTCTGCATCCCCGCAGACGGCAAAGGTCCGCGCCGGAACGGCGCGGACCTGTCTTTTGCATCTATCCTTACTTGAGACCGTATTTCCTGTTGAACTTATCCACACGGCCGCTGGTGTCGACCAGCTTCTGCTTGCCGGTGTAGAACGGGTGGCATTTGGAGCAGATTTCAACGGTGATGTTCTGCTTGGTGGAGCCTGTCTCGATGACAGCGCCGCATGCGCACCGGATAGTGGTCTGCTGATAGTTGGGATGGATTCCTTCCTTCATGGCTGATTCTCCTCATCAAAGGCTGTCTTGATTGTGCCCGTACAGGACATAGTTACAAGACGCAAAAAGGATTCTAGCATATCGGCAGACGGAATGCAAGTGTTTTATCCACGGTTTTCCAGTCGGATCTCACGTCCCGGCTCCAAAAAGACGAGAATGCGCTCCTTTACCGGTTTTCCTGTGATCCTGGCCAGCGCGTCCGCATAGGCTTCGAGCTGGTCGCGGTAATGCTCCGCCCGCTCGCGGATCGCATCCTCATCATAAACACGGTCCGTTTTATAGTCCACGAGAACGATCCCGTCTTCTTCTTCGAAGAAGCAGTCGACCACACCCTGGAGCAGGATCTGTTCCCTGGCCGCTGTATCAAGAAGCCGGCCGGCGTCCACCAGAAGGGAGAAACGAAACTCCCGCTGCAGCGATCCCCTTTGAAAGGCCGCCGCTGTCCTTCGTCCGAGAGAGGATGCGGCCAGATGCTGCACAGTCCGGATATCGATGGCCGCGGCTTCTTCCGTGCTCAGGAAACCTTCCGCTTTCACCCTTTCGATCTCCCTGCGGATCTCACTCTCCTCCGGGATCAGGGACCAGTTCAGGTGCTGAAGCAGTGTGTGCGTCGCCGTACCGCGCTCTGCAGCGCTGAGCACCCGGTCCTTCTTTCCGAAAACAGGCAGCGGGAAGCTGTAAGCCTTCTGTTCCGCAGAGGCTGTCATCCGCACAGCTTCCTCATCCTCTTCCGGCTCGCTCCGGAGACCTTTCAGTTCCGTCGCTGTGATCTTGGACGGAAGCGCCGCCGCTTCTCCGTACGGATAGACCGCGGCGAGATTCTCCCGCAGTTTCTGCTCCAGCCGAAGGATCTCCTCCCCGGCCGGCGTTTCCCTCTCTTCCACGGAAACAGTTTCCTGCTTATCTTCCGTTTCAGGCGGAACGATCCGGATATGGAAAGTCCTCTCTCTGTCCATGACGGCCGCGGCCGCGTACCACTGCAGCGCGGAGGCCGCTCCGGAGAGGTATTCCGGATCGGGGTCGCCCTCTCCGATGCTGAGCGCGGCTTTCTCCAGCAGCGTTTCCGGGGATGCGGCGCTCCCGGTTATATACAGCCGCTCCTTTGCCCGGGTGAGCGCCACATACTGCAGCCGCATCTCCTCGGAAAGAGTCTCCCGCCGTATTTTCTCTTCAATGGCTGTGCGGGCAAGTGTCGGATACTCGATTTTTCGTCTGCGGTCCACCTTTCTGCTCCCCAGTCCGATCTCCGGATCGACGAGGACACTGCCGCTGTAGTCTTTTCTGTTGAACTCCGATCCCGTGCCCGAGACGAACACCACAGGGTATTCAAGTCCTTTCGACCGGTGCACCGTGAGCAGTGAGACGCCGTTTGCGTGTCCTGATACGATGCTGGGGATCTGTTCCCGGTCGTTCATCAGCTCAAGCCATTCAAGAAAGGAATGGAGTCCGCGGCTGTCACTTTCCTCGAAGCGGCTGCAGAGTTCGATGAAATTCAGGATCCGGTCCCGTCGCTGCTCCCCTTCCCCCATTGCCGAGGAGACTGCCACGAGATCCTGTTCGCATATGATCCGCCATAGCAGCTCGCTTACCTGTATATCCGGGACGGAGGACCGGTAACTCTCCAGCATCCGGATGAATCCGGCGTACTTCTCGTTTTTCCCGGCTGCAGCGGAAAGAGCGCTGAAAAGGTCGTTTTCCCGGTCGCTCATCCGTATCTCCGCCAGTTCATCCGCCGTGAAGCCGAAGGCCGGTGAACGGAGCAGGGCCAGCAGCGGCACATCCTTGTGCGGATTATCCACGATGGAAAGCATGTTCATCAGAAATGCCGTTTCCGGCTCCGCATAAAGGTCCGTGCCTGCGGCGGAGACGACCGGGATCCCCGCTCTCTCCAGTTCCCTGCGGAAAACCGCTTCATTTGTTTTGAATGAACGCAGCAGGATCGCCACATCCGACCAGCGGAGAGGCCTCTCCTCCTCCCCGTCTTTCACGGTCATTCCGCTGCGCATCAGGCGGCTGATCTCTCCTGCCACCCACGCCGCTTCACGGTCTTTTCGTCCGCTTCCCGTCTCTTTGCGCTCTGCCGCGGAAGGAAACCCGAACAGGACGAGCTGCGGCTTTTCTCCCTCTCCGTTATAGCTTGCTTCCGCATCCAGCTGGTGATCCGGCTGCAGATAGTCCACATCTCCCAGTTCCCGGCTCATGCAGGTGCGGAAAATGCTGTTCACAGCCGCGATGATCTCTCTTCTGGAGCGAAAATTCGCCTTCATGGGGATCCGGCGTGCTTCTCCCTCCTTCGCTTCCCTGTAATGCCGGAAAGCGTCGTATTTCCGGTTGAAAATCGCGGGTTCCGCCAGGCGGAAGCGGTAAATGGACTGTTTGATGTCTCCCACCATGACAAGATTCTCTCCCTTACGGGAGATTGCTTCAAAGATGATCTCCTGCACAGGACTCACGTCCTGGTATTCGTCTACCAGAATCTCCCTGTACCGGCCGGAAACACTCCCGGCCAGAGCCGAAGGTCCATTCCCGCCGGTCAGCATCTGCGCCGCGGCATGCTCCAGATCGGTGAAGTCCATCAGAGCCTTACGGCGCTTTTCCCGTCCGTATTCCGCTTCGAAATCCAGCGTCAGATCCATTAGGGCTTCCAGCGCGGGGGCCGTCTCGCGGATATCCGCGAGCACCTTCTCCGGCTCTACGGAAAAAACGTCCGGCAGCCGATCGGTGAAATTCCTGCACCCTTCGCGGATCGCCTTCATCCTGTCGCGAAAGGCGGTATCCTCCACTTTTTTCGCGCCAAGTCTCGGATAGGGGACCGGCAGTGCCTTCCGGATCTCTTCCCAGTTCCCGTTATTGTCCGTATCTGCCGCCCTGGACAGTGCCTCCATCCTCTCCAGTGTTCCGGCAAAGCTGTCCCTGTAGTTGGCGCAGACCGGTCCCGCCTCTTCTTCGATCTCCCGGAGAGCGCTCCGCATCTTTCCGGTCCATATCCGGATCTTCGGGAGCATGTGGGAAAGGACTTCCTTTCCCCACGGCGAATCGGACAGATCCTGCCAGTCCCGCCGCAGCAGCGCTTTCTGACGCTCCACCCATCGGGCAGGATATGCCTGGCTCTGGAGTCTTGTGTCCAGGTCCGTGACGAGCTGCACCAGTTTCCGGTCGTCCCGTCCCCGGCCGAGCGTCTCGGTGAGAGCCTGGAAACCCGGAAACTTTTCCGGCTCCGCGTAGTGTTCTTCGAGGACTCTGTCCAGGGCCGCGTGTTTCATCTGCTCTGCCCGCTCCTCCTCGATGATGCGGAAATCCGGCCGGATCCCTGCCGTCATGCCGAACTCCCGCAGAAGGTCGGCGCAGAAAGAATGGATCGTGCTGATCTGCGCACGCCCGATCAGGGCTGTCTGTTTGCGCAGATGCGCCAGCCTTTTTCTGTCCGGTTCCGGCGAGGAGCTTTCCAGAGCCGTCAGTTCCGAAAGCCCTTCGCTTATGCGCGCTTTCAGCTGGGCTGCAGCAGCACGGGTATACGTGATCACCAGAAAGTCTGTGATATCCGCCGGCTTCTCATTTCTGTCCTCCGGCGCTATCGCACGCAGGATACGCTGTGTCAGCACCCAGGTCTTTCCGCTTCCGGCTCCCGCCGAAACAAGAAGCGCGTTGCTGCATGGCTTCATAGCCTCGAGCTGTTCAGCCGTTGCTTTCGGTTTCGCCATGCTCCTTCTCCTTTCCGTGCTCTCTTCCGAGTTCTTCATTCAGCCTTGCCCAGACCTCTTCCGCATTCAGATTCACGCGTCTCCGGAACACCTCATCGTGTTCGCCGTCCCGGAACCCGCACTGGTTTTTATAATCGCAGTAGACGCAGGCGTTTTCGCTCTCGCCGCTGTATAAGGGATCTGCCGTGATCTCCCCGCGTGCGATACTGTCCGCCATCTCCGAAAGCGTGCGGTCCACCTTGGCGGCGAGGAGTTCCAGGTTTTCCTCACTCACCAGCGTCTCCCCCGTGCCGCCCTTTTTCTTTTCCATCGGGATGAATATCTTGTCCGGTCCGTTTTCCCAGGCTTCGAGAAGCTGCTCATCATCCAGAACGAGCCCGCTTCTGCGTCTTGCCTCCCGTTCCCTTTTTTCCGCGTTCGGATCATCCTCCCTTTTGACCTGCTGGATGTCGTTCCTGGCCGGAAGATACATGATCCCCGCAGGGACCGGTTCTTTTCCGTAACGCTTTTTCCCGGTCCTTTTCAGGTCATTCAGGTACAGCAGCATCTGGAGATTCGTTCCGTAGCAGACATCCGAGAGCCGGAACTTCTTTTTCCCGGTCTTGTAATCCACCACGCGAAGATAGAGTTTTCCATCCTTCTCACAGCCGTCCACCCGGTCGATTATTCCCGAGAGCGTGACGGTCCGGTCACCGCAGCGCACACGATAAGGTTCGATCCCTTCCGTTCCGCGGATATCCAGTTCGAAATCCAGCGGCTGGAAGTCCGACTTCCTGAGTTCCTCCGCCATATCCAGCAGGATCTCCCGCACATCTTCCCGCAGGCGGCGGAACAGGAACGTGAAGCGCGCCGACTTCTCTTCAAAATCCTGCAGTTCCGTCCGGATATATTCATCGATATGCCGGTCCGCCAGCTCCAGGAGGCGTTCGTCCGTGATCTTCCTGAAACCGCCCTCCTCCCGGACGCTGATGGCCGTCTGCTCGAATATCCTGTGCATGAAGCTGCCGATGTCGTTCGGACGGAGTTCCTCCGTTTCATAGGGCCGGGCCCGGAGTCCGTACCGGCAGAAATAGGCGAATTTACATCCGGCAAAGGTATCGGCCCTGGAAGCGGAAAGCGTCGTTTCCCTTCCATAGAGTTTCTGCGCCACGGAAGGAGTCAGCTGTCCGCGCGGCATCACCGCCGCGCGGCGGACCGCCTCCAGCCTGGCAGGAGCCGTCGCCTCAAAGAAGCGTTCCGCCGCTCTGGCCGGAGCCGAGTTCAGGGAATCTGCGTTCGCAGCCATTGAAAACGCAGGTTCCACCGCGGCGAGCCGGAGTTCTTCCGGGTCCGGTTCCACGATCCGGATCCCGAACATGCGTTCCGCCTGCTTCATGATCAGGGACGCTTCCAGGGCGTTTCCGTCGGCATCCTGGGAAGCATAGCTCAGGGTGAGGGAAGCGGAAGGAAGAGAAAGGCAGTTATAGATCCGGGTGATCTCGCGCCAGATCTCCTCCTCTCCTGCTCCCAGTACGAGTCCCGCCTCGATCATCTGCTCTTTTTCCGTTTCCGAAAAAACGCCGGATCCTGTGTTCCCCCCCGGAAGCCTGTCGTCGGAAGCCCCCAGAACGATCAGATGCCGGATATTGCGGCGGCGCATCCGATCGAAATCTCCTGCGGAGACCCGGTCCACCGAAGCCGGGATGCGCGCATAGGAATACTTGGAGAGCATGCGTATAAAAAGATCTCCGAATTCCTCCATCGTCATCCGGGTGTTTCCCAGCACCGCTTCGCACTGTTCCAGCGCGTCGCAGGTCAGGTCCCAGACCCGCCGGTATTCTCTGGAATCCTCCAGTCTCCCCTCCTGCTCAAGCCTTGAGCAGATCTCCGTCATGCGTCCCGGGAGATCCAGCGCCTGCATCAGATCACGCAGGATCTTTGCATGTCCTGCGGCATCCCCGCATTTTTCGGCCGCCCGGATAAAGTCCCAGAGCGGAGCGGAAAGCGCTATCGCCGATCGGTTGATCCTCTCCAGTTTTCTGCTATCCTCCGCCTGAAAAGCGTTTCCGGATCCCTCCGGATGCTGTTTCCAGCTGCCGGCTCTTCTCCAGGCCCGCTCATCCAGCTTCCAGCGGAAAACATAGGTCTCCAGTTCATCGCAGTCCTCACGGCTGAGTCCGGTGATGCCGGTACGCATGTAGGCGATGACGTTCTCCCTGTCCCACCGCGACGACGCGATCTCATAAGCAGCCGCAAGGAGCGCCGGCAGCGGACGGGAGGACAGTCTTGTCTTTTCGGAAACGAAAAGCGGCACCCCGTAATGCTCGAACAGCCGCTTCAAAACCGGTTCATAGTCAGAAAATCCTCTGACGGCGACCGCGACATCCCTCCATCGGCAGCCATCTTCCCGCACGAAACGAAGCGCTTCCGCCGCGGCGAATTCACACTCTGCGTATTTTGAGCGGCACCGGTAAAGGCGGATCGATCCGGGCTGCGGGAAAAGGACCCGGTCCGTATACAGGAACGCGTTTTCCGCCAGGGCGGAGATCGCCGGATCCCTGTCCGCTGTCTCCCGTGCCTCATCCGCCACATATTCTTCCCGGACCTCGACCTGATCGCCTTCCGCGACCCCGCGCAGCCGGACCGCCGTCGCACGGGATAGGGAAAACACCTCGTTCTGTGTTTCCCGGCTTTCCGCGGTCAGGCACACGGTCACATCCGCCCCTCCCTTGAGAAGGGCCTGCAGGACTGCCGTCTCGCAGGATGTGAAATCGGAAAAACCGTCTACGAACACCTGCCAGCCCTTTACCGCGGCCCGGTCACGGATCAGCAGCGCCAGATCCGTCAGCCGGTCGGCACTCTCCGCTCCGCTTTTGCTCACCACGGCAGTGTATTGTTCACAGATCATGGCGAGTTCCCGCAGTTTCCCCGCAAGATGCGCATCGACCCTCCCCGCCGTTTCAAGCAGATCCTCCGCTGTGATCCCGGAGGCCTGCAGTTCTTCCACCGTGGAGAGGAGCATCTCCTGTGTCTCGCCTTTCGCCTCGCTTCCGCCGAAAACGCGGAGTCCGGGCAGTTCTTTTCCGAATCCGCTCAGCGCGAGTGCCATTGCGAGGAGTTTTCCGCCCTCGTCCAGATACCGCTTCGCCGAGCCGCCGTATTCCGTCGTAAGCCTCCGCGCGAGCCCTGTAAAACTCATCGCTTCCGCATAAAGACTCATGGAATCCGGGCATATCCCGGCCAGTTCCCTTTCCGCTTCATGACTGTATTGCTCCGGAACGAGAAGGATGTTGTCCGGAATCTTCTTTATCACATTTTCGCGTATTCTTCCCAGAACAGCTGCGGTCTTTCCCGAGCCGGCCTTTCCCGTCAGAAGCGTCAGCATGCGCAGTTCCTCTTTCCATCGAACTCTTTTTTTCCAGTATAGCAAAGGCACCTGCAAACGGCAAGCAGTGCAGAGTTCACAAAAAGTTCGCCTGATATGCCTTGACAGTCTCCCCGCGGGAATAGTATGCTTTCTTTTATAGATTAAATCGTGAAGGGTGCGTACTTTCCCCCCTCCTGCGGGGCAGTACGGGAGTTTTTTGCATGGACGAACGAAAACAGACCGATGATGCGCTGTTTGCTGCGCTGAACAAGGAAAAAAAGAAAAAACGCCTCCGGCGGCTGCGCACGACCCTGATCATCATCGGGGTCATTGCGCTGGCGCTGGTCCTCACCGTGCTTTACCTTCAGGGAAAGGTCCGGGACGCGCTGGCAAAACAGAGCGAAACCGTTCTCACGTATACCGTGGAGTACGGGACCGTAAGCACTACTGTCTCCGGATCCGGATCCATCCAGGATGTGGATACCGAAGCTGTCACCATCCCGGCCGGGGTGGAGATCGATGAGATCCTGGTAGATCCCAACACCAGGGTAAAACAGGGAGATGTCCTGGCTACCGTGGATATGGCCACGGTGATGACAGCCCTGGCGGATGTCCAGAGTCAGATAGAAAAGAAAGACCAGGAATTGTCCGATGCCAGCGCAAAGGCTGCCACTACATCCGTGAAAGCCGGGGTTTCCGGCCGGGTAAAGGTCATTTATGCCCAGCCCGGAGATGATATCGCTTCATGCATGGTGGAGCATGGCGCTCTTGCTCTGATCTCTCAGGACAAATATATGTCCTTCTCCATTGACTGCGGCTCCCTGAAAGCCGGTGATACTGTCACGGTGGTCCGGGAAGACGGATCCACTCTCTCCGGGAAAGTGGAAAGCGTCACCCGGGGAAGGGCTGTGATCCTGGTCACGGACAAGGGTACCCGGCCGGATGAACCTGTCTCGGTTCAGGACAGCGACGGCCAGCTGCTGGGTTCCGGAGAACTGGCCATTCACAATCCCATCAAGGTCGTGGGTTATACCGGCACCGTTTCCTCCGTCCTTATAAAGGAAGACCAGCAGGTCTACGCCGAGAGCAGTCTCTTCCGCATCAAGGACGCCTCCTCTGCCGCAGGCGTCAGTTCCATTCTGAAGGAACGCCAGACTCTGGAGGACACCCTTCTGTCTCTGCTGACCATCTATCAGGATGGAGCGGTCCGCGCGCCTTTTGACGGCACGGTCCTTTCCCTGGACGACGGGAACAGCTCCCAGGCCGTCTCATCCCAATCGATGACGATGGATTTCCCCTCTTCCTTCTATTCCCTTCCTTTTGCGGGCCAGATGGCCGGTATGAACACATCGTCTTCCGGCGCTGCCGCCTCCGCTTCGGCCCCCGCGGCCGACACCGGGGAAACGACCGTGGCAACTCTCTCCCGGGACGAAGAAATGTCCGTAACGATCTCCGTGGATGAAACGGACATCATGGCGCTGGATGTGGGTCAGCCCGCAGAACTGACGATCGAATCCAACGGCAAGGACACCTACACCGGCACCAACACCGGCATCGACCGCACCGCGGCCACCGGTTCCGGTGTGACCTCCTATTCCGCCACCATCACCTTTGCCAAGGGCGAATTCATGCTGGGCGGCATGACGGCCGATGTGGTGATCACGATCTCCGGCACCGAGAATGTGCTGATGGTCCCCACTGACGCGGTGAACCGCACCAGCGCCAGCGCCTATGTCTACACCGCCTATGATGAGAAAACCGGTCAGTTCATCGAGCCTGTCACCGTCAGTCTCGGCGTTTCCAACAAGGAGTATACCGAGATCCGTTCCGGACTTCAGGCCGGCGACACCGTTTGCTATACCAAGGCCAGGAATCCCTTCTGGATGTACGGCTTCGGTACGGACGGTCCATACGGAGGCTGAACGGTCATGATCGAATTGCGAGATGTCTCCAAGATCTATCAGATCGGGGATGAGCGGGTCCATGCGCTGGATCATGCCAACCTGCATGTCTATCCCCATGAATTTGTCAGCGTCATCGGCCCTTCCGGCAGCGGGAAAAGCACTCTTATGAACATCATCGGATGTCTGGACACGGCGGACGCGGGAGAATACCTGCTGGACGGCACCCCCATCGAAGCCTACAGCGAGAACGCGCTTGCCCGGGTCCGCAGCCGGAAGATCGGTTTCGTTTTCCAGAGCTTCAACCTGATCCCCAAGCTTTCAGCCGAAGAGAACGTGGAACTGCCGCTGATCTACCAGGGCGTCAAAAAAGCGGAACGGACGAAACGCGTCCGGGAGGCTCTGGAGCGCGTCGGTCTGGAAAGACGTGCCAAACACCAGCCCACCGAGCTTTCCGGAGGGCAGCAGCAGCGTGTGGCCATCGCCCGCGCTCTTGTCACACAGCCTTCCCTGATCCTTGCGGACGAGCCGACCGGAAACCTGGATTCCCACACGAGCCGTGAGATCATGGATATGTTCCGGGAGCTGCACGAGCAGGGGAACACCATCGTTCTCATCACGCACGACAACGACATTGCCCGTCAAGCCAAACGCATCGTTCACATCCTGGACGGGAGACTGACGGAGGTGAGCGGCTGATGCTTTCTGTAAAAATGGCGCTCCGTTCCATCGGAGCCAATAAAATGCGGGCCGCTCTCACCATGCTTGGCATCATCATCGGCGTCCTGGCACTGGTGGTATTGGTAAGCCTCGTCAGCAGCACCACCGATTCCATCACTTCCGAGGTCTCCAGTCTCGGCAGCAGCCTGCTCACAGTCTCCATCCGGGATGATCACGGCATGCCGGTCCGGCTGGAGGATCTGCAGGACTGGGTGGATGCGGAACCCTCTGTTTCCGGTATCTCTCCCTATGCCACCGCCACTGCCACAGGGAAATATGCTCTGGAAAGCGGTTCCGTCACCCTTTACGGCGTGACCGGCGACTATTATGAGATCAACGGGCAGCAGCTGATCCAGGGACGCTATATCAAGCAGTCCGATCTTCGCAGCAGCAGCCGGGTCTGTGTCCTGGATGAAACCACGGCGGAAAAGCTGGTGGGGTACGCCGACTGTGCGGGCGAGGTCATCGCCCTGGACGGGATCAAATACACGATAATCGGTGTGGTCAAGGCGGATGATTCGATCATTTCTTCTTTTCTCTCCTCTATGACCGCCTATATCCCCTATACATCCCTGATCCGCCTTTCCTCCACCACCGGCACCTCCATCACGAATTTTTACATCGGACCTTCCCAGGGCTACACCGTACCCCAGGCGGAGACTGCCATGAAAGAACTCCTTCTTCGGCGGTTCGACGAGGATGAGGACGCCTTCCGCATTTCTTCCGTAAACATCATTGAGGAAGCGATGGACCGGGTCAATTCCGCCCTGACCATTCTTCTGGGCAGCATTGCCGCCATCTCCCTGATCGTGGGCGGCATCGGCATTATGAATATCATGCTGGTGACCGTTACGGAACGCACCCGGGAGATCGGGATCCGCAAAGCGATCGGCGCCAGTCACCGGACCATTCTCGTCCAGTTTCTCATCGAAGCCGTAGTGCTCTGCATGCTGGGGTGCGCCCTGGGGATCTTCTTCTCCTGGGCGATCCTGCAGATCGTCTCCATCATCGTGGCCGGCACCAGCCTCTCTTTCCATCTGCAGGGGAACGTAGTCATGTGGAGCGTGATCTTCTGTTTCCTCATCGGGGTGATCTTCGGCCTGTATCCTGCCAACAAGGCAGCAAAGATGAAGCCTATCGATGCGCTTCACTACGGCGGATAAGGCGGGTGATATCATGAAGAAAAAGCTTTGGAAGCGGATCGTCACCTGGAGTATCCTGGGTGCTGTGGTCATTGCCCTGGCTGTACTGCCGGCGGTCGCCAGGAACCGGCGGAGCGCCTCCAGTTCCGCAGCGGTCTCCTGCAGCGCCGTGAAGCAGGAGATCATCACGACCCTGTCCGGCGGCGGGACCCTGCAGCCGCAGGATGCCGTGGAGGTCAGGATACCGGACGGCGTGGAGATCACACGCTTTTTTGTGAAAAACGGCTCATCCGTGGAGGCCGGGCAGGCTCTTGCAGAAACGGACACGCTGTCCGTCATGGCATCTGTCCGACGCGTCCAGGACAGTCTGGACACGATCAACGGGCAGATCTCCGATCTGGAGAAGAATGCCTTCGTATCTCTCACCAGCGCGGCGGACGGCCGGATCAAGGCCGTTTATGCCCGGAAGGATTCCGACGTTCGCCAGGTCCTGCTGGACCACGGCGCTCTGGCTGTGGTGTCGCTGGACGGTCTGATGTGTGTCCGCTTTCCGTGTGAAGAGGATCTTCTTCCCGGGACTCCCGTCACCGTGCGCTGCACAGACGGGAAGGAATATGAGGGCAAGATCTCTTCCTCTCTGCGGGGAACCGTGGAAGTCACCCTCACGGATGACGGACCTCAGATGGATGATCCGGCTGTGATCCTGACGCAGGACGGCTCAGAACTCGGAAGCGGCATGCTGCAGGTCCACAGTCCTCTGCGGATCCTCTATACAGACGGGACGGTGCAGTCCGTCTCCCTGAAAGAAGGGCAGCAGATCCGGAAAGGCTCCGTCCTCCTCCGGATCCAGAATGCGGGGGGGACGAAGCGGGAACAGCTCTCCCAGAACCATCGTGAATATGAAGACCTGCTGCAGGAACTGCTGCAGATCGCCCGCTCCGGCGAGATCACCGCGCCATGCGCGGGGCTGATATCCGGCATCGACGAAACCGCCGCTTCCGGGCTCTCCGCTTCTCCCTCCGGTTCTCTTCTTCTCCTGGCCGACGGCGATCCGGCTGAGACAGAACCTGAGCCGCCCCTGGTTTCCTCGGAGCTGCTGATGGTGACCTCCGTGGATGAAAAAGGGGTCACCCTGGGGAAATCCGCTCCCGTCCATCTGGAATCGGAAGACATGGACATCCTCAGCATGTTCACCGGTCTTGCCCAGACCCTGCTTCTGAATGCGCAGGAAGTCCCTCTGGATCTTTCCGGTGCCCGGAAGCTGGACGGCAGTGACGTAGAGCAGATCCAGAGCGGAGACGTATTCGTCCGCATCACCTTCGGAGAAGGAGAGCAGACCTTCAGCCGTCTGATCTATATCGGGCATACCGACCTGGCTTCATCGTTCGTTTTTCCTTCGTTCCAGCTTCCAGATTTCAGCGCGTTTTTCCCCACTCCCAAGGCTGAGGACAACCTCTTTCCCCTAGAGGGGAAGCTGATCGCTTCCGTCACTCCCCGGGAGACCATGAAGATCCTCCTTGCCGCCGATGAGCTGGATATCCTGCAGTATCAGAAAGGCATGAGCGCCGAAGTCACGCTGGACGCCCTTCCCGGCGAGGTGTTTGCCGGCACGGTGACACAGATCGCCGCTACCGGCACCAACAGCGGAGGAAGCAGCAAGTTTACTGTCACCGTGGAACTTCCCTGCTCATCCGGGATGCTTTCCGGCATGAATGCCTCTGTGGACATCCGGATCCGCAGTTCCGGTCCGGTCCTTACCCTGCCCGCCGCAGCCGTTCAGGACCGCGGTTCGGCAAATTTCGTATATACCGGGTTCGATGCCAAGAAAGAGACGCTGACCGATCCCGTT
>JAGBQR010000026.1 GCA_017632775.1 Oscillospiraceae bacterium | reverse complement strand
TGGCGTCCGCCACGGCGTTGGCCACGGAGAGGTCAAGCTTTTTGCCCCGGCGAATGGTCTCCTTCAGGCTGTGGTAGACCTCGCTGGTGAGGCGGGCACGCATCACCTTGTCGTCAAATACCATGCAGCCGAACAGTTCCGGTACTGTGCGCATACGCATTCCCTCCTGAAAATGGATAAGAGAGGCGCACGGCCTCTCAATATGGGATTATTTTACCCTTGCGCAGCCTAAAAGGCAAGTATCATTGTATCGCTGCAGTCCGTATCATTCAGAGAAGATATGATTCCGGAAAGCCTTTTCCTATCATGCCGCAGCGTGCGGTCAAATCCGGCCGGTACGGCGCCGATCCCGTTCTTCTCATAAAGCACAGGAGGATGGCGCATATACCGGGTCAATTCGTTTCCGCGATCTGCAGAGCGTCATATCCGGATTCTCCCGTCCGGATACGGACGACATCCTCCACATCATACACAAAGATCTTCCCGTCGCCGATCTCGCCTGTGTGCAGCGCCGCATAGGCCGCGGCGGCGACAAGCTCGGGATCTACCTTGGAGACAACGATATCGACCTGCAGCTTTGGCGTCAGGTGCATGCTCATTTCAATTCCCCGGTACTGCCCGGTTTTGCCTTTCTGGGTGCCGCAGCCCATCACATTGGTGACGGTCATGCCAGTGACGCCGATGCCGGCCATCGTATCCCGCAAGGTGCCAAAGCGCGCCTCATCACAAAGAATCCGTACCAGGGTGTAGCGCTTCCGGCCGACCGGCGTATCGCGCAGGCCGGAAGAGAGCGTCAGCGGGAAAGGCTTCAGTCCGGCAGTGTCGACCGGGCCGTCGGAATGTACGCCCAGCGTGGACTCGATGGGCAAGAAGTCCGCATAGGCGTTCGCGAGGCCGTGCTCCGTCACATCCAGACCCTCGATCTCCTCTTCCGCGCCCGCGCGAAGGCCGATCGTTCCCCGGATGAGCAGAAAGATCAAAATCATGCACAAGACCGTATAGGTACCGATGGTGACGACGCCGAGACACTGAACGCCCAGCTGTCTCAGCCCGCCTCCGTAAAAGAGGCCTTTGCTTCCGTAGGCCTCATTGCAGGCAAAGAGTCCGACTGCGAGCGTGCCCCAGATCCCATTGACGCCATGGACCGCTACAGCACCGACGGGATCATCCACGTGGAAACGCAGGTCCAGGATCTCTACCGCCAGGTCCACCAGTACCCCCGAGACGATGCCAATGATCGCCGCGCCGAAAGCATCCACGCTGGCGCAGCCCGCAGTGATGGCAACCAGGCCCGCCAGAGAGGCGTTGAGGCACATGGAGACGTCCGGCTTTCCGTTTTTCTTCCAGGTAAAAAGCATGCAGGTGACCGTTGCCACCGCCGGAGCGATCGTGGTCGTCCCGAAGATGCGCGCCATCTCCTCCACATCAGAAGCTGCCGCGCCGTTGAAGCCGTACCAGGCGAACCACAGAATGAAAACGCCCAGAGCGCCCAGTGTTACGGAATGCCCCGGAATAGCGTTGGAGGTAATACTTCCATCCGCATTTTTGGTGTATTTACCGATACGGGGACCAAGGATCACTGCGCCGACCAGTGCGGACAGCCCACCCACCATGTGGATAACACAGGATCCCGCAAAGTCGACAAAGTTCAGCCTGCTCAGCCAGCCGCCGCCCCAGACCCATCCGGCCTCGATCGGATAGATGACCAGGCTGATGACTGCGGAATACACACAGTAGGCGGAAAACTTCGTCCGCTCCGCCATGGCGCCGGACACGATCGTGGCCGCCGTCGCGCAGAACACCAGCTGAAAAACGAAGGAGGACCAGTCAAAGCCTTCAAAGTCACGGAACATCCCCCAGTCCGGCCTTCCGATCAGGCCAAGAGATCCGTGCCGACCCATCATCAGCCCGTAGCCGAGCAGAAAGAACATCACCGTCCCGATGCAGAAATCCATAAGGTTTTTCATGATGATGTTGCCTGCGTTTTTTGCCCGGGTGAAGCCGGTCTCCACCATGGCGAATCCGCACTGCATAAAAAATACCAGGATTGCCCCTACCAGAAACCATATTGACATGTTCATGCACACACCTCCTAAAAAAAGGCGGCAGGGACGCTGCGCTCAAAGCGCTGCGCTCCTGCCGTCTGAACATGTTGGTGATTATAAAGGAAGGAAAAAGCGAAATCAAGTCCGCATACATACGGTTATTCGATTATTATGAAAGGATAAACATATGATAATGAAAAGCAGCCGGTGCCGCAATTCAACGCGTTATTATATAAAAATCATGTCGTGAATCAAATCTTATATGTATTTTTGTTTCGTTTCCGCCTGTGGTATGCTCCAATCAAAGGGATTTCTCCATGCGCTCGGAGTGATCCCCGCACAACAAAAAAGCTTGGATGGAGACAGGCCGCGAAAGAACTGCCGTTACAGAGAGTCGGGGATGGTGGAAACCCGGTACAGGCGCTTTCGTAAGGTAACACTCCGGAGCTGCGACCTGAACGTAACAGCAAGTAGGGAAGCCGTAAGTCCTGCGTTAAAGAACCGGGGATTGATGGATCCCGACGAGTGACCGCGCAAGCGGTAAGAAAGGTGGCACCACGGATACGCAGCAATCCGTCCTTTTGTGAAGGACGGGCTGCAAGTTTTATCCGGAGGTGCTTTTTTATGTGTTGTGTTATGGGTTTTCGTTCCGGGCTCTATACCGCGGAACAGATCAGGCCGTCTTTCTATTTGACAAAATCCCGGGGCCCGGACGATACAAGGATCGAATCGATTGGAACAGGGATGCTTTGCTTCCACCGTCTCTCCATCATGGGCCTGGATGAGCGTGGGATGCAGCCGTTTTCCAGAGGCTTGAATAAGGTTGTGTGCAACGGAGAACTCTACGGCTGGAGAAAGCAGCGGAAAGAGCTGGAAGCAAAAGGATATACTTTTGAGAGCGGTTCTGACTGTGAACTGTTGCTGCCGCTTTATGAGGAATACGGGCTGGAGATGTTCACGAGGTTGGACGCTGAGTTTGCCATGATCCTCTACGACGGAGTACGGGATCGGCTGATCGCCGCGCGGGATCCCATTGGCATCCGGCCTTTGTACTATGGATACTTCTCCGACGGCAGCATCGCTTTTGCCAGCGAAGCGCAGAATCTGGCAGGATTATGTGAGCATATCCTGCCCTTCCCGCCGGGGTTTTATTATGACGGGCAGGATTTCGTGCGTTATGCCGATCTGACAACGGTCACAGAATACTGCGCCGATGATCTGGAGACGGTCTGCCTCGGCATCCGGGACAGACTGATCGCCGGGGTGGAAAAACGTCTGGATGCGGACGCGCCGCTTGGATTTCTTCTCTCCGGCGGCTTGGATTCCAGTCTGGTATGTGCGATCTCCGCCAAGCTCCTGGGTAAAAAAATACGCACTTTTGCCATAGGTATGGATCAGGACCCCATCGACCTGAAATACGCCCGGATCGCTGCGGACTACATTGGTGCGGAACATACCGCGTTCACGATGACGCAGGAGGACGTTCTGAACTCTCTGGAAGAGGTGATCCGTCTGCTCGGCACCTGGGATATCACCACCATCCGGGCAAGCCTTGGGATGTATCTCTGCTGCAAAGCCATCCATGAGAACACCGATGTACGTGTTTTAATGACCGGCGAGATCTCGGATGAGCTGTTTGGCTACAAATACACGGATTTTGCGCCGTCCGCGGAGGCCTTTCAGCAGGAAAGCAAAAAGCGTATCGACGAGCTGCACATGTATGACGTGCTGCGTGCTGACCGCTGCATTTCGGTCAACTCACTGGAAGCCCGTGTCCCCTTCGGCGATCTCGACTTTGTGCGCTATGTCATGGCGATCGACCCGGAAAAAAAGCTGAACCGCTACAACATGGGCAAATACCTGCTGCGGCACGCTTTTGAGAATGATCACATCCTGCCTGATGGGATACTTTGGCGGCAGAAAGCGGCGTTCTCTGATGCGGTGGGCCATTCGATGGTAGACGATCTGAAGGCCTATGCCGAGAGCAAGTACACCGATGAAGAGTTTACGTTCAGAGCGGCCAGTTATCCATTTGCGAGGCCATTTACTAAGGAGAGTCTGTTATACCGTGAGATCTTCGAAAAATACTATCCCGGCCAGGCAGAGATGATAAAGGATTTCTGGATGCCGAATCCCCAGTGGGAGGGCTGTCGGGTGGATGATCCCTCTGCGCGTGTGCTCTCGAACTATGGAGCAAGCGGCGAATAGGAAGAAAACCGTCTGATTCTGTTTTGTGTCCTGGCGGCAGGTGCAGCGATCACTGCGTCATTGCCCTGCGCGGCGTGAACCGGGCCATTATGGCTTTCCGTCTGAATCGCCGGCCGGAAAAGAATACGAATAACAGGAGGGAATGAGAATGAAAACCTGTGCGATCGTTGGCATCAATTGGGGCGACGAGGGGAAAGGCCGTATGGTCGATCTTCTGACAGAAGACTATGACATAGTCATCCGCTATCAGGGAGGTGGCAACGCGGGCCACACCGTCGTAAACGAATACGGGAAATTCGCCCTGCACCTGCTGCCCTCCGGCGTTTTCCATCCGGCTGTCGTGAACGTCCTCGGAAACGGCGTAGCGCTGGACGCGGAAAACCTTTGGACAGAGATCGAGGCACTGCGCGCGAGAAGCATAGCGATCAGCCCGGCGAATCTGAAGATCAGCGACCGCGCTTCGCTCCTGCTGCCCTGGCACCGAGAGCAGGACGCACTGGAGGAGGCACGCCTTGGCGCGAAGCAATACGGCTCCACGAAACAGGGCATCGCTCCTTTTTATTCCGATAAATATCAGAAGAAGACGATCCTGGCCGGGGAACTGTTCTATCCCGATGAACTGCAGGAGCATCTGGCCGAGCTGCTGGAATGGAAGAATATGATACTGACGGAGGTTTATGGGGCTGAGCCCTGCGCCATGGAGAGCCTGATGCGGTGGGTCCATACCTACGGAGAGCGGATCAAGCCCTTTCTCTGTGATACGGGCGACTTTCTGCGGACCGCTGCAGCAGCGGAGAAAAACCTTTTGTTTGAAGCCCAGCTCGGCGCGCTGCGCGATCTCGACTATGGCATCTACCCTTATACGACCTCCACCAATGCGCTCGCGGCCTATGCGCCGCTCGGCTCCGGCCTGCCGACGGTGAAACTGGATGAAGTTGTTGGCGTGGTCAAGGCTTATTCCACTTGTGTGGGCGAAGGTCCTTTTGTCTGCGAACTGTTCGGGGAAGAGGCGAAGCGCCTGCGTGAAGCCGGCGGCGAATACGGTGCGAAAACCGGGCGGCCCCGCCGTGTCGGGCCGCTGGATCTGGTAGCAACGCGTTATGGTGTTCAGACGCAGGGTGCGACGGCGCTTGCCGTGACAAAGCTGGATGTGTTAAACTATTTGGAAAAAATCCCTGTCTGCACGCAGTACGAAGTGGACGGGCAGCAGACGGCGCGATTTCCGTTTCCTGTTGCGCTCGGACGCTCGAAGCCGGTGTTTGAAACCTTCGAGGGCTGGAACTGCGATATCTCCCGTGTGCGCCGCTGGGCAGATCTGCCCGCGGCGGCACAGCGCTATGTGGAGTTGATTGAAACGCGCGTCGGCTGCCCGATCCGCTATGTCTCGGTCGGCCCGGAAAGGGACGCTATCATTCTGCGATAAGGAAGGTTTGGCTGTGAACGACCGTTATGAAACACCGCTGGCTTCCCGGTATGCATCGCCCGATATGCTGGAGCTTTTCTCTCCTCAGAAACGGGTGGAAACCTGGCGGAAGCTTTGGGTCGCCCTTGCCCGGGCAGAGCATGAGTTGGGTCTTCCCGTCACGGAAGAACAGATCAAAGAACTCGAGGATCATATCACAGATATCGACTTCGCCTGTGCCGCAGCGAGAGAAAAAGAGGTGCGGCATGATGTGATGGCCCATATCTACGCCTATGGAAAGGCCGCACCTTCGGCGGCCGGCATTATCCACCTTGGCGCCACCAGTTGCTATGTTACAGATAACGGCGATCTGATTCTGTATCGCGAGGGTCTGCGCTATCTGCGGAGAGAGCTGCTCAGGCTGCTGAAAAGTCTTGCTGTCTTTGCCGAGCGGTATAAGGCTACGCCGACCCTCGGCTATACGCACTATCAGCCTGCACAGCTTGTTACTGTGGGCAAGCGGGCGACGCTTTGGATGCAGGATTTTCTGTCGGATCTTGAGGAACTGGATTTCGTGCTCGGCACGCTGCGCTTCCTTGGCTGCCGCGGCACTACGGGTACCGAGGCAAGCTTTCTGAAACTGTTCGAAGGCGATGAGGAGAAGATCGACGTGCTCAACCGCCGCATCGCAGCGGATTTTGATTTCAACGCATGCTTCCCGGTCTGCGGGCAGACTTATCCCCGCAAAACAGACAGCCGCATACTCAACTGCCTGAGCGCCATGGCGCAGAGCGCGTACCGCATGGCGCAGGATATCCGACTCCTCCAGCACGACCGACAGATCGAGGAGCCCTTTGAGGATTCCCAGATAGGATCCTCTGCCATGGCTTATAAGCGCAACCCCATGCGCTGCGAGCGCATCTGTTCCCTGAGCCGCTATCTGATGGTCGAGGCTATGAACGCGCCGCTGACCGCCTCTGCCCAATGGCTGGAACGCACCCTGGATGACTCAGCCAACCGTCGGATTGCGCTGCCGGAAGCGTTTCTCTGTGCCGACGCGATTTTGCGTCTGGCGCAGAATGTGAGCGAAGGCCTGCTTGTCAATGAAAAGCTCATCGACAGGACGGTCCGGGAGTATTTGCCTTTTATCGCGACTGAAAATCTTCTGATGGAAGCGGTCAAGCGCGGCGGTGACCGACAGCAGCTGCATGAAATGATCCGGCGGTGTTCGATGGAAGCGACGGCTAAATTGAAAGACGGCGAAGAATGTGATTTGCTCAAACGGCTGGCAGCTTGCCCGGAATTCGGCATGAGCATGTCAGAACTGGAATCCCTGCTTGACCCTGCCGCATACATCGGCCGCTGCCCTCAGCAGGTGGAGGCTTTCCTGTCGCAAGTACTTCCTTCCCTGGAAGAAGTTCCGGAGAATCGATCCTCAATATTTGTATAAAAATGCTTAACTCCGGGGCTGCAGCGGCAGCGGCGATCTCCATCCCGCCAGCCTGCGTGCCTTCTTCACCGGATGGCCGCGGTGATCACCGGAAAAAGATAGGGAACTTCCGGGGATCTCTGAACCGTGGAAGATCGACCGAAGGCCGTCAGACCGCCTATGACGCGGGAAAAACTGAAAGGCTGACCGTTACACAGCCGGGAACTGACTCGATAATCAGTTTCCGGCTGTTTTTAAGAAATGTCCCCCGAAATTTTATAATCCATGCTATACTGTATGCATAACAAAGCGATTGGACTGAAGCGGGAAAAAGCTGATCAAGGAGCGAAGGGGAGACCGGTATGAAAGAAAAAGCGGAGAAATCGGTATCCGCTCCGGAAACAGAAGAAGCGCCTAGCGGGGGGCTTTTGACAATATGGAGAGGATTCATCCGGCCGGCAGGGATGGTTTGGAGAACGGGAATGTGAAAGAACGAATCGTAGATAATGAGATCCGCTTAATTCCGTATTACAGGAACGATGAGGCATCGCTTCCCTGGTATCAGGATCCCGATCTGTGCAGACAGGTGGATAACCGGGATAAACCATATGACATCGCTCTTCTGCACAGCATGTATGATTATCTCTGTTCAAACGGGGAGTGCTATTATATTGAGTTTAAAGGTCAGTTGGTGGGCGATGTTTCGCTCAGAAACAATTCGGAAATAGCGGTGGTAGTCTGCAGAGAGTTTCAGAACCGGCATATCGGCAGACGCTGTGTAAAAGAGATGCTGAAACTGGCGGAAGAAAAGGGCATGGAGTCGGTAAAGGCCAATATTTTTGCTTTCAACCATCAGAGCCGGCACATGTTTGAATCCGTTGGCTTCTATAAAACAGAGAAAGAATGGTATCGGTATGATATACGATGACGCCTGGTTCTCATCCGGATATGAGCCGGTATCTGTCTGCGTGCTGTGTTTGATCCGGACCACATGCATCTGAACGCACGGAGAGCATTCAGTGAGTGCTGTTTGCCGCAGACCGGAAAACTCCGGTTTCAAAGCAGAGTTTTCAAACATGACCGTCACGGAATAGGCATTGCCGGAGCCTGAGAATAAGCGGCTCTGCCGGTTTGTTATCATACCTGATCATAGAACAGGAGTGTTTCAAATGCATTTTGTGGATGCCAAAACTTTGCTGACCGGGAGTGGTGGACAGTATGGAATGAATATCTACCGCGGATGCACACACGGCTGTATCTACTGTGACAGCAGGAGCAGGTGTTATCAGTTCACGCATCCTTTTGAAGATGTCGAAGTGAAACGGAATGCACCGGAACTGCTTGAAACGGCGCTTAAATCGAAAAGGCGCAGGTGCATGATAGGAACCGGTTCCATGTCTGACCCGTATATGCATTGTGAGGAGGAGCTGCGGCTTACGCGAAAGTGTCTGGAGATTATCCGGAACTATGGTTTCGGTGCGGCGATTCAGACAAAGTCCGATCGGATCCTCAGAGATATAGACCTGCTTGATGAGATCAACCGCACAGCCAGATGTGTGGTGCAGATGACGCTTACGACCTATGATGATGACCTGTGCAGCGTACTCGAACCGAATGTATGCAGCACAAAGAGGCGGATCGAAGTTCTCATGGAGATGCGGGAAAGAGGGATTCCGACCGTTGTATGGCTTACACCGGTTCTTCCGTTTATCAATGATACGGTGGAAAACATTGCTGCGATCCTGAAGGAGTGTGTCAAAGCGGGAGTCAGTGGTGTGATAGATTTCGGCATGGGGATGACCCTGCGCGAGGGGGACCGGGAATACTATTATACGGCACTGGATAAGCATTTTCCTGGTCTTAAGAAACGGTATGTGAAGGAATACGGAAATGCCTATGAACTTCCCAGTCCGAATGCAAATGAACTGACCAAGGTGTTTCAAAAGATCTGCCGGGAAAACAGGATCCTTTCGAACCCGGAGGATTGCTTCGGGTTTATTCGCGAGTTTCCTGAAAAATATCCGCAGCTCAGCATCTTTGATCCGTAAGGGATCAGAGCAGCAAAGAGATTCTTTCTGTGTGAAGGAGCCGCTGTTTACTTATGCTTGATAATATAAATTTGACTTGCGGGCATTGTGTATCTGAAAGTGCATGCGGCAAAAAACTCGAGAAACTCGATCCGGGGGATTTCATTCCGGGCACTTTTGAGTTTCTGGAAACTGTCTGGCTTTGCTATAAGCGGGAGGAGGCATACAATGGACGAGAAGATACTGGAAGTTTCATCAGGGTCGATCCACTACTGGATCAACGAAATTCTTCCCCTGCGCAGAACGCTGGTTTTTCTTCCGGGACTTACAGCGGATCATCACCTGTTCGATAAGCAGATCGAAGCATTTGACCGGGAGTTCAATATCCTGACGTGGGATGCCCCCGGGCATGCGGGATCCAGGCCTTTCCGCCTGGATTTCAGTCTGATGGACAAGGCGGTTTGGCTGTATAATATCCTGCAGAAGGAAATGATTATGCATCCTGTTCTCATCGGACAGTCGATGGGCGGGTATGTTTCACAATGCTTTATGGAGAAATATCCTGGTGAAGCGGCCGGGTTCGTTTCCATCGATTCCGCGCCTCTGAAACGCTGCTATGTTACGGCTGCGGAGATTTGGGCATTAAGAAAGTCAGAACCCATGTACAGGGCTTTTCCCTGGGAGACACTGCGAAAAATCGGCTCCAGAGGATGTTCGGAAACGGAATACGGAAGAACACTGATGGAATACTTCATCGATTCCTATACAAAGGAGGAATACTGCAGCCTGTCAGGACACGGCATGAAAATGCTGGCTGATGCAATGGATGCGGACCTCCCCTATGTGATCGATTGCCCGGCTGTTCTGATCTGCGGAGAGAAGGACCAGGCCGGTTCTGCGAAGAGCTATAACCGAAGGTGGGCGAAGAAGGAAGGACTGCGTGTCTTCTGGATCAAAGATGCGGGACATAATTCCAATACCGACCGACCGGAAGAGGTCAACAGGATCATCCGGGAGTTTGTGCAGTCACTACCGCAGGAGGATCAATAAATGGACGGAAAACTGTTCTTCCGGGCGATCTCGAGATTCGTTGCAGGGCTGGTGCTGGTTGGTCTTCTGCTCTTTCTGCCTGCCGGAAGCATCCGGTATGCGCAGGGCTGGCTTCTCATGGGGATTCTGTTCATACCCATGTTTGTTGCGGGACTCATAATGATGAAGAAGAATCCTGAACTGCTCAAAAAGCGTCTGAATGGAAAAGAAAAGGAAAGGGAACAGCGGGAAGTGGTTCTTTTCAGCGGGATCATGTTCCTTGCAGCTTTTATACTGGCAGGCCTCAGTTTCCGGTTCGGGTGGCTGATGCTGCCCTTCCCGGTCAGTATCATTGCCTCGGTCATCTTCCTTGCTGCTTATGCTCTCTATGCGGAAGTGCTGCGGGAAAACGCCTATCTTTCCCGAACGATCGAGGTGCAGGAAGAACAGAAAGTGATCGATACGGGACTGTACGGCGTCGTCCGTCATCCGATGTACATGGCGACTGTGTTCCTGTTTCTGGCAATGCCTCTGGTGCTGGGGGCTTTTCTTTCTTTTCTCGTCATGCTATGCTATATCCCGATCATTGTTAAGCGGATACAGAATGAGGAAAAGGTGCTGGCAGAAGGTCTGCAGGGGTACGAAGAATACAGAGGGAAAGTAAAATACAGGATGTTTCCTTACATTTGGTGAAGCGGGAGATGCCCGGACAGATTACTGTCTGGTCAGGTTTTGAGAGGGTCATGGTCGTTCGAAGATTTCTGCCGCAGGATGCTGAAGAGGTTTCCGCTCTGATAATCAAGACGCTCAGAGAGGTAAACATCAGAGGCTATTCTGCGGAATACATTGAGAATCTTGTTCAGCGTCTTCAGCCTGAAGATATTCTGAAACGTGCGGAGCGGACACATTTTTATGTCGCTTGTCATGGGAAGAAGATCATAGGCTGCGGAGCAATAGGTCCTTATTGGGATCGTGAAGATGAAAGCTGTTTTTTTACCATCTTCGTTCACCCGGATTATCAGGGAAAAGGGATCGGCAGGTTGATCATCGGGACCCTTGAACGGGATGATTTTTACCTTCGGGCAAAAAGAATTGAGGTACCCGCCTCCATAACAGCAGTTCCTTTCTACCTGAAAATGGGTTATGCATTCAAGGGCGGAGTAACAGAACCGGATGAGGAGCAGCTGTTAAGACTGGAAAAGCATCGCCTGCCTTGCGCTTCCGGGGAAGGCGCGGATATCTCGTTCTGAACCTGGTTGAGATCCGCAAGCCGCATACCAAAGTTATCTTGCATGTCCTGACCGGACGATAAACCGGGAACCGCCGAGAAAGTGCAGGGCGGATAGAATATAAGGAATCGTCCAGGGTATTTGTATGCAAGGAAACGGCACCCGTTCAGGGTGTCATTTCTTTAGTGATACGGACAAAGCATATTTAATTTGATAAATATCAAATTAAATATTGACAGATCTCCTTCTGCACAGTATATTTACTTTGATATCTGTAAAAGTAAATGTTGGGAAGGAGAACTGCAGTATGAAAGAATTCATCGACTACCTCTCGCAGCGGATCGAAGCCTGCAAAGAGGAGATCGCAGGACTGGAAAAGAGCGGGAGGCAGGATGATGCTGACTTTGCCAAAGTACGGCTGAATATCTATACGATCTGCAGAACGGTCACCGATGCGCTGCAGGATCGGCCGGGCGCCGGAGCGGGAGCGGTAAAAGCGCAGCTTGAACGATTCCGGACAGAATGGAGCGCGGCGCTTGATCGGGCCAGAGAACATGACGAGACCAGAAACAGTGTGGTCGGAGAGGTCAGAATGGAAGCGTTGGGAGATGTGATCGCTCATTTCCCGGAGGAGGAGAAATGACACAGGAGAATGCACTCAGGATTTTCAAGAGCCTTTCGGATCTCTCACGCCTGCGGATCATACAGGCGCTCATGCAGGGGGAAATGTATGCGGAACTGCTGGCTGAGCGACTGGGACTGACGCCTTCCACGGTCTCATTCCACATGAAGAAGCTTGAGGAAGCGGGACTCGTCCTTTCCCGCAAGGAGCAGTATTACATCGTCTATTCACTCAGGCGGGAGGTGCTGAACGCTTCCCTTCTCGATATTGCTGCTTCGGAGCCGGAACAGATCGATGAGCAGATCAAGCGGGAGAAGGAGTACCGTCAGAAGGTGATCGACGCTTTCTTCGAATATGGAAAACTTCGCTCCATCCCGGTCCAGCGCAAGAAAAAACAAATCTGCTATGAAGTGATTGCCGAGAAATTTGTTCCGGGCAGAGTTTACACCGAGAAAGAGCTGAATGAGATCATAGGCTCGATTCACGAGGATTATTGTACTATCCGCAGAGATATGATCGGCGAAGGGATCCTCTCCAGAAACGGCAGTGAGTATGTTCGCATCCGCTGAATAAGAAACGGCGTAAATGTTCCGTACAAAAAAGAAAAAATCTGCTTCAGGAGGCTTTGTCATTTGCAAAGCCTCTTGACATGCTCAATTATATTTGATAAAATATAATTGTTTCAAAGGAAATTGGGGAGGGATTGTGTTTGGACTTTGATTATCATGAAGCTATGAAGCTGGCGAATCAGCTCTGTTTTCCGCTTTATGCTGCATCCAGAAGTGTTGTCAGCCTCTATACACCGTATCTGAAGCCTCTCGGCCTTACCTACACCCAGTATCTCGTCTTTCTGGTACTGTGGGAGAAAGACGGGATCACAGTCGGTGAGATCTGCGACAGGCTGATGCTGGATAACGGGACGCTTTCGCCTCTGCTGAAGAAAATGCAGCAGGAGGGATATGTTGAAAGAAAGCGGAGCGGGGAAGATGACCGTGTGGTCCTGATCACTCTCACCGATGAAGGAAGAGCCCTGCAGGAAAAAGCCAAAGATGTTCCGGGGAAAGTAGCCGGATGTATCGATCTGGAGCCGGAAAAGGCGCAGATGCTTTACACGCTGCTTTATGAACTCCTGGAAAACCAGAACAGCAAAAAAAGAAAATGAAAAGGAGAAGCGAAAAATGAAGACGGTTTATGATTTTACAGTAAAAGACAGACAGGGCAACGATGTTAGCCTGTCAGAATATCAGGACAAAGTGCTCCTGATCGTCAACACGGCAACAGGCTGCGGATTCACCCCGCATTATGATCCGCTGGAGGCCATGTACAAAGAATTCAAAGAGAAAGGGCTTGAGATCCTGGACTTCCCCTGCAACCAGTTTGCAAATCAGGCACCCGGAACGGAGGATGAGATCCACGAGTTCTGCACCCTGAAGTTCGGAACGGAATTCCCGCAGTTTGCCAAGATCGATGTGAACGGAGAGAATGCCGATCCGCTGTTTGCATGGCTCGCTTCAGAAAAGCCGTTTGTCGGCTTCGGCAGAGGCTTGAAGAACGCGGCATTGAAAAAATTCGCCGACATGAACAACAGGACTTTCGGAGATAAGACCTATATCGGCTGGAATTTTACAAAGTTCCTTGTGAATCGTGAAGGGAACGTCATTGCACGGTTCGAACCTACGGTGGATATGAAGGATGTCCGCGCGGCAGTTGCTGCCGAGCTGGAGAAGAAGGCCTGAGAACAGCCGGACAGGGCATACGGAAGGAGAAAAATATGGAGATCAAAGCGGTAAAGCTCTATGACAACGGATTTATGACGCAGGCTCTTGCCTTCGGCGGAGAAGGAAAGGAAGGGATCGATCCGAAGAAACTGTATCGGTCCAGCCTGCAGAACTTTGTGATCGATACCGGCAGCGAGGTGATCCTTGTGGACACGGGAATGCCTGCGGAGGTTCCGGATGCGGTACCGGATGAAAACACGCTTATCTACATGGGAAGCAGAGTCCGGAATTATGTGGATGCTCTGGCTGAGGCCGGGTATCGGCCGGAACAGGTCACGAAGATCCTGATCACACATAAGCATGCCGATCATACCGGGGAACTTCGGCATTTCCCGAATGCAGAGATCTATGCGTCTGCCGAAGAAGCTAAAGCGGATGAACTGAAGCTCTGCCCGAATGTGGTCCCGGTGGAGTTCACCGACGGACCGTATGCCAACTTTGAGAAAAGTCAGGTGATTGCGGACGGTGTACGCTACATCGAGGCGAAAGGCCATACGACCGGCAACAGCATCGTGATAGTGGAAGACGGCGGCCTTTATTACATGATCCACGGAGACGTGACCTATACGGACGAAGCGCTGTATGCGAACAGGCTCTCCATCGTATATGAGAACATCGGAGCCGCCAGAAAGACGCTTGACGCAGTTCGGGAGTTCATTGGAAGTCACCCCACGGTATATCTTTCCACGCATACACCTCTGGGCTATGAGAATCTGGAAGGCAAAAAAGTTGTTGATCTGGACGATCCACCGGAGAGCAGACCTGTGGGTGAAATTATGATCAAACAGGCCACCGGGAAATATGTATGCTCGGTCTGCGGATATGTCTATGATCCTGCGGAGCATGATGGAACTGTTTTCGAAGAGCTTCCGGATGACTGGAAATGTCCTCGCTGCAGGCAGGGGAAAGACAAGTTCAACAAGGCCTGAGAGGGAAGGAGCACAGCAGTGACGATCGCAGTAAGATATTATACAAAGACCGGCAATACCAAACGTCTTGCGGAAGCCGTGGCGCAGGCCGCAGGAGTTCAGGCGCTCCCGCTGGATGTTCCTGTTGATGAGCCGGTGGATATCCTGTTCTTGGGCAATTCATATTACGCTTTCAGCATCGATCCCGAAGTCCGGGAATTTATCCGGAGGCTGGACAAAAGCAAAGTCGGCCGGATCGTGAATTTCGGATCGGCGGCCCTTCTCAACTCCACCTGGAAGAAAGTGAAAGCGGAAGCCGATAAGATCGGGATCCCTGTGGATGACCGCGAGTTCCACTGCAGAGGAGAATTCAAGGGAATGCATAAAGGCCGTCCGGATGCAAACGATCTTGCAGCGGCGGAAGACTTTGCAAAAGAAGTCATCAGCGGAAAATGAACAGCCTGGTAAGACAGGAACCTTTAGTTGATTATCTGCCCCGGCTTTCCACGTGTGCGTGGGAAGAACGGGGCAGAGCCGTATCCGGACCCGATCCAGATCGTCGCAGTCCGCATTGCCTGCGTATTTGTGCCCGGCTTTGAAATGATCAGGTTCAGGGCTTCCTTTTTGCCCGGACGTAGGATACAATACAGAAAAGCCGCGGGATGGGAAAGAAAAACGGCGGAACAGGAGAAACCGGAATGAAAAAGGCGGGGGCTCTTTTGGTTGCAGTGTCCTTGATCATGATGATCCTGGCAGGATGTGCGGGAAAAAGCACGCAGAATGTATACAACGACGGCAGAGCCCGTCCGTCATCCTGCGGCCGGCTTCAGGTCATAAACGGCAAACTGTGTTCGGAAAGCGGAGAACCGGTCATGCTCCGCGGTGTCAGCACCAATGGGCTGATCACAGCGGAATCCTTTATCAATGAGGCGCTTTTTCGGGAGCTGTCGGAGAAAGACGGAGTCAACCTGATCCGGCTCGCCATGTATACGTATGGGACGGGGATCGTCGGCTACTGCACCGGGGGCAACAGAGACCGTCATAAACAGGATATCGCGAACGGGGTCGAATATGCCCGGAAACAGGATATGTATGTGCTGATCGACTGGCACATCCTCAGTGATGGAGACCCGAACACCTATATAGATGAGGCAAAGGATTTCTTTGCGGAAACAGCGGAGAAGTACAGCGGATACAGCAATGTTCTGTATGAGATCTGCAATGAACCCAACGGAGTGGATTGGCAGACCGTGAAAACCTATGCGGAACAGATCATCCCTGTGATACGTGAAAAAGATCCGGATTCTGTCATCATAGTTGGTAACCCGGACTGGTCGAAGGATCTGTATACGGTCGCAGAAGATCCTCTTCTATTTGAAAACATCCTTTATACACTGCACTTCTATGCTGCCAGCCACGGGCAGGCGGTGCGCGATATGGTCGAAGAAGTCAGTCGGAAAGGATTGCCGGTCTTTGTCACGGAGTTCGGGGTCACGGCATCCTCCGGCGGATTCCCGCGGGATTTGGAAAGCGCTGATCTGTGGATCGATCTGCTGGAGAGTGAAAACATTTCGTACTGCATGTGGTCCTTCTCCAATGCTGCGGAACCCTGTTCGACACTCCGCTCAGATGTGTTGAAATACAGCGGTTTTGAGGAAAAGGATTATAATGCGACCGGGCTGTGGCTGCTGAAAACACTGGCTGAGCATACTTCCCGGTGAAAGCCGGGAAAAGGCGGCGGGAATCGGGGGAGAAGAATGAAGACGATACAGGTCGTGGCAGCGGTCATCCATGAGGGAGAACAGATCCTGGCTACACAGCGCGGATATGGGGAATTCAAGGACGGATGGGAGTTCCCTGGAGGAAAAATCGAACCGGGGGAAAACGCGCAGCAGGCACTCCGGAGAGAGATCCGGGAAGAACTGGAAATGGAGATCGATGTCGGAGAGCACCTCGTTACGGTGGAGATGGACTATCGGTCTTTTCACCTGAGCATGCAGTGTTTTCTTTCGAAGATCCGGAGCGGAGCGCCGGTGCTGAAGGAGCACGAGGCAGCACGGTGGATCAAACCCGAGGAATTTGAAGATATTGAGTGGCTTCCTGCGGACCGCGTGGTGATCGAAAAACTGAAAGAGATCATGAAAAGAAGAAAAGAGATGGACATGGCGTGATTCCTTGTCCATCTCTTTTCAGTATAAGAGCAGCATTCAGTGCAGAAACCGCTTCAAAGCTTTTTCCGGCGCTTCGGGAAAAAGACTGGTCAGATGATCCAGAAGCCGCTCATAGGATTCTTCCGGGGAGCGGGAATAAGCTTTCTCGGAAAAATCCGGACCCATTTCCTTTTCCGGTGTGCTGTACTGGGCCACACCCCATCCGCGGCGGATACCGTGGAGATCGATTGTATAGATGAAATCCCGAATGATCACATAGCAATGCTCCTGCAGCCGGTTCAAGGACGGATCGAAGCCTTTCTTTCCCTCGATTTTCTGCCGGCGTCCGGTGTAGGCATAACCTCCGAGCTGACGCAGGTCCTTTGAAAGGATCGGGGCGTTCTCGTCGATCAGATCGTAAAGTTCTTTGTCGGCATAGCGGGCAAGACCTTCGTCCCATAGCGCGTCGAAGTCATATCCGTCGCGCCGGTAATTGGCCAGGTCATAAAAGAGGTCACGGCGGACATAAGCGGACTTTTTCTCGAAAAATTTGCCGTAGGCGCAGCCGGTCTCCCGGATCACGGGACCTTTCCACGCCCAGGTATCCTCCCCGGAATCGGAGAAGAGAATATTGGGAGAACAATGCTCCTGAAGAGAAAAGCCGGGGATAGAAGTGGAAAAATAAGGCACGATGCCGTATATTTCAACAGCGGAGACAAGATCCTGCTTTGTCCGGACGGTAAAATCATAAGCCATGGTGCAGCCTCCACGGAATAAACTCTGGTTTGATGGAACGATTATAACAGGACGCGGAAGGGTTCACAAGACAGAGTATTGTCACAGGATAGAGAAAAGGGACCTCGAAAGGCACAGCCTTTTCGCGGTCCTTTTCAATGAGAGCGGATCATCCCATGATGACCCGGATCTCTACTGTTTCCCCTTCCTTCTGGACCGGCAGGACAGTCCCCGGAACCGGCTTGCCGTTGAGAAGGATCTTGCGGACTCCGTGTTGAACTGCATCCGGATTTTCCACATCGATCACATACACGGCTCCGCGGTAACGGCGGGTGACGCTGAAATGCTGCAGAGAGGAAGGAATGCATGGGTCGATCTGCAGCCCGTCCAGCGTGGGTTTTATGCCCAGGATAGCCTGCGAGATGCTTACGAACGTCCAGGCGGCAGTACCGGTGAGCCAGCTGTTCTTTCCTTCTCCGAAGCTCGGAGCATCCTTGCCGGCGATCATCTGACTGTAGACATAGGGTTCTGTGCGGTGGATCTCGCTGATGTCCTCGATGAAAGCCGGAGCCGTACGCCTGTAAACCTCAAAGGCCCGGTCGCCGTGGCCCAGTTCCGCCTCCGCACAGACGATCCATGGATTGTTGTGGCAGAAGATGGCTGCATTCTCCTTATATCCGGGAGGATAACTGGAAATCTCTCCGAGTTCCGTGTGGTAGCGCGTATATGGCGGCTGCAGCAGAACGATGCCGTATTTTGTATCAAGACGCTCCCTGACACTGGCGAGGGCCTTTTCCGCTTCCCCGGTGGATTTCCCGATGCCGGCCATCACACACATACCCTGAGGTTCGATGAAGATCTGCCCTTCTTCGCATTCCCTGCCGCCGACAACGTGACCGAAAGCATCGTAAGCACGGAGGAACCATTCTCCATCCCATCCGGCATTCAGTACGGCTGCTTCCACGGCTTCCACGGCATGTTCCGCAGCCTCTGCTTCGTCGTTCTTCCCAATATGGCGAAGGATTTCTGCCCAGGCTCGTCCGTACTTCACAAACATGCCCGCGATGAACACGCTCTCTGCAACAGGGCCTTCACTGGGGCCGCTGGTTTGAAAACTCTCGCCCGGATGTTCGGAAAAACAGTTCAGATTCAGGCAGTCATTCCAGTCTGCGCGCCCGATCAGAGGCAGGCCGTGCGGCCCGAGGTGGGTTTCGGTATATGCAAAGCTGCGGCGCAGATGTTCGACCAGGGGCTGGGCAAGAGCGGGATCATTATCGAAATCCACCGGCTCTTCCAGGATCTCCCAGTCACCGGTTTCCCGAAGATAGGCATCGACGGCGGCGATCAGCCAGAGCGGATCATCGTTGAATCCGGAGCCGATATCGAGATTGCCTTTCTTGGTGAGGGGCTGATACTGATGGTATGCACTCCCGTCCGGGAACTGGGTGGCGGCGATATCCAGGATCCGTTCCCTTGCCCGTTCGGGGATCATGTGCACGAAGCCAAGCAGATCCTGGCAGGAATCGCGGAATCCCATACCGCGCCCGGTTCCGCTTTCAAAATAACTGGCTGAGCGGCTCATGTTGAACGTGACCATACACTGATACTGATTCCAGACGTTCACCATGCGGTCGAGTTTCTCCTCCGCACTTGAAATGCGATACTTCATGAGAAGACTGTTCCAGTACTCTTCCAGTGCCTGAAGACCTGCATCAAAAGCAGAATCGTCGGACCATGCGCCGATCATGCGTTCCGCCTTTTCTTTGTTGATGATACCGGGAGAAGCCCATTTTGCGGAACGCTCGTTCTCGATATATCCAAGGCCGAAGAGCAGGCTCGTGCTTTCTCCGGGGGTGAGCTCCAGATTGAACTGCTGGGCTGCGACCGGCTGCCAGCCATGGGCTGTACTGCCGGTGCAGCCGCTTCCGAAGACCGCGGAGGGGTGTGCCGGGCTGCCGTATACGCCTATGAATGCTTCGCGGGAAGTGTCAAATCCGTCCGGCTTGCGGTTGGCCCAGAAGACGGCGTAATGATCCCGGCGCTCCCGGTATTCTGTTTTGTGGTAAATGGCATTTTCAGTGACTTCCACTTCTCCGGTGGAATAGTTTCGCTGGAAATTGGAGGAATCGTCCACTGCATCCCAGAGACAGAACTCTATGAACGGGAAGACGGAAAAGCGCTTTGCCAGAGCAGTTTCATTTGTGACTTTCAGGCGGATGAGGAGACAGTGCTCCGCAAGCGGATTGAACATCTCCTGCGAGACGCGCAGACCGTTTTTTGCCCCCTCGATCACAGTATAGCCGAGACCGTGACGGCAGCGGTAATGCTCGAGATCTGCCTGAACAGGCTGCCAGCCGGGATTCCAGACGCTTTCCCCTTCCCTGATATAGAAATGAAAGCCGTCGGCATCAAGCGGACAGTTGTTGTAACGGTAGCGGGTCAGACGCCGGAGCCGTGCGTCGCGGTAGAAACTGTAGCCCCCCGCGGTATTGCTCACAAGAGTAAAGAAATCCTCGACCCCAAGATAGTTGATCCAGGGAAGGGGGGTCTGCGGAGAAGTGATGACATATTCTCTTCGCTCATCGTCGAAATATCCGAAACGCATGGTCAGTCCTCTTTTCCTGTTAGTATAAACACAGACAGTGTAAGCATAAACGCTCAGAATCAGTGAAGTCCTCCCGGAACAGCTTTCTGAGAAGGAATCCCTCTGAACGAATAAAGAAATCGTTTAAGTATCTTCAAGAATAGAGGATATATCAGAATTGACGCAAAATCAAGCACTAATTTGCGAATTCAATTATATTTTTACGACTTCCGCAGTTTGGCTTCAGAAAACGACAGACTTGGAGGAAGTCTACCTTTACACCACTGTTGTGAAAAGTAACCAAAAAAACACAGACAGGCCTGTACAAATCAAACAAAATTGTGTTTTTTATCAAAAAGCGCTTGCAATTCACAGAAAAACTTGCTATTTTCATCTTAGCGAAAACGATTACGTAATAGGAGGGCTTGCCCGTGGTTTCCATGAAGGATATCGCGCTGCGCTGCGGTGTCTCTGTGGCAACTGTAAGCAAAGCGCTCAGCGGTCAGAGCGATATCGGGCGTGATACGGCAGAGAAGATCCGCCGGGTCGCCGAGGAGATGGGCTATATGACCAATGCTGCTGCCCGGGCTCTCCGCACGAACCGTACCTACAATATCGGTGTGCTGTTCGTGGATCCGAGAAACAGCGGTCTCGCCCATGAATATTTCTCTACCATTCTGGACAGCATCCGCGTGGAGGCTGAGCTCCGGGGCTATGACATCACTTTCATCAACCGGAACATCGGGGATACGCCGAGCAGCTATCTGCAGCACTGCCGCTATCGCGGTGTGGACGGTGTGATCATTGCTTCCGTGGACTTTGCGGATCCCATGGTCGTCGAACTGGTGGAATCAGATATCCCGGTTGTAACGATCGATCATATGTTCAACGGCCGGATCTCCATCATGAGCGACAATGTGGCCGGGATGGAAAACCTGGTCCGCCACGCAGTTGGAAAAGGTCACCGGAAACTGGCTTTTATCCACGGAGAGCTGACGGCTGTCACGGAAAACCGGCTCACCGGCTTCCATCGGACCTGCGCTTCCCTCGGGGTAGAAGTCCCTCAGGAATATGTGATCCAGTCGGCGTATCACGATGCGCAGGGGAGTTATGAAGCGGCACGACGTCTTCTTTCCCTTCCGGAGCGTCCGGACTGCATCTTCTTCCCGGATGACTTTTCCTACATTGGCGGATTCAATGCGATCGTCGAGTCCGGCCTTCGCATACCGGAGGATATTTCCGCTGTCGGCTACGACGGGATCCACCTCTCCGAAGTAGTCAGTCCGAAACTCACCACCTGGCGTCAGAACACCACGTCGATCGGCAGGGAAGCGTCTGCCCGGCTTGTCGAGCTGATCGAAAGTCCCCGCACCGCGCTCATCGACCGGTTCGTGGTCCATGGTGAGCTGCAGGAAGGCGAAAGCGTCTCTGACCTGACAGAGTAATCCCTGCGGGAGGAACCCGCTTCAGAATATATAGAGAACAAAAAAGAACTTTTTTTGGAGGAAATGAAATGAAAAAAATCATTGCATTGGTCCTGGCTCTCGTCATGGTCTTTGCTCTCTGCGCATGCGGCGGATCCTCTGCCAAATCCGGCAAGGTCCTCAACATTTATGCATGGAACGAAGAGTTTAAAGGCTTTTTCGAGAAGTACTACAAGGTCCCCGACGGTGTCACCGTCAACTGGGTCATCACCCCGTCTGACAACGGTGCTTATCAGCAGAAGCTCGATGAAGCGCTGATGAACCAGTCCAAAGCCAAAGCGGACGAGAAAGTCGACATGTTCCTCGCCGAGGCTGACTACATCCTCAAGTACGTCAACTCTGACGCAACACAGGACATCACCAAGATAGGTGTGACCGATTTCTCCAACACCTATGCCTACACGGTGCAGGCTGCGTCCGATCCCAACGGTGTGGTGAAAGGCGTCTCCTTCCAGTGCTGCCCTTCGGCGCTGATCTATCGCCGCTCCATCGCCCAGGATGTCCTTGGCGTTTCCGAGCCGGACGAAGTCCAGGCCAAACTTGACAGCTGGGACAAATTCGAAGCGGTCGCTGCGGATGCCAAGGCAAAAGGCTACTATATGACGGCTTCCTTTGCCGAGACCTTCCGTGTATTCTCCAACAACTGCTCCTCCCCCTGGGTGGATTCCGGCAACAATCTCCAGTTCGATCCTCAGATCAACGCATGGATCGAGCAGACAGATAAATTCATTTCCAACGGCTACACCCTGACCGCCGGTATCTGGGATCAGGAGAAGAACGACCAGATGTTCAAGAGCGGAAAGACCATGTGCTTCTTCGGGCCGGCCTGGTACTTCAACTTCTGCATGGGCAATGCGCAGGATCCCGATAACGGCTGCTCCGGCGATTGGGCGATCTGCGAAGGACCGGCTGCTCACTTCTGGGGTGGCACCTGGCTCCTTGCTCCGACCGGAACCGATAACGCCGAACTCGTTGCGGACATCATGAACACCTTCATCAACAATGAGGAAGTCTGCACGGCTCTCGTCGCCAATGAAGCTCAGTTCTCCAACAACCAGGCGGTCAACGCCAAATTCGCCTCCGATCCGAACTATGGCTCTGCCTTCCTCGGCGGCCAGAACGATGTGGCGGTGTTCTCCGAAATGACCGACAATATTGTCTGGAAGAACCACACCATCTATGATCAGCTCCTGAACGAAGGACTGCAGAATGCCCTTCAGGATTATTTCAAGGGCAACGTGGATAAGGAAAAGGCTCTTCAGAACTTCTACAACTATGTGAACGAGACCTATCCGACCATCGTTATTCCCTGATGCCTGAAAACCTGAAAGAACCTGCGGAGGCAAGGCGAAATGCCTTGCCTCCGTCTGCATGAAACATGCGGCAGGCGGATCGGAGCGCCCGCAGCGCGGACTTTGCGATGCGTCTCCCGCAATGGTACTGAACTGCACGGAGGAAGAAAATGAAAAGAAAAAAACTGAAAGAGTCCGGCGTGAGCTACGCAAAGTGGGGATATATCTTCATTCTGCCGTTTTTCATCGCCTATACCCTCTTCACGCTGATCCCGCAGCTGATGACGCTCTATAACAGTTTCTTTGAAAACTATCGCGACGGTCTCATGCAGATCGGACCGAACTTTGTGGGGCTGAAAAACTTTGTCACACTCTTTTCTCCGGACAACACCGGAAGCATCGGCATGCTCAAATACATGGGCAACACGATCATCCTTTGGGTACTCGGAGCCGTTCCTCAGGTGCTCGTGGCACTGCTGCTGGCTGTGCTCTTCACAAGCTATCGCCTGCGCCTGAAAGCGCAGCCGTTCTTCAAGACGGTCATTTACATGCCGAACCTGATCATGGCCTCCGCTTTCTCAATGCTGTTCTTTACCCTTTTCTCCCCTGTCGGACCTGTGAACCAGGTGCTTGTTTCTTCCGGCATAGCCGAAAAGACGATCGATTTTCTCAGCATCAAGGTCAGCGTCCGGGCGCTGATCGCGCTGATGAACTTCCTCATGTGGTTCGGGAACACAACGATCCTTCTGATGGCTGGCATTCAGGGTATCGACCAGTGCCTTTTTGAGGCGGCAGAGATCGACGGGGCAAATTCGCTCCAGGTCTTCTTCCGGGTCACGCTTCCGCTGCTCGCTCCGATCCTCGTCTATACGGTGATCACGGCAATGATCGGCGGTCTGCAGATGTTCGATGTGCCGCAGGTACTGACCAACGCGAAAGGCACGCCTGACCGCACCAGTATGACCATGGTCATGTATCTGAACAACTATCTCCAGACCAGCAAGAACTACGGCATGGCGGGGGCTGTCAGCGTGGTGCTGTTCATTGTTTCCGCCGGTCTGAGCCTCTTCGTATACAATACGCTCTCCAAGCCCTATAAGGAAGAGACGAAGAAGCGCAACCGCATCTGATTGAAAGGAGAAGCCGGATATGAAAAACAGGGAAAACACAAAAGGCAGGGTCACACTGATCATATCGCGTACTCTGGCGTATGCCTTCCTCATCATCATTTCCTTTATGTGTCTGTTCAGTTTCTATATGCTGATCATTAACGCCACGCGTTCCAACGCGCAGCTGCAGGCGGGTTTCACACTGCTTCCGAAGGATAACTTTTTTAAAAACCTGAGGAATGCCTGGACGGATTCTTCGATCAATATCCCGCGCGGCATGCTCAATTCCTTCTTCATCGCCATCTGTTCCGCCGTGCTTACCACCTATTTCTCGGCGCTTACGGCGTACGGGATCCATGTATACCGTTTCCGCCTCCGCCGCTTTGCCTTCTACTTTATCATGGCGGTCATGATGATCCCGCCGCAGGTTTCCGCAGTCGGTTTCATCCAGATCATGTACAAGCTGAACCTCACGAACAATTATCTGCCGCTGATCCTTCCGAGCATTGCCGCTCCCGTGGTCTTCTTCTATATGAAGCAGTATCTGGAAAGCGTGCTTCCGATGGACATTGTGGAAGCGGCACGTGTGGACGGCTCCAGCGAGTTTGCCACTTTCAATAAGATCGTTCTGCCGATCATGAAGCCTGCCATCGCGGTGCAGATGATATTCTCTTTCGTCTCATCCTGGAACAACTACTTCATCCCCGCCCTTCTGCTGGATAAAGCGGAAATGAAGACTGTCCCGATCATGATTGCGCAGCTTCGTTCGGCCGATTATTCCAAATTTGATATGGGCAAGGTCTATATGTTTATCCTGCTTGCCATCCTGCCGGTCCTGATCGTGTACATTATTCTCTCAAAGGCGATCATCCGCGGCGTCACCGCCGGATCCGTCAAAGGCTGATTGAGGAGCGGATATGCTGAAAGAAAGAGGTTTTTACCGCGGCGTGAATCTGGGCGGCTGGCTCAGTCAGTGCGATTACAGCGAAGAGCGCATGGACGGCTTCATCACCGAAACGGACATTGCACAGATTGCCCGTTGGGGATTCGATCATGTTCGCCTGCCTGTCGATTACAACGTGGTGATGAATGGAGAAGAGGGCTTCAAAGAAGATGGTCTTGCCCGGATCGACTGTGCGATCGACCTCTGCAGAAAATACGGTCTGCATCTGATGCTCGATCTGCATAAAACGCCTGGATTCTCGTTTGATGACGGGGAAAAGGAAGAGGGTTTCTTTGAAAACGCAGCGTATCAGAAGCAGTTCTGGTCGATTTGGGAATGCTTTGCGCAGCGCTATGGAAGCGAACATGGGATGGTCGGTTTCGACCTGCTGAATGAGGTGACCTTTGAGCGCTATCTCGAAGCCTGGAAACGTATCTCACGGGAAGCAGTCATCCGCATCCGCCGGTATGCTCCGGACACACTGATCCTGCTGGGAAGCTATGAGTGGAACAGTGCGAAAACAGTACAGTATCTTGACGCACCGTATGACAGAAATGTCGTTTACAACTTCCACTTTTACGAACCGCATGATTTTACGCATCAGGGAGCCTATTGGGAAGCTTCCCGACGGGATATCTCCGCGCGTTTCTCTTATGCGGAAAGCGGTGCTGGTGAGTCGTATTTTGAGGAATTCATTGCTTCGGCGATCAGAAAGGCGGCTCTCGAGGGAACGGAATTGTATTGCGGTGAATACGGTGTGATCGATGTGGTTCCGCCCGAGGAAGCCGTAAAATGGTTCCGTGATCTGCATGCCGTGTTTGAACGGCATGGGATCGCCCGTTGTCTGTGGAGTTATAAGCAGATGGACTTTGGGTTTGCCGACGCGCGCATGGACGGGATCCGGGCGGAATTGCTGGATCTGCTCTGAACAGAGATCCTGAAAGATTGATTATTCCTCCATATATGCTTTTTTCATTTTCCTACCCCACAAGGGAACCGGTGTGCAGCAAGATTGCTGCTCACCGGTTTTCTTTTTCCCGGTAATTGAAGAATCGTCCGGGGGAGGGTATAATGAAAACAGCGCGGAGCGATCTGCGCGTAGAGAAAGATCAGACAGGGAGCTGAGAACATGAATCTGAACGGATTGCACCAGGGGCAGTCTGCAGTTATACAGTCGGTTGGCGGAGAAGGTGCGCTGAGGCAGCATTTTCTGGATATGGGAGTGATACCCGGGGCGGTCATCACTCTGGTGAAGTTTGCCCCGATGGGCGATCCCATTGAGTTCCGCCTGCATGGATATGAACTGACGCTGCGTCTTGCGGATGCGGAAAAGATCGAAGTATCTCTTACGGACACGTCGGAGAAGGCGGAGAATGCGGATAAAGGGAAAAAGAATTCTGACCATCCCGGACTCGGTGAGGAGGGGAAGTTCCATCCGGTGGGAACAGGAACGCCTCTTCCTGAGGATACCATTCTTACCTTTGCGTTGGTGGGAAACCAGAACAGCGGAAAGACCACGCTTTTCAACCAGCTGACAGGGGCGAACCAGCATGTCGGGAACTTTCCCGGTGTTACCGTCGACCGAAAGGATGGTGTGATCCGGGGATACCCGAATACGTCCATAACCGACCTGCCGGGTATTTATTCCATGTCGCCTTATTCCAGCGAGGAACTGGTATCCCGGGACTTTGTCCTGAAGGAGAAACCGAAGGCGATCATCAACATTGTGGATGCGACCAACATCGAGAGAAATATGTATCTGACGATGCAGCTGCTGGAGATGAATATCCCCATGGTCGTGGCTCTGAACATGATGGACGAACTGCACGGCAACGGCGGCACGGTGGACGTGAATACGATGGAAGCCATGCTCGGGGTGCCGGTCATCCCCATCTCCGCTTCCAGGAATGAAGGCGTGGATGAACTGGTACGGCACGCGATCCATGTTGCCCGGTACCAGGAACGGCCGCTGAGACAGGATTTCTGCAGCGCGGAAGATCATGGCGGGGCGGTCCACCGCGCACTGCATGCGGTCAGTCATCTGATCGAAGACCATGCGGAACGCACAGGACTTCCGCTGCGTTTTGCGGCCGGAAAGCTGATCGAGGGCGATGAGCGGATCGCGGACCAGCTCGAGCTGGATCAGAACGAGAAAGAGATCGTTGATCATTTTGCTCTGCAGATGGAAAAGGAACGCGGACTGGACAGGAGCGCTTCAATGGCGGACATGCGCTTTGAATTCATTGAGAAAGTCTGCAGCGCCTGCGTTATCAAACCGCGGGAAAGCCGGGAGCACATCCGCAGTCAGCGGATCGACCGGATCCTCACGGGCAGGTATACAGCGATTCCCATGTTTATCGGAATCATGGCGCTGGTGTTTTTCCTTACGTTTTTCCTGATCGGCCCGTTTCTGCAGGATCTGCTCGCGTCCGGGATCGAAGCCCTCGGCGTGCTGGTGGATAAGGGCATGCAGGCTGTCCATGTGAACGAAGCCGTCCGCAGTCTGGTGATGGATGGGATCTTTGAAGGTGTGGGAAGTGTACTGAGTTTTCTGCCGCTGATCGTAACGCTTTTCTTCTTCCTTTCTCTGCTGGAGGACAGCGGATATATCGCACGTGTGGCCTTCGTGATGGACAAGCTCCTGAGAAAAATCGGTCTTTCCGGACGGAGCATTGTTCCCATGCTGATCGGGTTTGGCTGTACGGTCCCGGCTGTCATGGCCACCCGGACGCTGCCCAGTGACCGTGACCGCCGCATGACCATCCTGCTCACACCTTTTATGTCATGTACTGCAAAACTGCCCATTTACAGCTTCTTCGTCAGCGTTTTCTTCCCCCGGAACAGCTGGCTGATCATTACTGCGTTGTATCTGCTGGGGATCATTACGGGGATCCTTGTCGCGCTGATCTATAAGAAGACCCTTTTCAAGGGAGAGGCGGTGCCTTTCGTGATGGAACTGCCCAATTACCGGCTGCCCAGTCCGCGCAACGTGCTTCAGCTGCTGTGGGAGAAGGCAAAGGACTTCCTTCAGCGAGCCTTTTCGGTCATCCTGGTCGCCACGATTGTCGTTTGGTTCCTGAAGAGTTTCAATTTCCGCCTGGATCTGGTGAAGGATTCCCAGGGAAGCATTCTGGCGACGGTGTCCGGACTGATCGCTCCGATCTTCCGTCCGATCGGTCTCGGGGACTGGCGTATCGTGACCTCTCTGGCGACCGGTTTTATGGCGAAGGAGAGTGTGGTTTCAGTCATGGAGATCCTTTTCCGGGACGGAGTATCCGCGATCGGCGGCCTGACAGCGGCCTCCATGCTGGTTTTCAGTCTGCTTTATACGCCCTGTGTTGCTGCGATTGCATCCATCAAACGGGAGATGGGCGGAAAATGGGCTTTCTATGTGGTGCTGTGGCAATGCGCTCTTGCATGGGTGGCAGCGTTGATCGTGCGTCTGATTGGAATGGCGCTGGGTCTCGGATGAGGGGAGCAGGATGAACATATGGGACATTCTGATCCTGATCGCCGTGATCGGAGCGGTGATCGTTGCCCTGTGGAGGATCCGGCATAAAAAAGCTGGCGGGTGCAGCTGTGGATGCGAAGGATGCTTGCAGACCTGTGAAAAGAGGAAACCGGTTTCCCGGCCCGAAGAAAAAGAAAAAAGGCAGAGCAGCTGAGTGCTCTGCCTTTTTTTGTTATGAATAGTGTCAGGCTTTTATTTCCCCTGGTATTCTTTCCAGGCCTTATCAAGTTTGAACGCGGAGACCACCGCATAGATCCCTGCGATCACAATGAGATAACCTCCGAGTTTTCCAGTGGCTATAAGGTTCATGACGACACTGAAAACGGCATAGATCAGGAGAATGATCGCGCAGGTCCGGCTGTGTTTCAGGTGAATGAAAAGACCGAGGACCAGAAGGATGACCACATCCAGGATCCCCAGAGTATTTCCGGTAACCAGAGTGACTATCAGATTGACGGCTGCAAAGATATAGCAGAGGATGCCGCTGGTGCTGAGCTGCTTTTTCAGAGGCTGGTTTTCCGGGAGAGCAATGAATTCTGCCTTGGTGGCCACGCGGGGAGCCTGCGAAACTTCGTCGGCGAAGGACTGACCGCAGGTGGTGCAGAATTTGGCGTCGTCCTCACAGAGGGCTCCGCACTGGGGACATGATTTCATATGGAGGCTCCTTTCAGAAGGTGTTGGAATGGTTTGATTATATACCAGGAACGGACACGCGTCAAACAGAGAAAAGAAGAGGAAAATGTTTTTCTTTATTATTTATGGTAAATCCTGTATAATGCAGACAAGCGAAAAGAGACCTCCGAAACAGAGAGGTGGAAGAAAACAGCGGGAGACGATATGAAATCATTGTATATCGATTGCGGAATGGGTGCAGCCGGAGATATGCTGACAGCTGCACTCCTCGAACTGACAGCGGATCCGGAAAAGGCCCTGCAGGAACTGAACGGGCTCCATGTGCCCCACGTGCGTTTTGAAAAGGAATCCTCTGTGAAATGCGGAATACACGGAACGCATGTCCGCGTGCTTGTGGATGGAAAGGAAGAAACCGAGGAGATGCATGCCCATACGCATGATGGCCACGCTCACGATCATTCGCACCATGGCCTGCATGGGATCGAGCATATCGTCCGGGATCATCTTGCGGTGAGCGATAAAGTGAAAAAGGATATTCTGACCGTTTACCGTCTGGTGGCGGAGGCAGAGAGCAGGGTGCACGATATGCCGCCGGAGGAGATCCATTTTCACGAGCTGGGGACGGCTGATGCGCTTGCGGATATAACAGCGGTCTGCTGGCTGATGGATCAGTTGGATCCGGATGAGGTGCTGGCGTCTCCCGTGCATGTTGGGAAAGGAACGGTGCGCTGCGCCCACGGGATCCTTCCGGTCCCGGCGCCCGCCACCGCCCTTCTGCTGGAGGGCATCCCGGTCTACAGCCGGGAGGAGATCGACGGGGAACTCTGTACACCGACAGGAGCAGCGCTGCTGAAGCATTTTGTGAGCCGCTTCGGCCCGATGCCGGTGATAGTCCCGGAAAAAATCGGGTACGGGATGGGAAAGAAGGATTTTGCAGTCGCCAACTGTGTCCGGATCTTTCTTGCGGAGAGCGGCGCTGAAAAGCGGGATACCGTCCGGGAACTGGATTTCAACGTGGATGATATGACCGGGGAGGAGATCGGTTTTGCCACGGAAATGCTGCTGGAAGCCGGTGCCCGGGAAGTGTTTGTCACACCGGTCTATATGAAAAAAGGCCGTCCGGGCAGCCTGATCACGGTACTGTGCACGGAAGAGACCGAAGAACACATTATCCGCCTGATCTTTCGGCATACGACGACGATCGGCATCCGTTGCGCGGTGAAAGAACGGCATATCCTGGAAAGAACGGAAGAAACGCTGGACACGCGGTTCGGATCCGTCCGCCGGAAGAGATCCTCCGGATACGGCACCGTCCGGGTGAAGCCGGAACACGAAGATCTTGCAGCAATTGCCCGGGAGAAGGATATGAGTCTCCGGGAGATCGCAGAAAAAATAAAAGGAGAAGCACATGAAGAATAAATCTCTTGCCAACCTGACAAAAGCCGCCATGTTTCTGGCGATCGGTCAGGTCCTGCCCTTTGTGACCGGACAGATCCCTCAGATCGGACAAATGCTGTGTCCGATGCATTTTCCGATCCTGCTCTGCGGATTCTTCTGCGGATGGAAATACGGGATGCTGGTGGGCTTTATCTGCCCCTTGCTGCGTTCCGTCCTGTTCGGCATGCCGGCGATGTTCCCCAACGCAGTGGGCATGGCTTTTGAACTGATGACCTACGGATTCATCAGCGGGCTGCTGGCGGAAAAACTGGGAACGGAAAAACTCGGGAAGATCTATCTTATTCTGGTCGTCTCCATGATCGCGGGAAGGATCGTCTGGGGTGTTGCCCAGGTGGTCCTGCTGGGACTGAGCGGGACGAAATTCACATTCTCCATGTTCATTGCCGGTGCGCTGACCAATGCGATCCCGGGCATCATCCTTCAGCTTCTCATCATCCCCTTCCTTGTAAAGACACTGCAGAAGAAAAGGACGGCAGGAGCGTAAAACCTTGTATGACCTGTGCATCATAACTGCGGACATTTTTCACCGCGTTGGAACAGGAAGCAGGACGGAGCTGCCCTGCTTCCTGTTCCGTTATGGATGGAGCGGGCATTCACTGTGAACCGTCCCGGCAGGACCGGGACCGGAAGAAAGGAAGGGAAAAGGAGCAAAAGATGCAAAGTATAACAGATCCGGGTTTTGATCCGCTGTATCAGAGATATCCGTCTGCAAGGGTGCCGGTCTATGCCCGCGGGGGAATGGTGAACTGTTCCAGCCCGCTGGCTTCCGCTGCGGGACTGGAAGCGTTTCGCAAGGGCGGAAACGCCATGGATGCGGCAGTTGCCGCCGCCGCTGCGCTGACAGTGGTGGAGCCGACGGCCAATGGGCTCGGATCAGATGCTTTTGCACTGATCTGGTCCCAGAAGGATGGAAAGCTCTTCGGGCTCAATGCAAGCGGGCCGGCTCCGATGCTTGCTTCCGCAGAACAGATCGCCGCGAAGAACGGAGGCAAAATGCCATCCCATGGCTGGACACCGGTAACGGTCCCGGGAGCGCCGGCTGCATGGGCGGCGGTCACAGAGCGCTTCGGAAGACTTCCGCTGCGGGAAACACTGGACAGTGCGGTGAGATATGCACGTGAGGGGTATCCGTGCGCGCCGCATCTGGCGCAGAACTGGCAGACGGCATTCGCGAAATACCGCACTATGCTGACAGAACCTTGTTTTGAGGCGTGGTTCCGTACATTTGCTCCGCATGGCCGTGCGCCGGAGGCGGGAGAGATCATTTTCCTTCCGGATCATGCCGACAGCCTGGAGGCGATCGGGGAGAGCAGCGCGAAAGAATTTTATTCCGGCAGCCTTGCCCGGAAAATCGATGCCGAGAGCCGCCGCTTCGGGGGATACCTCCGCTATGATGATCTGGCGGCGTTCCGCCCTCTCTGGGTCGAGCCGATATCAGTGAATTACCGGGGATACGATGTGTGTGAGATCCCGCCCAACGGGCAGGGGATCGTGGCTCTGATGGCGCTGAACATCCTCCGGAACTTTGATTTCCGTGAAAAGGACGATCCGCTTACCGTTCACCGGCAGCTGGAAGCCGCCAAGATGGCTTTTGCGGATGCGTTCCGTTCGGTAACAGACCCGGCGGATATGGATGTGGACATACACAACCTGCTCGATCCCTCATACGGGGCAGCCCGTGCGGCAGAGATGAAGGATACGGCGTGTGTCTGGGGGAGTGTGATCCCGCCCCGCAGCGGAACGGTATATCTCTGCTGCGCGGACGGCGAAGGAAACATGGTCTCGTATATCCAATCCAACTATATGGGCTTCGGGTCCGGGATCGTCGTAAACGGTACCGGGATAGCTCTGCAGAACCGGGGGGCGGATTTTTCCCTGGATCCTGGTTCGGCAAACTTCCTGCGGCCCGGGAAAAGGAGTTATCATACGATCATTCCGGGATTTCTGATGCGGGAAGGGAGACCGGTGGGACCGTTCGGGGTGATGGGTGGATATATGCAGCCTCAGGGCCATGTGCAGGTCGTCATGAACCGCGTGGATTTCCATCTTGATCCGCAGCAGGCTCTTTCTGCCCCGCGGTGGCAGTGGCTCCGTGACGGATCGGTGATCGTGGAGAAAGAGTTTGACGGAGAGATCGCAAGAGCGCTCCGCAGAAGAGGACATGAACTTTCTGTGGAGCTGGATACAGCGGTGTTCGGACGCGGGCAGATGATCGTCCGGCTGGAGAACGGAGTTCTTGTCGGCGGGACGGAAGGCCGTACCGACAGCAACATTGCCTGCTTTTGACCGCAGGATCGTTCGTATATACAGGGAAAGTGCCTCCCGGGATCCCGGGAGGCACTTTCCTCGTTTTGCAGATCGGCTGCGGATCAGAATGTCATCTCCATGTAGCGGCGATAAGTGTGAAAGCCGACGGCTTCATAGAATTCCAGCGCGCCTTGATTGAATTCCCACATGTTCAGCTCGATCCGGTCAAACCCCTCGTCTTTTGCATAGGCACGGATGAAGCGGATCATCTCCGTGGCGATCCCCTGCCGGCGGAAGGCTTCATCCACGCAGAATTCGTCGATATCCAGATAGTCTCTCTCTTTCATATAAGGATTCTCCGGTCTTGTCACATGGCTGAGCACCGCAAAAGCGCAGAGCGTGCCGCCTTCTTCACAGACGATGATTTTCTTGAGCGGGTCGCGGAAGATCGAAAGAACATAGTCCTGCAGTTCCTGAGGAAAGCCCGGTTTGAATACATCAGGTCTTCCGTTCACATGCAGGTCGTTGACCTGTTTCCTCAGTTCATTGACCCTCTTCAGGTCTTCGGCTTCTGCAAATCGAATCATCATAGCCTCCATAAGCCTGCAGATACCGGGTTCCGGTGCAGGAACGATGCAGAAAGATTATCTCTTTTTGTAAAGAAGAAGTTCAGGATCAGCGCCATTTTCACCATAGGTGCAGATCAGTATGAAATCCATGCTTGCCAGAACGCCGAAGCAGCGGTCTCCGCCGAATTCGGATTCCAGCTGGTTTCCGAGATAAGTCGTCTGATCGTCCAGAAATTTCACGGAAAAACCGCTCGGAAGCGGATAAGCCAGATTCACATAGCTCCCGACCAGCGCATTGAGTTTTTCCACACGGGGCATGCCCTCGATGGAAAGATCGTTAATCTCCGCGATCAGCTGCTTTTTGAAGGCCTCGAACTGCCCGTCATCACTGAGCTCCTCATAGCGTTTCCAGTAATCCAGTCCGGGCAGCACCTGTTTCAGATAGGTGCGGGCCTGTTCTTCCGTGAAGTCTGCATTCACCATATTTCCTGCGCATACATCGATCAGGTCGTCCATATCGCTGTAGGTATAAGTCCCGTCCGCATAGCACCATTTGCAGTAGTCCTCGTTGAGTGATCCGTCTCTGTTCCGGCTGATGATGGCATCTTCGAGCGGCATGCCGCAGCACTGACAGATCAGCTTCCGCGGAGATCCAAGCAGTGTGTTTATGGAGACGCTGAAGAGATTCGAAAGAAGCTTGAGCGTTTCAGTGTTCGGCACGGTCTCGCCGTTCTCCCAGCGGGATACTGCCTGCCTGGTCACAAAGACTTTTTCGGCAAGCGCATCCTGGGACAGGCCGCTTTTCATCCGCAGTTCGTAGAGCACATCTTTTGTTTCCATGTCGGTACCTCCTCTTTTTCTCCATTGTATTGCAGGGGGAAAGGAAAAACAAGCAACGGGCAGTTGCTGTCCGGTTTCAATTTTCTATTGGTGGCCATGTGCCGGAACCAGATCGATTATACCGCGGTTTTTCTTTACTTTCCACCATTTCTGGATATGCCATGCGCTTTTCAGGTTCAGGTAATCTCCTCGGATAAGGAAAGCGCCCTGCTAAAAGCAGGGCGCTGTTTTAGTATGGTTCATCCTTGGATCTGTATGGTCTTGCGTTCCGGAATCGCCACCGGCTTCTCCTTCGGGAAGTCCAGCGTAAGGACGCCGTCCTCGAACTTTGCCTTGATGTCTTCCTCGCTGACATTCTCACCGATGTAGAAGCTTCTGGTCATGGACCCGGTGTAACGCTCCTGATGGACGATCTTGCCTTTCTTGTCTTTGCCTTCTTCCTCCAGACCCTTGGCGGCGCTGATAGTTAGGTAACCGTTCTGCAGCTGCAGCTCGATCTGGTCTTTTTTGAAGCCCGGCAGGTCCACTTTCAGTTCATAACCGTCATCGTGTTCCTTCAGATCCGTCTTCATCACGCGTGCCGCATGTTTGCCGTACAGTTTACGGTCCACGTCGGCCCCAAAGTCCCTGAACGGAAATTCCATCCAGTCATCAAACAAACTCTCTCCAAAAATACTCGGTAACATAAGTCATGCCTCCTTTTTGCAATAACACTGTTCGTTACCTGAGCAAGGGGGATGGAGATCATCTATTCGATCTTCGTTCCTCTGTTCGATTATCATTATAGCACGGTTTTTAGCACTGTCAAGGAGAGAGTGCTAAAAGTGTGTGAACAATCTTGGTATATTTTATGAACACAGTCTCCGGCGCACACTGGAAACAGGCGCCGGCGGCGGGGAGGTTCCCTTTTCCGGACAGATATATCGGTCTGCGGATTGTCAGAACAGGAGGATGCCGATTACCTGCGGTGATTCCGTTAGGTTCTGAAGAATACGGATTAGCGGTCTACGATCCCGTTGATGGCAATGATCTCAAGTACGGGCTCTGCATCCGTGCCATAGTTGGGATCGCTGAGCCAGATCTCTCCGTTGCCCATCATGATGCCCTGATAGTTGACGAACATGTCGAGAAAGTCTTCTTCCAACATGGCGTTACGGTCGCTTTCCGATACGGTTTTGTCGATCATATATCCCAGAAAGGCATCAGCATCAGCTAATTCCGCGCCATTGATCGTGATGGGGTAGCGGATCATCGCCGCCATGGCATACCAGTTTTCGCTCAGATATGCGGTGCGCACGTTGAAGCCGACCACTGTCTCCACCTGACGCTTGTCCATGGCTGTGACGGCAGCATAGCGATCCGGATCAGTGACGGTTTTCATGTCAGGGGAGGGACCCCAGAAATAAATGCTTTCGAATTCGCCGGATGGATAGTAATCCGTGATCGTCAGGGTATTGTTCTCATAACTGAAAACTGCTCTGCCGCTGCCGTCGGTATAGGTCGTTTTCTCTTCATCTACGCTCCCGTCGCTGTTATAGGTATACTCAGTCATCGTTGCATCGCTGAATTCCATCGCGAGAGTATCGGGATCGAAGCGTCCGCTCATGACTGTCCTGTGGTGAAACCACGGGCTGCCCGCATAAGTGAGCGTGATTCTCGCGTCTTCCGTTCCCTCGGCCTCGACCAGCGCTTCCGTGCTGTATTCATCGCTGTAGATGCCGACGAAGTTCATAACTGGATTCTGGCCGTCTTCCGAAACGGGCACGACAGGTTCTGAAACCTGCTGCCCGGAGGCGGTTGTTTTGCTTTCTGTGGCAGATGTGCTTCCGCAGGCGGCAAAAGAAAGCAGAAGCACAACAGAGAGCGCGGATACAAATAGTCTTTTTTTCATATTATCCTCCAGGGTTTTCTTGCGTGGGAGATTATAGTCTGCGCGGAGAGAGAATGCAAGCGACTTAACGGAAATTTAAAAACTGTTTCTCCTGGAAGTAAGCTGTTACGCAAAAAACGCCGGACAAGGCTTGAAAGCAGGAATCCTGAGCCGGGAAAAACCGGCTCAGGATTCCTCTGTTCTGTTTATATGGAAATATGAAACCGGAAATGCCGGGATATCTGTGTGTCGAGGTGCTTTCAGACAAAGCAGAATCGGTCAATCGTTGTTCGCTTCGTATAAGCGCAGGAAGCGCTGCACGCCCTCGACCAGAAAGGAGAAGTTCCGCTCGTCGCAGACAGTGTCCCGCGGAGTATGGATACGCGTCATATAAAGACCGAGGACAGGGGCCTTGTTCAATGCCGCCACACCCACGGCACAGGGAAAGTTGATCTGATCCGATGGGTAAAAGGCTTCAAGCGGGCCGCAGAGGTGCAGCTGCTTGTCCTCCGCGGTGTGAAAGGCCGCTCCGAGTGCCGCACCCGCGCGCCTTTTCGCTTTGCCGTTCTGGACGATCAGAATATGATCACCGTCCGAAACGCAGTCAAAGTTGATAACGAGGCAGTTTTTCATGGCCTTCTTGTGCCGCGAATGGAAAAGCGCCGAGCCGAAGAGCCCCGTCTCCTCATGGTCGAAGAAGACGAAGGCACAGCGCGACCGCTCTTCCTCGCTCAGTGCGGCAATCAGTTCGCAGAGCGTCAAGACGCCGGAAGTGTTGTCATTGACGGTGTGCGGATTAGCCGGGCCAAAGATAAAGACGTAAAAGATCAGCACGAAGACGGCGAACCAACCGAGCAGGATCGCCAGCAGTGCGAAGACGCCTGCCCGGATCAGACACCAGGCCAGCAGTCCCGCCGCCGCGAAGAAAGGGATGAGGATCAGAAGCTGATACAGCAGATAAATCAGCAGGTTTTTCGGTGTTATGAAATTGGGGAAGGGCAGCCGGGCGCAGGTGTCGTAGTGAGCAGTGAAAACGACATCGGCGTTTTCGGGATCGCCCAGCACGAGGTTGCGGCAGCGGGGCCATCCACCTTCCTCTACGGCAAGGCCGGGCAGCCGGCTCTGCAGGTATTCGATGAAGCGCTGCTTTTGTGCTTTCGTCTTGCGTACCTGCCAGTCGCGCAGAATCACACGGGACAGTTCGGTCATCAGAAAACTCCTTTGGATTTGGACTTTGGTTATCTGTTCAGCAGTATCATACTATTGAAGCGGATGCTTGATCAGGCGAGAGAGACGGAGCGCTGTTGGAAGCTGCGCAGCGCTTTTCAGGGGCAGTTATCTTCAGGAGGTGCGATCGGTCAGAGGGATGCGTCCTGAACGATAGGACAGAGCGGCTAAACTGTTATCTCCCCGGCCTTATCCGTTCACGATCACGTTTTTGCTTCTTTCCAGCTGATCTGCCAGTTTCTGAAAGAAAACGATATAGAAATCCAGTCTTGATTTCCACAATGCATCAGCTGTTTTTGTGCTGAAAGGCAGTGCACGCAATTCACGTAATCTGGAAAGTCTTTTCTCAAGATAGTCAGTTTTTTCTTCATAGGTCATTTGCAGGAAAGAATCGTGGTTTAGCGTTTCGTGGATGCGGTAGGCATCAAAACGATCGATATTGTCTGCATCACCCACCGAAAGAGCGAATGGTGTATTTTCGCCGGGAAAATCGGCTTTTTCATCTACATGAACAGCGATACCGTAGCAAATATCGTTGATACGGTTTTCAGGAAGACCCAGTCCTTTTAAAAACGGACGGGCGATCTGTGCCGAATGTCTTCCATGCTCCTTCCATCCGTCTTCTCCAAACTCCTCGCAGTAAGCGACATCGTGCAGAAGGCAGGCGATGACCATCTCTGTTTCATCAAATCCTTCCTTTACAGCGATCTCGCGACCGATGTTTGCTACACGGTAAGTATGTTCTAATCTGTAGGCTTTTGCTTCCGGGTGTTCATTCAGAAATATGGCATCTTCAAATTTCTGATTCAGAAACTCTTCTGTTTTTGTGACCAATTCATGATCAAACATTCTATATCTCCCCAGATCCCGATTTATCTGTCTGATTACCAATCGTCGTCCGGCAGCGCCGGACGGCCCCAACCCCATGCGAACATTCGAGCTGATTCTATCACAAAAAGAAAAGAACGGCAATTCCATCAAAACCGCCGTTCTTTTTATGGCTGATTGCTGTAATTAAAATGAGGATGATCGTTGGTTTTCGCCGTATTCGATGATCGGCTCTGAAGGAAGTTTTCATGGCTGCTCGGAGAAAAGAAGGCAGGCTGAAAACATCTTCCGAAAGATCAAAATATATGATATGATCCATGTGCAACTTGAAGTTGCGAAAAAGCAAATTCAGGTTGGTGGAAGGATACACACAAAAACAGTATACTCCTGTCAAAAAGGAGGATGGAAAAATGAGTTTCTCTGAAAATCTGCAGGCAATTCGGAAAAAGAATCAGCTGTCTCAGGAAGAATTGGCAGAACTGCTTGGAGTAAGCAGACAGGCCGTTTCAAAATGGGAACTTGGAGAAGGATATCCGGAAGTCGAGAAGCTTCTCATCTTATCGAAAAAACTGAATGTATCACTCGACAGTCTGATGATGGGAAGCGTACCGGGGAACGACGTTCGGGAGACGGGCCGGCCCGGTATTATCCGGATTATTTCTCCGAATGAAGGCGTCATCATGGATATAGCAAAGGTGATGCGTTCACAGGAATTCAGAGGCGGGAAAAACAGCCCCAGATACGCGCTGTTTGCATCGGATGGAAAAGAAATGTCTTTCTGGGGTGCTCAGAATACGCTTCTTGGCTGGTATCGAAATCTGGAGGACATAAACACAGAAATCGAAGAGATCCGGAAAGCATTGGATACCGGGGTTGCTTCTTATGTACTGCAGCACAGTGTCAGGTGCAAACAAAACCTGTTCCGGACTATAGAAGAATGAGCAGAGCAGGTTCCCCTCTGGTCGGTTGAATATCAAGAATAAGAAAAACAAGAATCCTGAGCCGGGACAGACCTGGATCAGGATTCTTGTTGAGTAACAGGGGAAGCAGCAGGGAAACCGACGAACCGCATTACGTCTCGGTCTGCCCAAAGCTTTTGAACGTTTTTGATGTTTGTGATAGCGGTTTCTCTTACTTCGATCATTTCAACCCCCGCAGATTTCGATGGTTTAGGCCGAGTATACCATTCGCTGATAGTTATAACAATAAGAAAGCTCTTTTCTCTTGGTAGACAAAAGAGCTTTCTTATATGGCGGAGGGTAAGGGATTCGAACCCCTGTGAGGTTGCCCTCTAACGGTTTTCAAGACCGCCCCGTTATGACCGCTTCGGTAACCCTCCATATCGATTCGCTTTGCTGTTATAACATAAAATCAAGGCGCTGTCAATGGAAGGACAGCGCCTTGAAGGTCTGTAAAGAGGTCATTCCCGACGCAGGGCCACGATCGGGTCGAGCCGGGAAGCTTTGACCGCGGGCAGAAGCCCGAATACGATTCCGATCAGCATCGAAAAAACAACGGCGATGAGAATAGCCGGGATGCTGATGGATGTCGGTGTTTCAAGAACGGTGGAAATCAGCTTGGCCAGACCGATCCCGGCGATTACGCCGAGCAGACCGCCAAGACCCGTGAGTACGCCGGCTTCCGTCAGAAACTGACGCAGGATGCGGTTCTTCCGGGCACCGAGGGCTTTTTTCAGCCCGATTTCCTGGGTTCGTTCAGTCACGGTCACGAGCATGATGTTCATCACGCCGATGCCGCCTACAAGAAGGGAAATGCCTGCGATCCAGAGAAGCTGGGTGTTGGAGGCATTGGAGAGCTGCTGCAGCTGCTCGGCGCGCTCCATCAGATCCTCTCCTTTGTAGGAAAAGCCGGTCTCTGTCGAGGAGGAGATCTGGGTCTCGCTGAGAAGCTTGGAGGCTTTCTGACCGATGGCGGTCATATCGTCCGGGGAATCTGCCTTCAGGGCTACGTGCTGCGGTTCATCAAAAAGAAAAAGGATCGGCCAGGTCGTGGACGGGAGAAAGATGATCCCGCCGGAAGTGTCCATAAAGTTGTAATAATCGCTTACGGTCTCAATCTTTGCTTCAAAAGAGGAATTCAGATCGACGATGCCCACAACGGTGAAGCTTTCCCCGCGCATTTCGATCGTAGTGCCTACGGGGTCTGAACCTGCATAGAGAGTCGACCATGCGGCGCGGTCCAGAATGCAGACCTTGCGGCAGGTGCGGTAGTCTTCCTCGGTGAAGAGCCGCCCGGCGCGAAGTCCGTATCCGCTCGTGGGGAAGTAGCGCTGATCGATCCCGTACAGGAAACCGTTGAAACTCTGGTCTCCGTAATAGACATTTTCAGCATAGTTGCGTACATAGTAGAGAGAGACATCGGATACATGTTCGATTTTTGCCAGTTCCTGGCGGGTCTCTTCCGAAATGGGGATGATGCCTTCGGGAAGAGGATTCCAGGAGAAATCATATTCGTAGTTGTCCTGACAAAGCCGGATCCGCACGGCATTGTTCCCCGCACCGATCAGGCTCTGCTTGATCTGTTCGTTCGTCCCCTTGATGGTGGAGACAATCGTGATGATGGAGGCAATTCCGATGATGATGCCGAGCATGGTCAGAAATGAGCGGAGTTTATGGCTTTTCACGCTCTGGAAAGCCAGAGAGATGTTTTCAAACAAACCGGACGCCTCCCTTCAGTAGGAATAGAGTGCATCAAGGCTGCTTTCCTTTGCCTTGGCGCCGGGCTTCACATCTTTCCCGTAGGGAAAGGCGATATGTTCTTCCTCATCCAGTCCGGACAGGATCTCTGTATAGGAACCCCAGAGGGTCCCTCCGGTCACGACCGCGCGCTTTTCCAGCTTGTGGTCTTCGCCTTCCACGTACACATAGTTCTGTCCGTTTTCATTCCGGATGAACATTTTCTGCAGATAGATGCCCTTCGTTTCCTTTTTTTCGGGAGTATAGGTGATATTGACGTATTCTCCTTCGCGCAGAGCGGCGTCTTCACCAATGGCCGCGGTGAAGGGATAAAGCGAAGAGTTGCTGTTGCCCTGGCTGTAATGGTAATAGGCATTCTCGTCCGCAGGGAACTCTGAGATCTTCACGATCGTGGCTTCATAGTTCTGGTAGGACTCCCAGGACATGACGTTCACGGTGTCGCCGACATGCATGGAATCGAGTTCCGTTTCGCTGAGAGCGGCTGTCACATAGTAGCCGCCCCCGCCGGAGACTACGATCACGGGATCGGGAGTGCCCACGACAGTCTCCGGATCGTTGAGGGTCTTGACTACGCCGGCTACTTTGCAGAGCACGATCCCGTTGGTAAGTTCATACTCCAGTGTGTCGAATTCCAGACGGGCTTTTTTCTGATCCATCTGAAGGGTGGTGATCTTGTCGCGGGCTTCCTTTTTCATCTGGTCAAGTTCGGCCTGCGTGGAGATATACACAGTGTTGTCCACGGGAGTGGTATCGATGGGGTTGAGCGGATCATACGTGGGAGGAACATCCGTGATGTTCACAGCGTAGCGGCCGTCCCCTGTCCGGGAGCAGACCGCCATATAGCTGTCGATCACGTATCCGTCCGCGGAGTCGCCTTCGCGGGTCTCAAATATAGCGTAGACCACGTTGCTCGGCGTGGGGGTGTAAACCGGCGGCGTATCCGGAGCGGCTTCTTCTCCCGCTTCAAGGATCCCCAGATTCACGATCTCTTCGGGGAGAAAGGGGTAGCTGCTGTTCCAGACGAACACGAACGGGTCCTCGGCCACCCCTCTTCCCCAGCGCGGTATAAGTTTACCCAGGTTCGGAAAGGGTTCAAGGTGCTTTTCGGGGGTCACAATCACCGGGCTTCCGACCCGGTAGGTGTTTATGATGTTCAGCTGACGCTGGGCCTGCTTGATTTCCAGATCGAGCTGCTGGATCTTGATCTCCTGCCGCTTGAGCTGCATGTCGGTCAGTGTCGTGTCATAGCTGATGAGCGGATCGCCGACTTCCACACGGTCCCCTTCCTTTACATAGATCTCTTTCACGATCTGAGAGGAGGAGATATACACGGACTGTATCCGGTCGGCGGTGATGCGGCCCTGTGTCTCTGCCTGGCTGACCCAGCTGTCATTGAAGAGGATATCCTTCACAGGATAGACGTTGACTTCACCGGAGTTTGTGCGAAGGTAAACGAGCACTCCTGCGGCGATCCCTGCCACTGCGGCGAGTGACAGGAAAATGATGAGCAGCGTTTTCAGCCATACGGGAAAGGAGGTTTTTTCTTTCATGCTTCCAGCACTCCTTTCTCCACGAACTCACCGTCAAGGATATACTTGGTCCCTCTTGCGCGGGAAGCCACAGACTGGTTATCCGTGATCAGGACGATCGTCGTTCCGTTTTCGTTCAGACCGTCAAAAAGGGAAAGGACCTGCTTTCCGGAGGCAGAGTCCAGAGCTCCGGTCGGCTCGTCTGCAAGAAGGAGCAGCGGATCGTTGATCATGGCGCGGGCGATGGCCACGCGCTGGCTCTGTCCGCCCGAGATCTGGTTCGGATAAAAGTCCATCCGGTCTGCAAGCCCGATCCGTTCAAGCGCGGCGGCAGCCCTCTCTCTGCGCTCGGCCTTCGGAACATTGGCGTAGAGAAGCGGGAGGCAGACATTATCGAGGACGGTAAGACCGGGGAGAAGATAAAAACTTTGAAAAACAAAACCGATCTTGGCGTTCCGGATATCGGCGAGGTGATTGTCTCCGCTGCCGCGGACTTCCTCTCCGTCCAGCAGGTAGTGCCCTGAAGTGGGAGTGTCCAGACAGCCGATGATGTTCATCAGTGTGGTCTTTCCCGAGCCAGATGGTCCCATGATAGCCAGATAGTCGCCCTTCTCCACCGAAAGGGAGATGTTTTTCAGAATGTGGATGACATCATTGCCTTGAGGAAAATCACGGCAGATGTCCTTCATTTCGATCAGCATCAGCCGGCGCCTCCTTCGGAAACAGGTTCCTCTTCCGTCCCGGCGGGGGTTTCAGCGAAGCCCGGCTCTTCCGTTTCCGGCATTTCCTCAAAGGGGATGTCCGGCATTTCCTCGGGATTGAACTCCTCAGGAGCGAACGCATCGTCCTCTTCAAAGGAGACGGGCAGATCAGAGGGATCCACAAACATTGTGTCCTCATAGGCGATGCAGGTCATCCCGGCGTGGAGACCTTCCTCGGGGAAGGCGATGCTGTCCTCTCCGGTCAGACCGGCGAAGACCTGCACGGTCCCGGTCTCGTCATCCGTTTCACCGAGGGTAAGGGTGCGCTTTTCCAGACGGGACCGGTTGCCCTGCGCCCAGACCCAGGCATCGTTTCCTTCCCGGACGATATAGTATTCCGGAAGCCAGAGACCCTGACGTGAAGCGGCCTGGCCGTAATCCGGTTCGATATAGATATGCTGACCGAGAAGAAGACCTGTGTAGTCATCGAGTGACACATAGAACGGGTACTTTGTGGTGGTGGTCATCTCATCACCGGACATATAGTAATAGTTGTTGTTGGAGGAGGAAACGGTGTTTTCCCAGTCGATTTTATCCAGGGTGCCGGACCAGGTAACACTTTCGTCCAGTCTGGAACGGATGATCACGGGCATGCCCTCCCGCAGGGCTCCGACGTTCATCTCATTGATCGTACCTTTGATGCGATAGGTTCCGACATCCGTGATCGTGATAAAGGCATCGGTTCCCGATGCGCCTTGCCCTTCCGGCATCACGGGGTTGTTTGTTCCAGCTGGATCGTCCGAATCATGCACGCTCATGACCCGTCCGGCGATCGGGGCGGTAACGTCCACGTTCTCCATGGCGGACTCCAGAGCGGCGATCTCCCGTTCCTTGATGCTCATGTTGTAAGTCGATTCGAGGATGTCCGCTTCAAGGGTCTGGATCTGGAGATTGTAGCCGAGCTGGTCGGTCGCATTGGCGTAGCGCAGTTTTTTCTGGATAACGGGAATGTTTTCCTCGGCAGAGGCCTTTTTGTTCTGGAGCTCCTCATATTCCAGATGCAGTTTCTCCATCTTCAGCTGCATGGCTTCGGTGTCATAGGAGAAGAGCACGTCTCCTTTTTTGACCATATCCCCCTCGGAAACATTTACGGTGAGGATCTTCATGTCGGCGTCCTTTTTGATTTCAGCGCTCTCTCCCGAAACGACGATCCCGGCATAGCGGCTCACAAGGGCGATGGAACCCTCCGAAACGATATCCCGTACCTTCCGGACAGCGACGGTTTCCGAGGATTCCGCGCCGCAGGCGGTCAGCAGGGAAAGGGCAAGAGAACAGGTGATAAGGAGTGCAGCGATTTTTTTCATAGGGACCTCCGATGGATTCCCGGCAGGAGCCGGGAGAATACGGGAAACGCAACCTTATGCGTATTTATGTCTTGATCAGAACAACCGGATTATCCCACAGCGCAGGCGGGAATCAGTGAATGAACTGTGAACTGAGCTGAGAAACCGGAAAAAAGCCTGCAGGAAAGGTCGTTCCCTGCAGGACTGTCAGCATGGTCACCGGTCACGGGTGAGGAGCAGGTCCACGATCCGCGGTTCCGTCTCCACGGGGACCTCTTCAGCGGGTCCGTCCGGGAAACCGGTGTGATCCTCCGGGACCGTTTCGTCCGGAAGGTCTTCTTCCGGGGCTGCTGTATCCGTTTCGGGAACCGGGGTCTCTTCTTCCCCGGAAACGTCCGGGATGTCCGGCTCGACCGGGAAGTCGAGCTGTATGGTCAGGTAGATCTGCTCATAGGTCTCCCAGCGCTGGCTTTGAGCCGTGTAATCAAAGAAGATGGTCTTCTCTTCTCCGGAGTTTTCCTCTGATACGACGGCAGAGGCAGAAAAACCTCCGAGACGTTCGGGGGAGACCGTCCCTCGATAGATCGTCCCGTCGATGACCAGAAGAACGGAGCCGTCCTCTTCTACGGAGAAGGTGACCTCCTCGATGCCGAGTTCGGGATCCGCATCGTTTTTGCGGAGGCTGAAGGTTTGACCGGCATATTCCTCAACGATCCACCAGAGCTCCCCTTCAAAATCGATCACGGCTCCGAAAGCCGAAACATTGCCTGTGCCTTTGACAGTCTTGCGGTCCTTTCCATGGATCTTCACGGTACGTTCTTCCACTGTGATGAGCGCACTCTGGGAGTAGACCGTGGCATTGCCGCTGCCGATGAAAGCGCAGCGCACACTCCAGCCGTCCAGGGAAAGAGGAACATTGCCCAGAACCAGATAGCTTTCGTTGATCCCGGCGGCGATCATTCCCTCAAAGGTGGAGGTCATGTCTGCCCAGTCCAGGATAAGATGATCCTTTTCCAGCTGCCAGCGGTAAGAGAGGCAGTTGTCCGCAAACGCGGTGAAATAGATCGTGCTTCCCTCGATGCAGACTTCCGGCCAGGGGCTCTTCCGCACCGTCGGCTCGTAATACGGCCCAAGCGTGGGGATCGGTGTGGGGGTGGGAGTCGGTGGTGCGGTAAGGGCAGGCTCGAGCTTCACGGTGGGAAGCGGAGTCTGCGTGGGGGAAGGAGCGGGAAAAACCGCGGGAACAGGAATGGAACTGCCGCCCTGTGCCGATGCGGTCGGGGCGGGGGTCTGCAGCGGAGTTTCCGCAGGCGCAGCTGCCTCGCCGCAGGCTGCTGCCAGACAGGCGAGAACAAGCAGGAGCACGATCGCCGTATAGAGGCGGAATTTCATAAAACATCCTCAGTTCGGATAAGAATTGGTTTGATTGTATCCTTTCAAAGCAGTTTGGTCAAGCCGGAAAAAAGGACCGGGAAGACCCGGCCCTCATTGAAATCTATTTTTTGGAAGAGGGAAGACGGAAATCCGGTTCCTCCCCTTTGACCAGACGAATCATGTTGGGTATGTGGCGGATCAGGACCAGAATGGATGCGAACAGGGAAAGCAGCTGCAGAGAGAGCGGGACCGGCATGAAGAAACCGAGAACCCCCATAGTCAGTGCTGCAGCGATGGAACCTGCCGAGACTTTTCTGGTAAGCACGGCCACAAGGAAGAACACGGCCGCAATGATAGCAAGGAGTTTCCAGCTGATGGACAGGGCGATGACCACACCGACCGAGATCCCCTTTCCACCGCGGAAATCATAAAAGAGGGGCCAGCAGTGCCCGAGCAGACAGGCACAGCCTGCAATGCACATCCCGATTACGCCGAGAATGAAATAGCCTGCCAGCAGGGCGATCGCAGCTTTGACCATGTCTCCGAAGAGCGTGCCGAGACCGGCACCGAGTCCAAAGGACCGGGCCATGTTCGTAGCGCCTGCGTTACCGCTGCCGCGTTTCCGGATGTCCACTTTGTGGAACAGTGTGGAGATCATGATGGAAAAGCTTACGGAGCCGCACAGATACGCGATATAGATTGTGACGATATAGCGGAGAACAGTCATGTGCAACACCTGCCTGTACAAATCTGTAAAAAACAGCGGTGATCCAGAATAGGATCGAGTAGTATTATAGTACGGTAAAGGCGTTCACACAAGTGAAAAAGATGAGAGGCCCGGGAAGGGGGGCCGGAAAGAGTTGCGGCAGGGAAAGGAACGTGCTAAAATACAGCAAAAGACAAAAGGAGGAGACCGTTTGGATGAAAAGGATGATCGCGGCGATCCTGATCACGGTGATTTTTCTGGGGCTGGCCGGATGCGGATCCGGAAGGAAAAACGGGTCCGGGAATACGGCGCTGACTTCCGGAAAAAAATCCTCCGTTGTTGAGATCCGGATGACGATGGACAACTTTTTCGACTATTTCGAGTATCATGAGTTTCGGAGTCCCACAAAAAACGATAACGGAGAAACGACGTCCATGCAGATCCTCTACGGATATAAGCTGAAGGACGGATATAAAGCGGCGAATCTCCCGGACTACAAAGACACGCTCCAGGTCAATTTCAAGGCGGAGGGCGTGGTCAAAGAAGGCAGTTTCCATATCGATTTCGAGACGCTGAACTACACCGGTACGGAGAACAAGGTGGAAGTCGTGGATATCGAGGAGGATCTGGTGTTCTGGCCTAAAGGGGACCGGACCGAGATCTGGGCTTTCGGGAACTACAGTACGAGCTATGTGATGTATTTCAAGACCTGCGTGGTCACTGCGGTACGCGGAAGCATCTTTCTGATAAATGATTTTGAGGACGGGCAGCACGGCTGATCCCTGCGCGGACGCACAAACAGACCGCGTGCGGAAAAAGAGCCTGGAAAGGGCTCTTTTTTGTTGAGATCGTATAGGCGGATATGAAATGCGAAACAGGCGGAAGGAGAATATGATCAGAGGGCTCTCAATCGGGAGCGGTTCCGGGGGAAACTGCTTCTATCTGGAAATAAACGGAAAAAGAATACTGATCGATCTTGGCCTTTCCGCCCGGACCGTCAGTGCGGGACTGCGCAGAGCCGGTACCGCGCTGGAGGAACTGGATGCGGTGCTCATAACGCACACGCATACGGATCACATCAAAGGACTCCCGGTCTGCAGCAAAAAACTTACGTGCCCGCTGTTCATGAGCGAGGTGTCCGGTGCAAAACTGTTTTCCTATTCTCCCCGGATCCTGCCTCCCGGCAGAGCGGTGGAGATCACAGCGGATATCCGGGTTACCGCGTTCGAAACTTCGCATGACTGTCCGGGAAGCATCGGATTCCGGATCGACAGTCCGGGAGGGAGTTTCGGATATGCTACCGACCTGGGCTGTATGACGGAGGAGATCCGGGAAACGCTTCTTGGAGTGGACAGTCTTGTGCTGGAGGCAAACCATGATGTGGAGATGCTCAGAAACGGACCGTATCCCTATGCGCTGAAAAGGAGGATCCTTTCGGAGAACGGGCATCTCTCCAACGATGCCTGCGCGGAAGCAGCGGCCTTTTTCGCAGGAAACGGAACGGAACGGATTTTTCTGGCGCATCTCAGCCGGGAAAACAACACCCCGGTGATCGCTGCGGAGACAGTTGGAAAGGCGCTTGCCGGCCTGCCGGTGGAGCTGGAGGTGCTGCCTCCGGGATGCGACGGAGAACGGCTGCTTTCTCAATGAACAGTGTTTCCGGAACATATAAAGCAAAAAACAGACCTTCCCGGAAAAGGAAGGTCTGTTTTTTGCTTTATTACATGATGGGGATCTTGATTTTCAGATCTGTGAGCGGCCAGGAGGAGCAGGCATGGAACCAGCCCATCTCCTTGTCCATGCGACGGCGACCGTCTCCGATCGGAGAGACGAAGATCTCTCCTTCAAGAAGATGGCTGCGGCAGAAACCGCATTCACCGTTGCGGCAGTGTGTGTCGATGGGGATACCGGCCCTCTCCAGAGCAACGGCGACAGGTTCGGAAGCCCGGGCTTCGATCACGTCCTCGTGGATTCCGCGCAGCACGGTGATCTGGAAGGTTTTCGTTTCAGTCCCTTTGGGGTAACCCGGCAGGGTGGAAACGTCCGCAGGGTTGTTCACCACATCGTGGCGGAAACGGCGGGAGGTGATCCCCATTCCATCCAGGGCTTTCTTCACGAAGGTGAACATCGCAAGAGGTCCGCAGAACATGTAGGTGCAGTCGGGAGAGGAGTACTTCTCAATGATCTCGCGGCTGATAAAACCCTTCTCCCCCGGCCAGTCCGGCTCGTCCGAGAGGACATGGACCACTTTTATATCCGGGCATGCGGCTTCGATCTTTGCCAGATCGTCCTTGAGAACGATATCATTGGCTTTTACGGATCCATACAGGATGGTGAGCTTGCAGCCCTTCATTTTTCCATACGCGATTTCTTTGGCCATGGAATGGAAGGGGGTGATCCCGGAACCGCCGGCCAGCGCCACGATCTCCTTTGAATCACGCATGGGCTCCCAATAGAAAAAGCCAAAGGGGAGCGCTCCCTGCAGCTCATCGCCCACTTTCACATTCTCGAAAAGGTAATCGGGAACCAGATAGGGAACGTTACGGCGGACCGTGATCTCAAAGAAGGGGTGCTCACCGAGCGCCTCGTACGGTGCGGAAGAAATCGTATAGGGACGGGAGAGTACGCTCTCGCCGATTTTAAGGCGGAAGTTCACATACTGGCCGCTCTGGAAGGGAGGAATGTGCCCGTCGGCGCTTTCAAAGCGGAAGATGCGGGAGGTGGGAGAAGCTTCCCGGATATCCACGACTTTGAAAATCATGTGTTCCGGATGCAGAAGATCGGCTACTTCACGAATGGGATCTCTGGGATCGGGAACAGCGGATCCTTTGGCAAAGTTCTCCTCTCTCAGTTTTGTCACACGGGAGGCTCCGCCGACGTCTTTCAGAAAACCTTTTACTTTGATGCTCATTTCTTCGCAGCCTCCTTCTTTTTCTCAAGATCTTCCCGAACAGCCTTTGCGGCAGCGCGGCCGTTGGTGATCTGCGGTCCCATGCCGTCACCGGACATGCCGTGGGCGCCGGCGAATTCAAGGCCTTCAATAAAGTGATCCTTTTCCTTCATCTGCAGACGGGCGACCGCATGGTCTTCCATGGAGTGCAGATATCCGTAGATATTGCCCTTCCAGGCACCCACATAATGGGAGACCGTCATGGGTGTGGTGATTTCGATTTCTGTGATGCGGGGACGGAAGTCGACTTTGGTGACCCGCAGACACTCCTCGATCATTTCATTTGCCAGACGGCGTTTCAGATCGAAATATTCCTCAGGCTTTACATCTTCAAAAGGCTTGGAAGGAACCAGAGCCGTGATGGAAAGCTGGGTGTGGTCCTGCGGGAGCGTGGGGTTGGCGTAGTTCAGGCAGATGGTGGTGACGAAGTTGTAGGGCTCTGTAATGTTCTGGATATTGTCCCAGATCTTGTTGGTATCCATGGTGGTGCCGGAGAAAGTGGAGTAGTTCGTGATCCCGTTTTCTTCCGGAGTGCCTTCCAGTACCATGATGACGGAGACCGGGACGAGAGCGAGCTTGCGGTTGTTGATCATGCGGACGGCGCCTTCGGGCACTTCGCTGAGCGGCTCGATCATCTGAGTGTAGACCCGGTTGGGATACGGTCCGGAGATCACATAGTCGCAGTGGATCTCATCTCCGCGTGCGGTCCGGACACCGTATACCTTTCCGTCTTTCACCAGGATCTTTTCCACTTCCTGGTTGAATTCATACTGCGCGCCCTGCTCTTCGCACTTGGCCTGAAGTTTCATGCTCATCTCATGGCTGAACCCGCGGCAGACATAGGAGCCGGTAAAATAGTCAGCCATGAGGAAGGCGTAGATCGTGAAAGGCAGGTCATCCATGCGGTTGCCCACATAGATCCAGTAGGGAGTCAGCATCTCGACAGCCTTCTTCGGAAGGTTGAAGGTGTTGATGACCTCGGTGGCCGTATAGCCGACGGTCTTGACAAAATCAGGATGCTTGAGAAGCATCTGGACCTTGCTCATGGGATTGACCGAGAGGATGTTCATGCTGTCGTATACCCGGCGGCAGAGGAGCATGAGCTCATGCACCTTCTCATAGGTTCCCGGGCAGACTTCATCAACTTCTTTTGCCACGGTCGTATAGCTGTCATCATAATCGTGATGGAGGATCTTATCGATGCCGGAGTTCGGGAGAGCCACGCGATAGCACTCGTTGACGGGCAGCCAGTCGATGTTGACGCCCATGTCGTCGAAGAACTGTCCGACTTTCAGGCGTTTGCCCGGCTGGCCGATGGACATCATCTCATGGAGGGTCGCCTCGATTTCAAATCCGTTGCGCACAAAGTCCGTGGCCAGACCGCCGGGCATGTTGTGCTTTTCAAGGATCAGGATGTCCTTGATGCCCCAGGCCTGCAGCTGCAGACACGCGGACATGCCGGCCAGTGCGCCGCCGATGATGACGACGTCATAATGGTCTTTGTAAAATTTCATGCGATATTCCTTTCAAAAAACCGGGGCCGGTATCGAAACCGACCCCGAAAATTGATTCCGATCAGAAGAAGCGTTCCACGAGTTCGCGGGAATACTCGGCTGTCTCGTCCATATCTCCGAAAGACATGATCTCGCCGGCATAATACGTGTCGTACTTGCCCTGCATGGCTTCGACTTTGTCGTACCAGCCGGATGCATAGTCATCGCTGAAGACATGGGGGAAATAGTATACGGACCACTCGTTGATGACTTCTTTCGCGGGATTCTTCATGACCTTGAGATCGTCCAGCACCATCTGCTTGCAGGTCTCATAGGGGACCTCTTCCTTATTCTTATGCTTGCGGAGAGCATAGGTGGTGATGACCTGGTCGATCTGGTCCTTCCAGCGGCGGTAATAGACCATCAGGTGACCGAGTTTCTCGGGAACCATGTTGTCAAACACATAGTAGGAGATCTCCGGATGATCTTCGGGCTTGGTGAGAACGGCCTGCACGTCGTAGCGCTCGTAGTCGATCTTGGAGAAGAGAGCCATCTCATCGTCACGGGTATCAAAGTACTCGACCATGCCCTTCTGTCCGTCCGTGCGCTTGTTGGGGATATACAGAGGAGCGGTGACGATGACCTTATCGAACTCTTCGACTTCACCGTTTACCTTGATGAATACCTTGCCGTCCCTGCGCTCGACAGACTCGATCGCGGAGTTCAGACGCGCAGGATTCTTCAGGTGGTCGTTCAGCTGCTCCCAGATGTACTGCGTGCCTTCCTTCCAGGTCCAGAGATTGACCTTAACGAAGTTCATCGTGGTCTGGAAATCAAGGTATTTCAGGACATAACCTGCGGGGATCTCATCAAAATAGCCGTAGCCGAAGGAAGTGAAAGGTCCGATCCAGATGTCCTGAACAAGCTCGACGCCATTCTTTTTGCAGAATTCGGAGAACGGGAGTGCCAGGTCTTTCAGATTGGGGTTCTCTCCTTCGATTCTCTCGCGTCCGGGTGTCACGGCATAGCCGTCGTAGCGGCCTTCCGCCACGCCGCGGTGTCCGTTGACATCGTAACCTTTGTATTTGGTTTCGAGCAGCTCGCCGAACTTCTTCATCTGCTTTTTCATTTTCAGCAGACGGGGGATCTTCAGGATGTTTTTCTTCGGCTCGAAGGGCTCGATGACTTTGCCGTCCTTGTTTTTGTAATTGCGGTTGAGTTTCGGGCCGTCGTGGGTGATCCCGCAGAATTTCTCCACATCTTCCACCGCATAGTAGGACGGGACGCCCATGATCGCGCCCATCTCATACCGTCTTCCGTTGTAGTGCGGAGACCAGCATTTGCCGCCCACACGGTCGAGACGTTCGAAAATGGTGTAGTTCTCATACCCTTTCTGCTCAAGATACATTCCTGCGCTCAGCCCGGCAGGGCCGCCGCCGATAATGGCGATGCGAATGTTTTTATCCATTCCTTTTCCTCCAGAACATAAATTTCCGGCCGCTGTAACAGACGGCCTTTTCCGTTTCGGACAGAAGAATTATACATCAGAATTGTGTAAAAGTCACTAAAATTATTCGAAAACCAACCCGGAAAAAATATCAATCTTATACAAAGCTCTTCTTCACCTTGCGTGTGGGATATGATATAATATGATAAAGGGATACAGATCAAAAAAGTTCGTGGATGGAGGGATGCCCGTTGCGCTTCGACGGTTTTGAAAGGATGCTTCGCGTCTGCGCGGAGACATTCGGGGATGCTCCCGCGCTGCGCTATGAAAAAGAGACCGTAGGGTTTACGGAGCTTCTGGAAAGAGTTACAGACCGGGCGAAAGAACTGAAACAGAGCGGAAAGACCTGTATGGGGATCCTCTCGGACGGGAGTCTTTCCTGTGTGATCGAAATCTTTGCGGCGAATCTGGCAGGGATGCAGATCGTGATGCTGGATGCCAATGCGCCTTCTGCGATTCTGCGCGGCCTGCTTTCCTATACGGATATCGATGTTCTGTGGGGTGATCCGGATCTATGCGAAGAACTCCGGATGTTCCTGACAGAAGGAGTTTCAGACGGGAAAGGAAAGATCCTCTTTTTCACTTCAGGGACCACCGCGCGTTCCAAAGCCGTGGTGCTCACGGATTACAGCCTGTGTCAGAGCGCCTACAATGGTTCCGCAAAGCTTCCGCTCACACCGGAGGATACGCTTCTCTGCCTTCTCCCCCTTGGACATGTTTTCGGCTTTGTGTGCGGACTGCTCTGGGGACTGAGCAACGGCGCATGTGTCGCACTGGGCAGAGGCGCCAGACACTACCTGGATGACTGCGAATTCTACAGGCCAACGGCTGTCTCTGTTGTTCCTCTGCTGCTGGGTTTCCTGCTGAAACAGAAATGCATCAATCCGGAACTGAAGCTGATCCTGGTAGGAGCCGGGGACTGTCCGCGTCAGCTGCTTGATGCTGCTTCAGCGCTCGGTATCCGGGTTTGCTTCGGATATGGCCTTACGGAGACCAGTTCCGGGGTGGCCATCAGCGTGGAAGGGGACCCCTTCGCCATGGAGATCTGTCCGGATGACACGATCACTCTGGCGGAGGACGGAGAGATCCTGATCGAAGCCCCTACATGCATGATGAAGGGATATTACAAGTGGCCGGAGCACACAGAGGAAGTGCTGAAGGACGGGATCCTGCACACAGGAGACCTTGGCCGTTTCGATCCGGATGGAAAACTCCATATCACAGGGCGGAAAAAGGACATCCTTGTTCTTTCGGACGGCACGAAGATCTTTGTTCCGGAGTATGAGGGACAGGTCATCGCGGCGCTCGGGCATGCAGATCTGGCCGTGATACTGCGTAATGGACGGCCTGTGCTTGTGTATTCCGGAGAAGCGGAGAAGGGAGAACTGATGAAAAAGCTGCAGGCATTTCAGGAGGAACTCCCGCGCGGTCAGCAGATCACGGACATCCTCTTTGCGGCGGAACCACTGCCCCGTACAGCTACGGGTAAAATAAAACGCTGGGAGATCCAGCGGAAAGTGAGTATGGAATAATGACCAGACAGGAAGTATTGGAAAAAACCAAGAGCGTGATCTTTGACTGTTTTCCCGACATGCGGGAGCTGGATCTGCAGGAAGACAGCGTGATCAACACCGAAACAGCCATAGATTCCATGGGGTTTGTGCTTGTGATCTGCAAGCTGGAGGCCTTCTTTGATATCCGCATCCCGGAGCGTCAGTGGCAGAAGCTGCAGACATTGGGAGATGTTGTGAACGCCATTTATAAACGGCTGCCGGACAGGACATGAGCGTGCTGGAAGAAAGCCTTACGCTGAAAAGCAAGGACGTAGACATGTTCCGGCGTCTGCGGACATCGAGATTGTTTGAACTGTTTCAGGAAGCCTCGATCCGGCACACCGAACAGCTCGGCATGGGCCGGGAGAAGACTCTGGACCGCGGTCTGCTGTGGGTGCTGCTGATGCAGCGGGCGGAGATCATCCGTATGCCGGAGTACGATGAGGATATCTGCCTGAAAAGCTGGCCGGGGGAAACAATGCACCTTCTCTTTCCCCGCTACTATACGGTGGAGACTGCGGAGGGGGAGATCCTGATTCGTGCGAGCGCGCTCTGGAGCCTGGTTGACGCGAAGAGCCGAAAGGTGATTTTTCCGGAAAAATACGGGATCCGGATCCCCGGAGAATCCGGAGGGGAAAAAATCGCTCTTCCCGGAAGCATCCCGAAGCCGGAAGCGGAAGCCGAGCAGATTTTTACAGTCCCTTACAGCTTTGTGGACCTGAACGGGCATATGAACAATACCCGCTATTTCGACCTTGCGGAGGATTGCCTCGGCGCAGCCGCTGAAGGACGGGTCCTGAGAAGGATCGAAACAGAATATACAAACGAAGCCCCCTTCGGGGAGAAGCTCCTTCTGCGCTGGCAGAAGCGGGAGGACGGTTTCCTCCTTGCAGGAGAGGGAGAAAAACCGGTGTTCCGGATGAGACTGGCATACGATTCCTGAAAAGGACAGCAGGAAGAGCGGCATGGAAAAACCATGCCGCTCTTCCTGCGTTTCAGTGTGTTCTCCGAGGAATCAGGTCTTTTTTCTTCTTTTTGTGTTTTCCGCAACGCGCCGGCTCCAGTCTGCACGGATGGGAGCGCCGAGCCGCTGGGCGCAGACCGCATCGGCAACGGTTTCATAGGCAAGGGAAGTTCCCTCCGCATCGGCCAGATAGTCCACGGCGCGATCTCTGCGGATCCCTATCCGGGCAGCGCTTTCCACAGCGTCGATGTTCGCTGCGAGGAAAAGGAACTCCCAGCCGTACTTCTCCCGTTCGTGTTCGATCATCGCTTTGACTTCATCGCTGCTGTAGTGACGGCTCGCGTTCTCCATGCCGTCGGTCATGATGACAAAGGTGGTGTGGGCAGGAACATCTTCCGGCCGCGCATAACGGTGGATCGATGCGATGTGACGGATCGTACTTCCAAGGGCATCCAGAAGCGCGGTGCATCCCCGGACAGAATACTCCTTTTCACTCATCGGAACGATCTTCTGCAGCTCTGTCCGATCATGGATGCGTTCAAAACGGTCATCAAAGAGAACCGTCGTCACATAGCATGTTCCGCCCACAGCTTTCTGCTTTTCGATCGTGGAGTTGAAGCCGCCTATTGTGTCTGCCTCCAGCCCGTGCATGGATCCGCTCCGGTCAAGAATGAATACGAGTTCACTGATGTTGTTCTGCATGATAAAACCTCCTGTACTGTTTTTTCATCTGCAGTATAGGAGATTTTCCCGCTTAAGTGGTCGCCCTGCAGGCGACAGTTTTACACACCGAGCAGGCTCTGGTCATAGTCGAACAGAGCAAGGTTGATCTCATTGATATCATAGTTCCCGCGCTCGATGAAATACTGCACGATAATGTCAAAAACGACACTGCGGGAGAGCGCGAAACCGGCGGAGCGAAGAAAAGCTTCCGTCTCCGGAAGATTCAGTTCCAGTGCAATGGCAAAGGCGATCGCAGTTGCCTTGCTGGGCCTGTAGCGAACGTCTCCGCGGATCTTTGAGAAGAGTTTCCGGTCGATGTTGGCTTTCTTGTAGCATTGCGCATCAGTCATGCCGCGTTCGTCGATCATGCGCAGAAGCATCTGCTGAAAACTCTCATCCAGGTCCGCCACTCTGTTCTCCAGCGACGATGCGGTCAGCGGAGCAGGGGCTGCGAGAGGTATATCGTGGACCGCATAGTCGGAAGCAGAGAAAAAGACAGCTTCTTCCGCATCCGGACGGCGCGCATTGCGTTTATCCCGGTGGTCTTCAGCGTAGCGGTCATCGATGTACTCCCGCAGGTCTGCGGAGATTTTCTGGCCGAGCGCTGTATCCGTACGTCCGAAGACAACCAGGATGACGGTCATCTCATGGTCGCCGGAAAGAAATGAAGTGATGGTGTCGACAGCCACATTCATGGCTTCCTCTTTCGGATACCCGTAGGCACCGGAGGAGATAAGCGGGAAAGCAACGGTTTCACAGCCGTATTCTTCTGCAAGTTCCAGACTGCTGCGGTAGCAGGAGATAAGAAGCTCCTTTTCGCCTCGTGATCCGCCTTTCCAGCGGGGCCCGACCGTATGGATCACATATCTGCAGGGAAGAGCATAGCCTTTGGTGATTTTGGCCTGCCCGGTTCCGCAACCGTTGAGAGTCCGGCATTCCTCGAGAAGTTCGGGACCGGCAGCCCGGTGGATCGCTCCGTCCACACCGCCTCCGCCGAGAAGGGAAGAATTGGCGGCGTTCACGATAGCATCGACGTGCATCCTCGTAATGTCATTGCGTACGATCTGAAAAGGCATGACGGGATCTCCTTTCGCGCAGCAGCACAGCAGTTTTTCCAATCATACCACAAAGAAGCGGAGAAGCCTACGGATAAATGAAAAATGTTTGAACGATGTCCGGCTCGATCTGCGTATGGTATGGACACAGGCGGGAAGAACAGGTATAGTATGAAAAAACAGAAATCAAAGCAGAGGAGATCATGCATGGAGAAAACCGACGTGTTCCGTCTGGCGAAGCCGAAGAGAAAAGGGATCCTGCCGCTGATATTCAGCCGTTTTCTGATCATTCTGGTGCTGCTGCTGCTGCAGGTGGCGCTGATGGTCGGCTTTTATCTCTGGCTGAACAGCTATTTCCGCTGGTTCCACATCGTTCTGGCGCTGTTCTCACTGATGATGGTGCTGTATCTTTTCAACAGCAGCATGGATTCATCTGCCAAGCTCAGCTGGATGTTTCTGATTGCGCTGCTGCCGGTCCCCGGTGCGATCTTCTACTGGTTCACGCAGAGCAACGTGGGGAACCGGAAACTGAGCCGGCGCGTGGACAGCATGATCGAACGGTCAAGAGATATGATCAGGCAGGATGAAGAAACGTTCGAAAAGCTCCGGACCGACGGCTCCGGTACCGATGATCTGTGCACGTATCTGAACCGGGGAGGATGTTTCCCGGTATACGAAAACACCGAGGTCATCTATTTCCCTTCCGGTGAGGCCAAGTTTGCCGCAATGCTGGAGGAGCTGAAAAAGGCCGAGAAATACATCTTTATGGAGTATTTCATCATCGAAGAGGGATACATGTGGGGCGAGATCCTGAAGATCCTGATGGAAAAGGCACAGGCGGGTGTGGACGTGAGGGTGATGTATGACGGGATGTGCGAACTGTCGAAACTCCCTGCCGACTATCTGAACCGGCTGCGTGAACACGGCATCAAAGCCAAGACGTTCTCACCGATCCGGGCTTTTGTCTCTTCTCACTACAATTACCGGGACCATCGCAAGATCCTGGTGATCGACGGGAAGGTGGCCTTCAACGGAGGGGTGAATCTGGCGGATGAATACATAAACCGCAAAGAACTCTTCGGTCATTGGAAGGACGTGGCCCTTATGATGAAGGGCGATGCCGTGCGGAGCTTTACACTGCTGTTTCTGCAGATGTGGAATATCGATGAGGAAGAGCCCGCCTTCGTTCCCTTCATGGATGGGGTCCCGGTGCAGACGGAGCATCCTTCCGGCTATGTGATGCCCTACGGAGACAGTCCGCTGGACCGCGACAAAGCCGGCGAAACGGTGTATATGGACATGCTTTACCGGGCCAATTCTTATGTGCACATCATGACGCCTTATCTGATCCTGGACGGTGAGATGCAGACTGCCCTGCAGTATGCGGCCCAGAGGGGAATCGACGTGAAGCTTATCCTGCCCGGCGTCCCGGACAAAAAACTTGCCTATTCTCTTGCCAAGGCGCATTACCGGGATCTGCTCGGCGCAGGTGTGAAGATATACGAATACACACCGGGCTTCGTCCATGCCAAGGTGTTCGTCAGCGACGGCTGTAAGGCCGTGACAGGAACGATCAATCTGGATTACCGGAGCCTGTACCATCACTTCGAGTGTGCTTCGTATCTTTATAAAACAGACTGCATCCCGGATATCGAACAGGATTTTCAGGAAACGCTCTCCCGATGCCGGGAGGTGACCGAAGAGACGGTGAAGAAAGAGAAGGGATACCGCTTTTTCGGCGGTTTGCTGCGTTTTCTCGCGCCGCTGATGTAAATGAGATCGCTGCCGGGAAGTCCGGAAAAGACAGAATGACGGTTTTCGAAAGGAGAAAGGATATGAAGAGAGCGGCAGCGGTGTGTGTTCTGCTGATTCTTGCGCTGCTGTTCGCTCCGTTCGGATATGCGGACGGGGGGAACTATGATACGCTTGCCGACTGGGGGATCCGGATCGAGGTCCCTGAGGGAACGACGGCAGCGATGAACGGAAACTCGTACTATATCTATGCACAGAAAACGGGATCGATCCCCTATGTGATGGTAGTGGCGTACCATTATGAATCGGTCGCGAAGATCCTGGAGGATTTCACCCCGATGATGCAGAAGCAGTACAGGGACCTGCAGATAACGGAAGAAGCCCGGGAACGGATCATCGGCAGCAAAACCTGCTGGGAGATCGATTACGGCTATACCGTGAGCGGATATGCGGTGAAGGACCGGCGTATCTTCACGGAGAACGGAGAATGGATCTATATGTTCGCCTCCAAAGAGGTGGAAGAGAGGAATATGACGATCGGAAGCATGCTTGACGAAGTGGTGGCCGGCTCCGAATTTCTCACGGAAGGATCAGATGAACTGGCTGCGCTGAGCGATGAGATGGACCTTGCGGAGGGATATCTCTTCTGCCAGGAGGACGGCATGCCGAAATACTGGCTGGATTTCACAGGCATGATTGCGGATGATCCGGTGCTGCACTGCTTTTTCCGCTCCGGAGAACCGACTTTCTATGAGCGCGCATTTATTCTGGATCTGTCCGCCGCCGAGATCCTCGGGAACACGGTTGCATTCCATGATGTATACGATCAGGAAGGGAACGATGTCTCAGACTGGTTCGAAAGGCTTTCCATCCGGCTGGATGACGGGGAGATTACCATGGTGGTCCGGCGGGAAAACAGCACACTTGCCGGCGGCGGAGACGACAATATCCTTACCGGAGCATACACCATGTGCCCGGTGGGGGTAGGAGGGCTTTTTGAATTCTACAATGAGGACGGATTGTTGAAGTACTGGCTGGATTTCAACAGAGAGGAACTGGAACTGCATGCAATGTTCCGTTCCGGAGAACCGGAGTACTATGAGGAAGTATTCATTCTCGATGCTTCCTCCGCAGAACCGGAAAGTGAATACAGCATCCGGATCAGGCGTATTTATGACAGTAAAGGAAACAATGTTTCCAGGTGGTTCAAGTCATTTACGCTCACGGAAGTCCAGGGAGCTATCCTTATGAATGTAGAAAGGAACGAAAAAACGCTGGCCGGAGGCACAGAGGATAATATCCTCACGGGAATCTATCTTCTGGAACCTCATCTTTTTCCCCTCCCTGTGGAGCCCGGACCATATGAAGAGGGCGAACTTGCCCGATGGGCACAGATCTATTATTTCCGGAACACCGGCTTTTTCCCTCCGGAGTGCGATGTAACGGAAAATGAGGACGGGAGTCTTACCATCCATCTATATGAAGTCGTGAAACTGGACGGGGACGAACATACGGCAACGTCTGCGTGGTACACGGTGGATGAATATGGAGAGGGGAAGAATGACATCACAGGAAGTGCGGTCGACCTCTGCTGGTAACACCGAAAAGACTTGACAGAAGGGTTTTCCTTGATATAATAATGCCGTTATTCAAAAACTGAACACGCCTTATCAAGAGAGGTGGAGGGAACGGCCCTGTGAAGCCCGGCAACCTGCACATGCAAGGTGCCAAATCCGGCGGTGAAACGAAAGATGAGGAATCAGTCCCTGACTTTTTGCCCCGCCGGCCGGCGGGGCTTTTTTGTTCAGAAACATACAGGAGGAAGCATGAGTCATTATCTGTTTACAAGTGAATCCGTAACGGAGGGGCATCCGGACAAAATATGCGACCAGATCTCCGATGCCATCCTCGATGCGATCCTGGCGGAGGATCCGGACGGCCGTGTAGCCTGTGAAACTACAGTATCCACGGGATTGGTCCATATCATGGGTGAGATTACCACCAGCTGCTATGTGGATATCCCGAAAATTGCCCGGGAAGTCATCCGTGAGATCGGGTATGATCGGGCCAAATATGGTTTTGACTGTGATACGTGCGGGATCATCACGAATATCGATGAACAGTCCGGAGATATCGCCATGGGCGTTGACCGCGCGATGGAGAACAAAACCGGAGAGGATGCGGAACTGCAGAACGGGGCAGGTGATCAGGGTATGATGTTCGGCTATGCGTGCGACGAGACGCCGGAACTCATGCCGCTGCCCATATCGCTTTCCCACGGGCTTGCCCGGAGACTGGCCGAAGTGCGCCGGAACGGGTCTCTGGGATATCTCCGTCCGGACGGCAAGACACAGGTGACTGTGGAATATGATGAGGAACGCAGACCTGTCCGGATCGACACGATCGTTGTGTCCACCCAGCATGCCCCGGAAACGGAACTGGAACAGATCCGGAAGGATATGGTCGAGCAGGTGGTAAAGCCCGTTGTCCCGGCCGGATTGCTGGATGAAAAGACCAGGATCCTCGTGAATCCGACGGGCCGCTTTGTCATAGGCGGACCGCAGGGGGATTCCGGACTGACCGGAAGAAAGATCATCGTTGATACCTATGGGGGGAGCGCGCCGCATGGCGGCGGTGCTTTCTCGGGAAAGGACCCGACCAAGGTGGACCGTTCTGCCGCTTATGCCGCCCGGTATGTGGCAAAGAATATCGTGGCGGCCGGATTGGCAAAACGCTGCCAGGTGCAGCTTGCCTATGCCATCGGTGTCGCAAGGCCGGTCTCGGTTCTGGTGGAGACATTCGGGACCGGAACGGTTTCAGACGACAGGCTGGAGAAAGCGGTGGAGAGGGTGTTCGACCTGAGACCGACGGCGATCATCCGCGATCTGGATCTCCGTCGTCCGATCTACCGGAAGCTTGCAGCCTACGGGCATATGGGGCGTGAGGATCTCCATGTCCGCTGGGAAGATACGGACAGGACCGAAGCCTTGAAACGCGAACTCGAAAAGATCTGACAGCATATAAACCGGGGGAGATCTGCGCCGGAGCGATTCCTGAACACAGGATACGGCGGGTCTTCTTCCGGAATGGAGGAGATAGGAATGCATATCCCGCAGTCGGACAGTCAGCATGTCCCGGTCCTTCCGTTTGAAGAAGCGCTTGCCGCTTCGGGAAAGACAGGGGGATACGATCTGGAAAAGTGGCTTTATGTTCCGGATTTTTACACGGAATACCGGTATATCCTCGGAGTCCGCGGGCCGGATCCCCTGATCTGCATCGGGATCAATCCCTCTACTGCCCGGCCGGACGATCTGGACAATACCCTGAAGTCCGTGGAACGGATCGCAGGAGCAAACGGTTTCCGGGGCTGGATGATGTTCAATGTCTATGCGCAGCGGGCTACGAACCCGGACGATATGGACCGCGAGATGAACCTTTTTCTGCATGAAGAGAACATGAAGGCTTTCGAATACATTCTCTCCGGAGTGGAGCCGGGAGTCCGTCCGGCCGTGTGGGCTGCATGGGGGACCATCATCGAAAAAAGACCCTGGCTGAAGGATTGTGTGCGGGATATGGTAAAAATCGGGAAGGAACACGATACGCGATGGCTCCGGGCGGGAAAGTGTTCCCGGAAAGGCCACCCGCACCATCCCCTGTATCTGCGCTCGAACGAGGAAACCTGTGATTTTGATATAGAAGGATATCTGGAGACGTTATGAGTATCCGTACCGACATTGAAAACTACAGGCCATGGAATGAACAGGAAGAAAGGGACCGCCGGGCGATCCTGGATTTTCTGGATACGGCGGAGAAACCGTTTTCCCGGGAAAACACGCTTGCGCATATGACGGCTTCTTCCTGGATCGTGAACCGGGAGAGGACAAAAGTGCTGCTGTGTTATCATAACATTTATGATTCCTGGTCCTGGACCGGGGGACATGCGGATGGGAATACGGATCTGCTGGCGGTGGCTGTAAAAGAGGCGATGGAGGAAACCGCTGTCCGTTCGGTGAGGCCGGTATCGGAGAAGATTTTTTCCCTGGAGATCCTCACCGTGGACGGACATGAGAAGCACAGCGCATATGTGTCCAGCCACCTGCATATGAACATCACATATCTGCTGGAAGCAGACGGGGACAGTGAGCTGCGCGCCTGTGAGGGCGAGAACTCTGCCGTGCGCTGGTTTTCACTGGAAGAGGCTCCTGAAGCGTCTTCGGAAGAGTGGATGATCCGACGGGTCTACCGGAAGCTGAATGAGAAACTCTTCAGAGAGCTCCGGGAAAAATAAGAAGAAAAAAGAGAGCCTGCTTCTGAATAAGCAGGCTCTCTTTTTGATCAGGCTCACAGGCTGCTGCGATTCGCAGTTCCGCCGAGCTGCATGACCTCCATGATGCGGTAACGTTCCATCTGAAGACTTTTTTTCATCTCAAGAGCTTCTTCTATGGGGATCTCCATGATCTCGCCTCCCTGGATCGCAATGATGCTGTTTGCGCGACCCTGTGCAAGCGCGTTCACGGCGGTGTATCCCATGCGGGTCGCCGTTTCGCGGTCGCGTGCGGAGGGAGTCCCGCCGCGCTGGATATGACCCAGGACCGTTACACGAGGTTCGATCCCGACGGAATCACGGACCATTTTCCCTACTTCGACCGCACTTCCGGCGCCTTCTGCCACCACGATCATGAAATGGGTATTGCCGGCCAGACGGGAATCCTGGATGCGCTCGACGACATCCTTCTGAAAATCCACCTCACGTTCCGGAACCAGAACGGAAGTGGCGCCGACGGCGATCCCGACATACAGAGCAAGGAAACCGGCATTTCTGCCCATGACTTCCACGATGGAACAGCGCTCGTGCGACTGCATGGTATCGCGAAGGCGGTCGATGCATTCGATCGCCGTGTTGCAGGCGGTATCGAAACCGATGGTATAGTGCGTGCAGCCGATGTCGTTATCGATTGTGGCCGGGACGCCGACGACCGGGATTCCCAGACGGGACAGAGCAAGTGCGCCGCGGAACGTACCGTCTCCGCCGATGGCGACGATCCCGTCAATGCCGAGCATCTTGCAGGTCGCGACGGCCTTGCGCTGACCTGCCTCGGTCATAAATTCCTCGCTGCGGGCAGTGTACAGCATGGTGCCGCCCCGGGAAAGGATATGACCGACACTGTCGCGGTTGAGAAGAATAAAATCACTGTTGATGAGCCCCTGCCATCCGCGGCGGATTCCTACGCATTCGATTCCGTTCGCAAGAGCTGTCCGGACAACAGCACGAACGGCGGCATTCATTCCCGGAGCATCTCCTCCGCTTGTCAGGACACCGATCCGTCTGATAGTAGCCATGATTCGTTTCGCCTTCCTTTGCAGATAGTATTTCTTTGTCTTTACACATAAAATAGCATATCGGAAGAAAATCATCAAGGCCAACAGAAAGCTTTACAGAGAGAATGATCGGGATTACAATGTTCGCATCCGCACAGGATAAAGACACGGATGTGCGATGAACAGAAACGGAGAAGAACAATGGTCAGCAAAGATAGACTGTTACGGGAATTCCTGTCACTGGTGGCGATCGATGCGGAATCCTTTCATGAGGGAGCCATGCGGGATCATATGAAAAAATCGCTTTCCGCTCTCGGGCTGGAGGTGCTGGAGGATGACGCGCCGCAGAAGCTGAGAGAGTACGGAGAGGAGGCAGGGAATCTCTTTGCCCGGATCCCCGGGACCTGTCCGGGAAGGACGCTGCTGTTCTCCTCGCATATGGACACCGTAAAACCCGGAAAAGGGAAAAAGGCGGTTTGTCAGGA